>DATLWV010000296.1:0-33756 GCA_035576145.1 Terriglobia bacterium
ACGGTCACCCAGCAACTCCTCTTGTGTAAATCCACTCCAACATATAACTTCTCCATGGGGGGCTCTCCTTTCGAAGGTAAGATTTAGTCACACAACCAAATCCTACTCGAATCGAGCCGCCCCCTTCATGACATCAGATACCGCGCCCTTGGCGATGTCCGCGTTTCCGTCCGCGGCAACAGCCGGGTGTTGTAATTCGTCATTCGTAATTGTTTCTTTCAGCCTTCTCTGTGCTCTCTGTAGGTTGAAAATATTCAACACAGAGGACACAGAGGGTCTCCGTGCTCTCTGTGTTAAAGCTTGTGGGCCACAGAGGGCACAGAGGCTTTGGCTGCCGGTTCCATGTGGCGCGGACTTGACGCCGGGCTTTTGTAATTCGTCATTCGTAACTTGCAATTTGCCTTCAGCGTCTGCGGAGCTGGGTGCCGGCACTACATCCCCAGAGTTGAGTCCAAGCTGGGCGGCCACCCGTGTCACTATTTCCGATATAGGAAGAGTGGCCACCTCGCCAGCCTGGATCTGCGCCTGCTTGCGCAACCGGTCGAGTTGCGCGGCCAGATGGCGGTTCTGCTGCTCCGCCTGCTGCCGGCGCTGCTCAAGTTCTCGAATCGCTTTGGCGTTTTCCACGTTTGCCTTTTCCACAGCCTGCGCGGCCTGCTTGCGGAGCGCCGCCACCTCGGCGGAAGTCTCGCTCCGCAACTGCTGAAGCCCCACCTGCCGGCGGATGCGCGCATCGTGCTGCTGCAACCAGAACGCACCCACCAGCAGGCCTCCCACGGCAAGCCAAACCACAACCGGGACCCGACGCATCAAATTTTTCAGTGCTTCAATGTTTGCCATGTCCGTAACCATTGAGTGATTAAGCGATTTTGCGATTGAGTGATTGAAGCCTTACAGGTTGCGGCCTTGAGGTTTCTAAATCACTCAATCACCCGATCACACAATCGCTCAATCCTTTTTCCCCATCACCCGCTGCACGGTCTCGCCCGTCTTGCTGAGCCCGTAAAGCGTGGAAATGAAAACGGTGAGACCCTGCAGGTCCGGTAGGTGGTGCGTGGTCCAGACCAGATATGAGACCCAGCCGCCTGCGAGCACCAGGCCGAAGAATGAGCCGGTGCGTCCGAAACTTGCCTGACCGGATTCAGAAAAAAGCTGCCTCACGTATTCGCGCATGGTCTTCTTTTTTGCAGCGGCCGTCCCACCGGATGGGACTGCCGGGCATTCGTTTCGTTAGGGCATTACGCCGCGTCAATTACGAATTACTAATTACGAGTTACCGAAAGATCGAGATCGGGTGCTGCACACTCCAATTGATTGAGGCGTGCGACTAACCCCCGGGTTGGTAATTGGTAATTCGTAATTCATAATTCATAATTTCTTCCCGCGCTTTCTCCGTGCTCTCTGTGATCTGAAAGGCCCTAACACAGAGGACACGGAGGATCTCTGTGCTCTCTGTGTTAAGACTTGCGGGCCACAGAGGCCGCAGAGAGCTCCCCTACCCCCAAGTCTTAGTAATTCGTAATTCATAATTCGTAATTGCCTTACAGCCTCACCGCCAGCCTTTGAAGCTCGGCGCGCAGGTAAGTCCGAAGACTGATCACTTCCCTGACGGCACGCTGCTCAAAAAGTCCGGCCAATACCAGGCCTACAGAAAATCCCACCAGGAACGTCACTGCGTGAATCATCATTGCCCCTCCTTTGATTTAACCAAACAGTTAAATTCGCGTTCGAAAGCTGAAGACCGGGCCGCGTCCTTAACGCGCGGCCTGCTGCGTTTGCCGGAGCTGGCGGTAAATCTCCATCCGCGCAAGGCCCTTGCCGACGTAGCCGGGATCGTAAGTGCGGCCGTGAGGGCGGCCCGTGTTCCAGCAGCAGAACATCTCCGTGAAATCGTTTGCGGGATCGAGATGGAAATCGACGGCAAACTCCGAGAGCAGCCAGATCGCCATGCGGAAATGAAATCGAGGTTGAAGAAGCTGGCGGACCCCGCCCGGCCGGCCCACCATGTGGTAACCCATGATCTGCGTGTAACCCCAGGAGGTGGCGAGCTGGCGCAGAGCATCGTCCGTCGCCTTCTGGATGTCGCGGGAATGGACGTCCGCAAAACCGTGCGTCATGTAACGCGCATGGCGCGCGGCGTCGTTGGCAGGAAGCAGCTGGCCAACCTCGCGGTTGAGGTTTGTCACGTTGATGTTTCCGTAAGAAGGCGACTGGCCCTCGGCCACCGCCAGAAGATGACGGTAGACCGCAGGCTCAAAACGCGTGGCGTCTGCAACGCCGCCGCTCTCATTCGCCACCAACGCGCCCAGAAATTCCTCCGGCACCGAAGAGCCCGCGCAGGCCTCGGAAATCGCCTCATTGCAGCGCTCAAAAACCCGTTGAACAAGACGGCGCTCGGCGGGAAGGTTCGGAATGGCCGGCGCCGCGGGACTTCTCAAACCCGGTTGCGACTGCGTGCTTACAGCGTTCATTTGCGTCTCCAGGACACACCTCCCCCTTGTCGCGCCGGGACCTCTTCCGGGCCGGCCGCGCTCAGTGGCCTTGCCCGTGTCCCATCCACAATTCAAGCCTAAACTCCCAAAATGGGACGTTGGGGACGTTTGGGACGTTTGGGACGAAAATATATAAGTGTTGTTATATCAATAAGTTACAATTTTAAAAGCAGGCCAAAATTAGTAATCTTTTATAAAAGTGTTCAATTATGCAACACCGAGTAACATTTGCACAGTGTTCCACGCCCTTGCGCAATTAACCTCAGAAGGCGTTACAAGGGTAGGCAGGTTCGATACAATGGCCGGCTGCGGGGAAGGAGCGCTTACCAATGCGAGCGGTGGTGCAGCGGGTGAAAAGAGCGGAAGTCCGCGTGGAGGGCAAGGTGATAGGTCGGATCGGCCCGGGACTGCTGGTTCTGGTCGGCATCGCGAAACGGGACACACCCGAGACCGGCAAGGCCCTGGCGGAAAAGATCGTACGGCTGAGGATCTTCGACGACCACGAAGGCCGCATGAACCTCGACGTCTGCGAGGCCGGTGGCGGCGTGCTGGCAGTCTCCGAGTTTACTCTTTACGGTGATTGCCGAAAGGGACGCCGACCTAGCTATACGGATGCCGCCGCGCCGGATGACGCGCTGCCGCTCTACCACGCCTTTGTGCAGTCGCTCAAAGACCTCGGAGTGAAGGTTGAAACGGGCGAGTTCCGCGCCATGATGGACGTTGATCTCGTCAACGACGGTCCGGTCACTTTGCTCCTTGATACCGACCGAACGTTTTGAACCGAGTTTCCTGAAAGTGCACGCCTTCTGCTTGCCGTCGCGCGCGAATCAAACGCCTGACCGCAGTTCCCTTCTGAACAGAACCTTGATGCCCTGGCGCCACTGATCGTTGATGCCGATTTGCATCACGCTGATCGACGAATCCAGGTAACGAAGCACGCGGGTTGTGGTGGAGTGGAACCGGAAGGCCGGCACAACCAGATAGAGCAACGGCTTGGCGTCAGCAAGCGTCACGCCGGGAAAGTAACCGTAGTCCTGGAACTTCCCTTCCCGCCGCAACTTCTCCACGCGCAGCCAGTAATCAAGAGCCTGGAACGGCAGGGTGATCTGTTCCTCAAGCTTCAGTTCGATCACCGCCAGCCGCCCGTCGCGAGTCACAGACAGAATGTCGATCACGCCGCGGTCAGTGCGAGAAAACGCCGGCACCTGCGAGTAGACAAACTCCGGCATAAGCGCGGGGTCAATCCGGGTGATGTCGCAGACCAGCATGCTTTCCAGCCAGCGCTCGGATTGCAGCCGGTAGAACTCGTCCGTGGTATCTTCACTCGAGGCATTGCGGCGGTCGAGCACGCGTGAGACGAATTCGCGAAGGTCGTCCCGGCTGCTGTCATCCAACCTGCGGACGCTTCCCTCGAGACCAAAGTAGATTTTCGGTGAAAGGTCACCTTCGATTCGCGCTATTTCCAGGCCAGCAACGCGCACTGAGACGAACTTCCCGGAAGTGTCCGTGACCATCGTCAACTGATCGACGTCATCGTTCAGCATGCCGCGCAAAAGTTTACGATGGCGGCTGATGAGCGCTTCATTAGGCCGGTGCGGAATGAGCCGTGTTGCCACATCGCCTGTGGTCTCAATGTTCACACGCACCGGACGTTCGCCCGCGCCATTCCATTCGAACATTTCCAACTGCACGGTGCGGTGATTGATCGCAGCCGCCCGTTGCGCGTTCAACTCAACAGCCTCGCTGGGTAGATAGATCTGAAGCCTTGGCACCGTCGTCCTGTCCGAACGGCTCCTCAGCCAGTCGAGCCAGATCAGGCTGAAGGCCAGCACGGCATCGGCCGCGGCAGGCGCTTCATCCTTGCCGAGGCCGATAACAGCACAACCGGTCCGGCCCTGGCGCGCGAGTCCCCGTGTGTACCAGGTGGAGAACGAATGCTCGCGGTCCGAACGGTTGCTGACGTTTTCAAGCCGCCAGCCCTGAAATTCCTGTTTGAGCATGGCCACGAATTCCTGCCTGAAAGACGTTCGCCCGCCTTCGCGGCCTTTTCGCTGCTTCGGATGAAGCTCGCGGAGTTCAATAACCGACGTTTCCCGGGCGTGAGGCTTCCGCACAAAGACGCCCAGCCGGTCGCCATCGCGATAGGCCACTTCCTCAACCCGGCGCGCCAGCGTTCTGGCCTGGTTCCACGCTTCAAAAAGCAGCTTGTCAAACTGGATGCTCAGCTGCCACCTGGCCGAGGTCAGGTCGAACAGTTCCACCTCATCTTCAACCACCACGGGGTGCGTGAGGGACTGGATGAAAGCTTCAACCTCGTGCTGCAGCGCGCGGAGAGAATCAGTGTCGTTTTCGTGTGCCATTGCAGTCCGGGCGTCCATTATAACCGCGCACGCCTTTCGTAGCGATTCGTCCTGACTCATACTACTTTGCGTGCTGATTGCTCGATGGCAACTTTCGAAACAGATTAGGTTCGGAGCGTTGACGCTTTGGCCTTCTCACGGAAAAGCAGGGGCCGGAGGCAGGGAGGGGCATCTTGGGGTATAGTGTTCGAGTCATGAGAAAGTTCCAGATGCGGGCAATCGTCGGCGTTGCTGTATTCTTCTCTCTAGCCTTGGCGGTTTCTGCGAGGGCGGAAAACCTTTCTGAAGTCTTTGTCTACGTACAACACTACACACCTGCACGCTCGTGGTTCACAGTCCGCTTCGACGGTATCCCGGTGGCAAAAATAAAGCGCGGGAGGTTTTTTGTTATCAACACTTCGCCAGGCCGGCACACTGTGAGCGGAAAAGAAGGAGTACCTGTGTTTGTTGATACGGGTCCGGGAAAGAATGTATTCGTTCGCCTGGAGTGGCAAAACGGTGTATTGGGAGGACCTGCCTTGCCGGCTTGGGAGATTGTTGACCGTGCCACCGCACACAACGACCTGCTACTACTGGCGTATATTGATGCGGGCAAAGCAATCTCCAAGTCGGTGCCGAAATCAGATCCGCGCACGCGTCCACCACTCAGTCATCGCGGAGGATCTGACTGACTCGGGTCTTCCGCTGAGTCCCTCTCTCCTAAATAGCCGCCGTTGTAGCTCCCGGCCGGGTTGACGGATCCCGCCCAGGCGTGATATCAAACCACTCGACTATCCCGCTGAAACTTGAAAGGGACTATGAAGCCAAAAGTTTATGTCACTCGTCCGCTGCCCGCTCCAGCATTGGAGATGCTCTCGAACGCCTGCGAGGTGCGAAGCTATTCTCAGGACGCTGCCATACCTGCTGTTCAACTTGCCGAAGAGTGCCGCGAAGTGGAAGGCATACTGGTCAACTCCGCCAAGGTGAACGAAGAGGTCTTGATGGCGGCGCCCCGGTTGAGGGCCATCTCCAACTGCGGCGTTGGTTACGACAACATTGATGTTGCAGCCTGCAACCGCCGGCGGATTCCCATCACCAACACCGCCGGATCACTCGAAGAGACAACCGCCGATCTTGCCTTCATGCTTCTGCTCGCCACCGCCCGCCGCGCAATCGAAGCCGACCGCTACGTTCGCGAGGGACGATGGGATCGCTGGCAATGGGGACTGATGCACGGGCTGGACGTTCACCACAAAACGCTCGGGCTGGTAGGGTTTGGGGGCATCGGCCAACCGATGGCGCGCCGCGGGCTCGGGTTTTCCATGCGCGTCCTCTATTTCGCACGGCACCGGGCCGAACAAAGCGTCGAGCGCGAACTGCACGCCGAGTATGTCGGGCTCGACACCCTGCTTCGCAAATCCGATTACGTCAGCCTGCACGTTCCGTTGACTCCTGAAACGCGCCACATCATCGACAACAAGGCACTCGGCCTGATGAAGAGCACCGCCATTCTCGTCAACACGGCGCGCGGGCCCGTGGTGGATGAAGAAGCTCTGGTGCAGGCGCTCAGCAGCCGGAGGATCGCCGGCGCAGGCCTGGATGTTTTTGAAGGTGAGCCGCGCGTTAATCAGAATCTGGTTGGCCTGGAGAACGTTGTCCTGGCGCCCCACATCGGCAGCGCCACCGGCGAGACGCGCCTCAGGATGGCAACACTCGCTGTCAAGAACCTGCTGGACATGCTGGCAGGCGAGCGGCCAGCGAATGTTGTGAATCCCGAGATCTATTCATGATTGCGCCCGCTGCAGCGCAGAAGGGGGTGTGGAATACTTTGCGTCTCAACTGCTTTCGATTGGCAGAAGGGTCGCCGGCGTCTGCGCTTTGAAATATTACGCCCTCCGC
This sequence comes from Terriglobia bacterium, assembly GCA_035576145.1. GTDB lineage: Bacteria > Acidobacteriota > Terriglobia > UBA7540 > UBA7540 > SCRD01. Next base: position 6,731 of record DATLWV010000296.1, read on the forward strand.
ACTCTTCGTCGCAGGGTTTCTACGACCAGACCGAGCAGCGCATAGGTTGCGGCATTGGCAAGAAGGACCCAGTAAAGTTTAAGGGGGTAAAAACCAAGGTTTGAAATCGGGCAGGTTAAACGCACAAGAGGCAAGATGGGGTCGGCAGAAGTCAGCGCCGGAGGCCTGCTTACAATGCCGTAGATTGCCCAGCAGCCAGCAACCAGGAATCCCGCACTGGCCCACACAGCGATTCGGTACTTCATGCTGCACCCCCACTTTTGTGGTTCGATTGTCTCACAGACCATCCCAAATTCCAAAACTACACTGACTGGCCTAGGTCCCCACGCGGGGTCCTGAGATCCTGGTGAATGGGATAGCGACTGGAAGGAACCAACTTTCCCGGACAACCTCCTCTTGCCATTCGCGTCTGGCTTTTCAATAATTAAGAATTTGCAGCAGTCACTGGAAAGCGGAACAGGATAGAAGTGCCAGGAGCCAGATGAGCGTTCAAAATGAAATTCCGGGTTCGGCCGGGCCTTCCTACGAACACGGTAAGGCCATTGCGCGGCACGTTTTTTATGAGATCATCGCCGCCATCGATCTCCGCAAGACGATGCTGCAGAAGCTGTCGCTCTCTGACCAGGCGCTTCTTGCTGACGAAACAAGCGTACCGCTTACCTGGCCGCCGCATGTGATTGCCATTGGCAAAGCGGCCGGCCAGATGGCCGCAACATTGGACGAGATTCTCGGAGGGCGGATTGCTTCCGGGGTCGTGGTAGCGCCTGCCCTTGCAGCCTCGAGGCTGAAGAATTTCCTCTACTTTGAAGGCGGCCATCCTTACCCAAACCCGAACAGCATTGCGGGGGCCGAGGCAGCGCTTGAAATGGTCTCCGAACTCGGGCCCAGCGAAGTGGTCATCTTCCTGATTTCGGGCGGGGGCTCCGCGCTGTTTGAAAAACCTCTGGACCCCAAAGTGTCACTGAAGGACATGGTCGAGTTCAACCGGGTGCTGGTAACCTGCGGATTGCCCATCGAGCAGATCAACGTCCTGCGCAAGCACGTTTCGGCGGTGAAAGGTGGGCGACTGGCTGAGGCCGCGCATCCCGCGCGCCAGTTGACGTTGTACGTTTCCGACGTCCCGGACGATCTGCCCTCGATGGTGGCATCGGGACCCACGCTGCCGGATGATTCCACGCTGGAGGAATGTTACAGGCTGGCGGAGGAGAACAAGCTCGTTCCAAAGATGCCTTCTGCGATTCGCAAGCATTTCAAGGGACATTCACTCAAGGAAACGCCGAAGCCCGGCGACGCTTGTTTCAGAAGCTCCGAATACGTTTGCCTGCTCTCGAACCACGAGGCTGTCGAAGCCGCAAGACACTCGCTGGAGCGGCAAGGGTTTATTTGCGAGGTCGATTCCGGCGAGTGGGACGCGGACTATCGCAAAGTCGCCGACAGAAACCTGATGGCACTGGACGCGCTGGCCGAGGAACATCCGGGAAAGCCGGTTGCACTGGTTGTGGGCGGCGAAGTCACCTGCGAGGTCACGGGTTCAGGCATGGGCGGACGCAACCAGGCTTTTGTGCTTTACGCCGCCGAAAAAATCGAACATCAGAACCGCGTGGTGTTGAGCGCCGGGACCGACGGCCGCGACGGCAACAGCCCTTCCAGCGGAGCAGTGGCCGACGGGCAGACCGTTTCCCGCGCTCGGGCGCTGGGGCTCGATCCGGCGCGTTACATGGCCGAGAGCGACTCCTATTATTTCTTCCGCACTCTTGGTGATACACTCGACACGGGGTACACCGGCAACAACGTCCGCGACGTGCGGCTCTGGCTTGATTTTGGGGACTTGTAGTATCGCCCGGTTTCCCTGCAAGCCGAGGCGTGTGAGCGGCGAAGGTAAGACCTGTGCATTAATTCCGGGAACCTATCTGAAGGAGGCATTCAATGGCAGAATCTGTTGGCTTCATAGGTCTGGGGATCATGGGCGAGCCCATGGCGCTGAATCTGGTCAAGGCCGGCTACAAGGTGGCCGTGTATAACCGAACCCCCGAAAAGGCCGAACCGCTTAAGAAGGCCGGGGCAAAGGTTGCCGCAACACCAGCAGAAGCAGCGCGCAATGCCGATTACGTGCTGAGCATTGTGAGTGACTCCGCGGCTTCAGAGGAAGTCATCATGGGAAAGGAAGGAGTTTTACAGACCATCAAGCCCGGCGCCATCGTCATCGATTCTGCCACCATCAGTCCCGTGGTCAGCCGCAAGCTGGCCTGCGCCACGGCCGGCAGAAAAGCGAGCTTCCTGGATGCCCCGGTAACGGGCAGCAAGCACGGCGCCGAAAAGGGTGAACTGACTTTCATGATCGGTGGCGAGCGTGAAACTTTCGACCGTGCGATGCCGCTGCTGAAAGTGCTGGGCAAGAAACATATCTACTGCGGAAGCTACGGGGCGGGGCTTTCCGCCAAGCTGGCGCAAAACGCCATCCAGTCCACCATGGTCGAAATTTTCTGCGAAGGTTTCGTGCTGGCTGTCAAATCCGGAGTGCGGCCGGAAGTGATGATGGAAATTGTCCAGAACAGCATGGCGCGCGCCGCTTTGACCGACTTCAAAGCGCCTTTCATTTTCAAAGGTGACTTCACACCTTACTTCCCGCTCAAGTGGATGCACAAAGACGTGACGCTGGCCATGGAAGCCGCGTTCGCCCGTGAGGTTCCGATGCCGGTAACCGCAGCGGTGAAGGAAGTGTACGCCGCCGCCCGGGCTCAGGGCAAAGGCGAGCTGGATTACGCGGCTGTGGTTACTTTTCTCGAAGAACTGGCCGGCGTGAAAGTACGGTCAGCGGAATGAGAAGTAAGAACGCTGCAGATTAGTCTCATTGAGGCATCTCAAACACGGTCTCTCGGCTGGCCGCTGTCATGCTGATCCCGCGAAGCGGGAGAAGCATCCCCGTATTTCCCTGAAGAAAAATGCCGCGACCCTTCGCTACGCTCAGGGTGACGCCCTCCGGACTTGGCAATCCTCTTACGTTACATGCCGCTAGGGAATCAGACTCGCTCCGCCTTCGCCTGTGGTGGTGAAGTAGTAAGTGTTTCTGCCGGTCCGCAAGTCCTTTCCATAAGTGAATACAAGGCCCACCCCACCCAGGAGTCGGAGCTTGACCGACGCGCCTGTATCCCAGAGCCACTGGCGGGAGCCAAAGCCGTCGGAGCGGCCGTAGGTCCTGCCCGTATCAACAAAGGGCGCCAGCCGGAGCTTGAACCATGCATTCGAGTATAGGTTCTTATTGACTTCCCAGTTTGAGAGCACATAGTCGCGGCCAAGCGGTGCATTTCCCTTCTGCCCGTTTTCGGTTCCGATATGTGCGCGAAGGGGCAGATCGTTGTCCCGCTCCAGCCCCAGTATGAAAAGTTCGTCAAACGGGACGCGGCCAAAGGTTCCGCCTGCGTAAATTCCTTCCGTCATCTCAAAATCATCACCGCGGGCCTGCGGAATCCAGTGCGCTCCAAGCGAACCCTGCAACCTCCCAAAACGGCCAAGTCCCTGTGCGGAAAAGTTGCCAAAGGTTCCCCGAACACCTGAGCCAAGTGTGAAACGTTTTTCCGGAATATTGACGAGATCATAATGGCTGCGCGCGCGGACTTCCACCGCGGCGCCATTGGTGAAAACAGGGTCGGCCGTGGAGGCGCCAGCAGGCAGATTGCGAAAGCGCCGGTCGGAAACACTCAATCCGGCAGCCCAGTTCCATCGGCTGGTGGCAATGGACTCGATTCCTCCACCCACTTCCAGCTTTTCCATGTTGAAAGCCTCGACCGGCACGGGCGCCTGAAGGAAGGTCCGGGAAATATTCCAGTTTTCGTTGCGACCGTCGGCGTAGAATCGGTATCGGAACTTGGGGTTGCCTGAGAGAGGAGCTGTGACGGAAACCAAAGCGCGGCGCTTTTGGCTGTCCCAGCGGAAAAGCGAATCGATGTTGAGGGCGGAGCGTCGAAGGTTGTAGACCTCCGGGTAAACAGTTTCATACGGCAGCCCGCGCAGAAGTGAAATCAACGCGCCAGCTTTGTTTGGTCCCCAGCCGTTTCGTTCCACGGCGCTCAGCGACAGGTCCAGCGTTTCCGGATCTTCGCCGGCGGCAGGCACAAGATCCAGCCGGAAATTGGTAAAAACTCCAAGCTGGTGCAGGCGCTGAAGAGTGGTCCGATACTGTCCCAGAGTCAGGACGCTGGCCGGCGAGCAGGTGAACGCGCGGTCCAGCAGGGCCGGATCGATGTGAAGCTGCTGGTCCGTCCTGATCTGGTTGATCCGCGGCTTGCCAATCCGGTTCCAGTACTTGAGAGCGGCCTCCAGGTTGCCGTCAAGAAAGTAGAGAGTGGCAAGAAAGTTGATGGCATAGCGGTCGTGAGGGTCGAGCCGCAGAGCGCGCTGAAGATGGCGCTCCGCCTCCGGGAAGCGCTTCTGCTTGAAGGCCACTCCGGCTAGTTCCACCGGGAAGCGCTTGTCGTGCGAGTAGTTTTTTTCTCCGGATGCGAGCACGGCCTTCGCCTCGTCCCATCGCTCGAGCCCGGCGAAGGCCAGACCGCGATAGTAATTAATGTCCGCTGATTCGGCATGACATTGGCTGGTGGCCCGCAGGATGCGATTCCATTGGCTTTGATTGGAAAGCTCTTGAAGTTCAACGGCACTACGGCAGGCGTTCTGAGCACGGGCGGCAAGAGGCAGCGCCAGCAGGAAGAGGAAAACCGCTGCACGGGTTCTCAATGCCTCGGCTCGGGGACCGCCAGCAGAGTCCAGTTGTGCATCGGCCGCCATCTCTTCTCAAAATTACCGAGGTCCATCTTCAAAAGCTTGCGCTCAGCCGGATCGTTCACCACGACGGTTCCTTCCTGACGTTCAAGCCCGACCACTACCACGTAATGGAGAGGTCCGGACTTTCCGGAATCTTTCAGGCAGACGATGAGCGGCCGGCCTTTGGCCAGGTGGTGCTGCAGATCTTCCTGCGTTCCACGAAAGGCGAACGCGCGGAAACCGTTCTCTCGGAAGTAGCGCTCCATATCGGAGGCGTAGATGCCTTTGGCCTGCGGGCGGTAAAGCGCGAGCTGAATGCTGCGGGCGTCAGCGGCGGGCGGGACGGCTGCATCCTTGCCTCGCAGCCAGTATTGCATCACCATCGAGATACTGGCTGAGCCGCATCCGTCAGCCTGCTGCCGGACAAAGGGAACGTCCAGCCAGAGTTCCGCGCCTGCCGCCAGAGCCCCGGACAAGAATACTGCAAGCAGCGCCGTAACCGCCCACACGCCCGGCCGCATAACGCGTCGCATAGCTCTCAGGTCAAGATGATAACAATGACCGCCGTCGCAAGGGCGATCAGAATGTATGTGATTTGCTGGTTGGTCAAGGCGCCGGCGGCGAAGTCCTTCTGCGCTTTGTCGGCCTGTGAGGCAAGCCGCGCCAGTTCCTGGTCACTCAGCGTAGGTACGGCTTTCTTGACCTGAACGGCATCAAGATGAGCGGACTTGAGCGCTTTTTCAGCCTGTTCGGATGAGAAAAACTTCTCGACCTTGTCGATGTTCTGCTGCCGCGCGTGGGCAGCGGAGGCGGTCGCCTGCTGAAGTTCCGCGGGTGAAACGATATGGTTCTGGGCCGCCGCCAGCAAAGGAGTCTGAAGTACGCACGTCAGGGCACAAACCAAAGAGGCAGTGAGGATTCTGGAAGTCGAAGATCGCAAAGTGATTCCTCCTTTTCGAACATTGATTGCCCCTCCCCGATCTCTACCATTCTACGGGGTAAGGCGACAATTCGACAAGCGGGCGCGGCGCGTTTCACGGATGAGAAAACCATACTGGTCAGGCGGCTCGATTTGCGTCCCGCATCGGCGGCAGCACTTCGTGCGCAGAGTAGAGTGTGCTCGTCAAGTTCAGATTCACGCCCGCCTGTCAGTCCTTTACGGTAGTCCCCGAGAAAGGTTTTGCCGGAAGCCCACCGGCGTTCGTCACGCCGATGTCCACACGCCCCGCCGCACAATGCGTCGCATGGTTCTCAGTGGACTGCAATCAGCACAAGGACCGCAGCGCCAAGAGCGATCAGGATGTATGTGATTTGCTCGTTGGTCAAGGCGCCGGCAGCGAAATCCTTCTGCGCTTTGTCGGCACGTGAGGCAAGCCGCGCCAGTTCCTGGTCACTCAGCGTAGGTACGGCTTTCTTGACCTGAACGGCATCAAGATGAGCGGACTTGAGCGTTTTTTCAGCCCGTTCGGATGAGAATAACTTCTCGACCTTATCAATATTCTGCTGCCTTGTACTGGCAGCGGAGGTGGTTGCCCGTTGGAGTTCCGCGGGTGAAACGATATGGTTCTCGGTCGCCGCTAGCAAAGGAGTCTGAAGCGCAAACATCAGCGTGCAAAACAAAGAGGCAATGAGGATCCGGTAAGTCGATGAACGCAAAGTGATTCCTCCTTATCGAACATTGATTACCCCTCCCCAATCTCTACCATTCTACGGGGTAAGGCAACAATTCGACAAGCGGGCGCTGGGGTGGGATGGGGATTTGCAGCTCGCAGTTCAAGCGAATGAACAGGTTACGGGCAGATGACCTGTCTCTAATAAACGCCTTTGACGAAGCCGCCGTCGATGGCAATGGAAACGCCTGTGATGTAGCTGGAGCGCTCAGAGGCAAGAAAAACGACCATATTGGCAAACTCTTCGGGGCTGCCCAGGCGCCCCAGCGGGACCTGCCGCGCCCAGCGTTGCTGGATCTCGCCGGGATCGACTCGTTCGGCCTTTGCCAGCCTGCCCGACAGTTCATCCAGGCGCGAGGTTAGCGTATAGCCCGGGCAGACATTTGTTACCAGAATGTTGTCCTTCCCGTATTCGTTGGATAGGGTCTTCACCAATCCGCTCACTGCCGAACGGACGGAATTGGACAGCACAAGGTTGTCAATCGGCTGTTTCACTGAGGCCGAAGTGATGGTAACCAAACGGCCCCATTTGCGCTTCTGCATCAGTGGCAGCACTTCGCGAACAAAGTAGAGGGTGCTCATCAGGTTGAGGTTCACTCCCGCCTGCCAGTCCTCCACCGTGGTGTCAGAAAATGGTTTTGACGGAGGGCCGCCCGCGTTCGTCACGCAGATGTCCAAACGCCCAAAGCGTTCCTGTGTTTCAGCAACAAAGCGCTGCACCTGCTCATACACCGTAACGTCGACAGCGCGGGCCAGGACATCAACTCCCGTCTCAGTGCGGATCTCTTCCGCCGTCTGGCTGATCTTCGACTCCGTTCGCGAGCAGATGGCCAGCTTGGCCCCTTCACGCGCAAGGCCGAGTGCGACGGCCTTCCCTAATCCCTGGCTTGATGCCGCCACAATGGCGACGCGGTCTTTCAGTCCCAGATCCATATTCTTGTCTCCTGGTGGCCCGGCTACCCTCGGCGCAGATAATCGTCCTGGCCGGTAATCCAATCCTGGCGGACCGGTACGAAGATCTCGAAATTGAATGTATCTTCAAGTGCCACGGCCGAGTGCGGAACGTTCGAGGGAATGTGCAGAATTTCGCCCTTGCGGACAATCACTTCCTGCCCACCAACGTCAAACTTCAGCGCGCCATCCATCACGTAGCTCATCTGTTCGTTCTCATGCTGGTGGACGGGTACACTGCCGCCTTTGAGGATAGAGATTTGCGCCACCGTCATCTTTTCGCCGTTCACCACCTTGCGCCAGACGTTGGGGTTCATCTGCTCTTTTCGCACCGCCTCCCATGCAAATAAGTGCATAGCCGTCCCTCCGTTTATTCCTGAAGTTTACAGAACTGGCATTTTACCTTCTGCCCTGCTCGTTTGGCGATAGAATATGCCGGGGGCTGGCAGAAGATCATACTCCAGTAGAGCAAGGCCTCAGCGGGTCCCGCACAATCAGGAAATGGCCACTGTACTCAACAGGGCGATTGACGGTCTGGCGTTATTATATGCTGCCCTCTATTTCCCCGTTCCCATCTATTGGCTGCTGATTCATCCCGCGGTCAACTACTGGCGCCGCATCGGGTAACGTTCGTTCTGGATCGCGCTGCCGGTGTGGACCTTGGTCGGGCTTCCTCTGGCGCTGATGCGAAACTTGCTGTTCGGCTACCGGCTGCCGCGCAATGCCGCCACCTGCGCCCTGGGAGCGGCGTTCCTCGCGGTCAACTTCTGGGTAAGCCGCCGCGTACATCAGAAATTCAGTTTCAAGAAACTCGCCGGCCTGCCGGAATTGAATCCAAACCATCCTCTTCGGGGAGTCGTCGGCACGGGCATCTACGCCCGGGTTCGCCATCCCCGTTATGCCAACATCATGCTGGGCTTTTTGGCCTTCGGGCTGCTCACCGGGGCGGCAGCAATTTTTCTGCTGGCATTCGTCACTTTCCTGTTGTATTTAATAGTCACTCCGCTGGAAGAGCGGGAGCTCCGGGAACATTACGGTTCCGATTACGACGCTTACGCACGAACAGTCCCTCGGTTTCTCCCTCGACTCCGGCGAAGGTCGCGGAATTCATCGTTCTAAAGGAGGTTCATATGCGAAGCTTGCTTCAAGCGGTCCTGCTCGCAGGCCTCATGGTGTGGTCCTGGCCCCTGGCTGCACAACAAGATCACAGTTGCTCGGATTACAAGGTCGTCATCAATTCTCCTGAAGACCAACTGATGCTTGCCGTCAACGGGGCTGACGATCCCAATGCCAAGGTGGCCGCCCTTGAAAAATTCACCCAGGAGCACCAGGACTCCACCTACCTGCATTGTGCGGAACAGCTTCTGACAAGAAATTACGTTGCACTCAAGCAGTACGACCAGGCCATTGCTGCAGGACAGAAAGCCGTCGCCGCGGACTACCTTGACGTCCCTTTTCTTGAGGACCTCCTTCAGGCTTACATGGCAAGTGGCAAGGCCAGTGATGAGGCTTTCGACCTCATCATGAAGGCCCCCGCCCAGATCAAGGCAGAGTCGGTTGTTTCCCGGACTCCCACGGAGAGCGCCGACCAATTTGAAGCCGCCAAAAAGAACGCCACGGACCGCGCCCAGACCAACACTAATTTCATGGTCTATGCCTTTTTCCGGTTCCTGCCCGCCGTTACGGATTCCAGCCAGGCGATCAAGGTTCTTGAACAGTTTACCCAGGCTTATCCTGAGGCCGCGCAAAAGCAGGGTGGCCTGGTGAACTACCGCTTTGCGATCGCCTACACACAATCCAATCAGCCCGAAAAGGCGGACGAGTATGCGGAAAAAGCGATCGCCGCTGACCCCAATAACGTCGAGGCCCTGAATCTTGTGTCCTACGACTATGCCCTCCGGCGGAATACCAACCAGGCCAAAGCCGCGGAGTACGCCCAAAAGGTCATTACGCTGATTCCCGCAATAAAGAAGCCTGACGGGGTCACCGATGAAGCGTTCAAGGCCCAGCAGAATACGCAGGAAGGCATGGCTCACCTGACGCTCGGCTACCTGGATCTTGCGAAAACCGGCGCCTCCCACCGGACGGCCGGCGCCATCAAGGAACTGAAGCAGGCCGCCGACCTGTTGAGTGCCAATCCGGAATTGCAGGGGCAAGCTTATTACTTCCTCGGGTATTCCTACGAGGCTTACTATCCACCCGAACATCGCCAGGCCATGGCTGCACTCGAGAAAGCCATCAGCATCCAGAACTCCATGCAGGGCCAGGCACGCGCATTGCTGGCTAAGATCAAGAGCGTGGCCCGTTAGCTCAACGGGTACGAGGAACCGTCGCCCCGAAAAATTCTTCTGGACTCCCCGGAAAGATGGGGACAGGATGGAAGGATATAGAGTTAGCATCGGCCCGGCAGAAACCTGACCACCAGGAAACAGATGGGGAGGAGGACCGGGAGAAAAGGGGCGAAGATGAGGAAAATCGCATTAACCTTGGCAGGAACGCTGATTCTGCTTATGGTTGCCTGCAGCCAGCAACCTTCCAGCACCAGTTCACAGTCAGGCGCCACGGCGGAGCAGAGCCAGGCCGCCGCTCCCGCAACGGGCGCTCACACCTTTTCCGGAGAAATCATGGACAGCATGTGCGCGGGCATGGGCGGGCATGAGGGGATGCTGCAAGGCGGGAAAGTCAAGAACGCCAAGGATTGCACCATCGAGTGCGTCAAAATGGGCGCCACCTACGTCCTTTATAACCCTGCAACAAAAACCACCTACCAACTTGATGACCAGAAGAAACCCGAGCAATTTGCCGGTGACAAAGTCACCGTGAACGGATCTCTTGACGCCGCCACAAATACGATTCACGTGGAGAACATCGCGGCCGCAACATCCTGATGGGCAGCCTGCGCCGTCAGCGTAACGCGCCCAGTTCCACTCCGCGACATCCAGCGGCTGTCGGTGTTGCTGAAACACTCCCGGTTTCACGTCATCCTGATCCCGCATGGCGGTGGAAGGATCTGCTTTTGATCGAATGACTGAAAACAAAGCAGATTCCTCCGGCCGACAAGGAACCTCGGTCCTCGGAATGACGTGCGGGGGCTTGTTTTTGGCACCCTCGATGACACCTCTGCTCCCTGCGGAATCTCGCAGCGGAAAAGGAGCAGAGGTTCACCTCGCCGCCACCACCTCTCGCCGTTCGCCGCCGGTAGTGGGTTATAATGGCACGAAACCTTTGAGCGAACGGTGTTCATATGCGATATAACAATGTTCTTGAGGTCATCGGCCGCACGCCCCTCGTCAAACTCAACCGCCTTTCACGCGGCTTCAGGGCCCAGGTCTACGCCAAGTGCGACTACCTGAACCCCGGCGGCAGCGTCAAAGACCGCATCGGCATCTCCATGATCGAAGATGCCGAAAAGCGCGGCTTGTTAAAGCCCGGCGGCACCATCATTGAGGGAACCTCCGGCAACACCGGAATGGGCCTCGCGCTCGCGGCCGTCATCAAAGGTTACAAGGCCATTTTCACCATCACGGACAAGCAATCGAAAGAAAAGATTGACCTGCTCAAAGCGATGGGCGCTGAAGTGATTGTGTGCCCGACTGCGGTAGAGCCCAACGACCCCCGCAGCTACACCTCCGTGGCAAAGAAGCTCTCCCGGGAAATCCCAAACTCCTTCTACGCCAACCAGTACGATAATCCCGCCAATCCGGCCATCCACTTTGAAACGACGGGGCCGGAAATCTGGGAAGACAGCGAAGGACGTATCACCCACCTCGTCGCAGGCATGGGGACTGGCGGAACCATCACGGGCATCGGCCGCTATCTGAAAAAACAAAACCCGGAAGTGAAGATTATCGGTGTCGATCCAATCGGGTCGATCCTTCATGACTTCTTCCGTACAGGCGTGCCGTGCAAGGCGGAAACCTACAAGGTGGAAGGGATCGGTGAAGACTTTTTGCCCAAGGCGCTCGATTTCAGTGTGATTGACGATGTCGTACAGGTAAACGACAAGGATTCGTTCCTCTGGGCGCGCAAGCTGGCACGGATGGACGCCATCTTTGCCGGCGGCTCAGCCGGCACGGCCGTTGCCGGAGCCATGCAGGTACTTCCTTCTCTCACCGAGAAAGATTTTGTAGTGATTTTCATCCCCGACACGGGCATGCGCTATCTGAGCAAGGTCTATAACGATGAGTGGATGAGAGACAACCGCTACTTTGAGTCGGGTCTGCCGCTTACAGCCGCGGACATTGTGCAGGCCAAGGCCACCATGGACAAGCCGCGGGAACTGGTGAAGCTGGCGCCTTCGGACTCCCTCGCCGAGGCGCTCGACCGGATGCAGGCCCACGATTTCTCGCAACTTCCGGTATTTGAAGATGAGACGCCCGTTGGCGCGCTCTATGAAGACGACATCCTGGACCTCACGCTCCAGGGCAAGGACTTCAAGAAGCTTGTGGTGCGTGAAGTGATGCGCGAGGCTTTCCCGGTGCTGCCTCCTTCGGCCGTCATTGACCAGGTCACGTCCTGCATCACACGGGATTGCCCGGCAGTCTTCATCGATCTCGGCGAGCACCGGTACGAGATACTAACCAAGTACGACCTTCTCCATGCAATCGCGCGCCTGGTCAGGCAGCCTCAATAAGGCCACGGGACGAAGTTTGACAATTCACCGCACGCGCCTGAGAATGCTTAATAAGCCAGAAGGGGACATGTTCCGGGAGAAAGCATGAGCAAGAGAGTAAGTCCGCAGCAGGTGCTGGAGGCGCTGAAGGGCGTCGAAGATGCTGCGCAACAAAAGGACATTGTTTCGCTTGGTTATGTCAAGGATGTCGAAGTGGCGTCTGACCGCACGGTGATTGTGATTGAGATGAAGGCGGCCGCGCCTCCGAAGGCGAACTCTCAACTCGCCGCCGCCATCCGCAAGGCGGTTGAGGCCATCGGCGCGCCGAAGGTGGAAGTCGAAATCGCCACTCCGTCAGCGGCGCCGCCGAAAACACAATCGAACCTGATTCCCCGGGTGAAGGCCACCGTCGCCGTAGCCAGCGGCAAAGGCGGAGTGGGAAAGTCCACCGTGGCGGCTAATCTTGCCGTGGCGCTCTATCGCCAGGGAGCAAAAGTCGGCCTGATGGATACCGACGTTTACGGCCCCAGCGTTCCCTCCCTGATGGGCGGCAAGCAGGAACCGCATGTGGTGGAAGGCAAACTCGAGCCGCCGGTGGAATGGGGCATCAAGATCATCTCCATGGGATACTTCCTGCCGCAGGATGAAGCCGTCATCTGGCGCGGCCCTATGCTCCACAAGACCATCCAGCAGTTTCTGGGCGACGTCAACTGGGGCGACCTCGATTACCTGGTGATGGACCTGCCGCCGGGCACTGGCGACATCCAGTTGAGCCTTTCACAGACCATTCCGCTGACCGGCGCGGTTATTGTTTCAACGCCGCAAGACCTGGCGCTCGACGTGGCCTGGAAGGCGATTGCCATGTTCAGGAAATTGAACATCCCCATTTTGGGAATCGTCGAGAACATGAGTTATTATGTTTGCCCTCACTGCGGCGTCCGGGAAGAAATCTTCGGGCACGGCGGGGCGAGGGAGGCGGCGGACCGGCTGGGAATTCCCTTTCTGGGCGAAATTCCGCTCGATCCGAAGATTCGAATCCAGAGCGATGCGGGCCGGCCGATTGCCCTCGATCTGAATTCGCCGCTGGCTGAGGCTTATCAGGCCGTGGCAAAGGCCCTTTCAGATCAGGTGAGCCGAGCCGGCGAAGAGGTTCCGCAAATCATTACGGAGTGAGGAAGTGGTCTCAACTCCCAGGACGATTCGGCTGCATGGCGAAGGCAACGAACTGGTGATTGAATGGGCGGACGGACATCACAGCGCATTTTCATACCAGTACCTTCGCGACCGGTGCCCATGCGCCACGTGCCTTGACACGGAAGCGGCTGCGCCGTGGGAGCCCGGGCCGCTGCCGATGTTCGGCTCTGGTCCGCTGAAACCGGAAAAAGCGGAATTGGTGGGACGCTACGCGCTGCAGATTTACTGGAGTGACGGGCATTCCACCGGCATCTATACTTTCGATTATCTGCGCGACCTTTGCCCGTGCGACGGTTGTGAAGCAGCGCGTGATAAGGTCCAGTAACCGGGCGCAGGACCGCGCTGCGCAGAATCCTTGAGGTTTGGTGTCCTGGGGCATCCGGCGGTTCTTTTCACGGCAAAGAACGGTTGTGCGCGATTCTATTTATCCTGCGGCCGTATGCCGCAGCAGAGTCAAATTCTTCCGGATAAATAAGAGGGGCAACATCATGATGATCACACGAGTTTCTACAACAATTGTGGGCGTCGCTATGGTTCTTCCATTCATTGCTTTCGGGGTCTCCGGCAGGTCACCCTCCCGGTCATCGGTGCGCGGGCTGCTGGTGGTGGACAACAAGGGGAATAACACAATAGGGATCGTAGACCCGATGGCCGGCAAAGAGATTGCCACAGTCACCGAAACCGGTTTTACAGCTCACGAGGTGGTCGTCTCGCCGGACGGCAAGACCGCTTACGCCCCCATCTATGGAAATTCCGGAGTCGGCAAACCGGGCACCGACGGGCAAACCATTGATGTGATCGATCTTGCCAGTCGCAAGGTGGTTTCAACCATCAACCTGGAGCGCCCGATGCGCCCGCATTGCGCCCATTTCTCCCCCGCCGACGGGATGCTTTACGTTTCCACAGAACTGGCTGACTCTGTTACCATCATCGATCCGAAGACCAACAAAATTGTGGGCTCCATTCCCACCGGACAGCGCGAGTCGCACATGCTGGCGTTTTCCCATGACGGCCGCCGCATTTACACCGCGAACGTCGGCCCGGGAACAGTCTCGGTGCTGGACGTCGCGGCGCGAAAAACCCTTGCCATCATCCCCATCAGCAAAGAAACGCAGCGGATTGCGGTTTCCACCGACGACCGCTACGCATTTACGTCTGACCAGACCAGCCCCCGGCTGGCCGTGATCGACACCGCCACCAACAAGGTGGCCCATTGGGTAGAACTGCCTGGCATCGGATACGGCACGGCCGCAACCCCCGATGGCCGCTACCTGGTGGTTGCAGTGATCAATAAGAACCAGGTTGCCGCGGTTGACCTGCAAACCTGGAAAGTAGTCCACACCATTGACGTTCCAGCAGCGCCGCAGGAAGTTCTGGTCCGGCCCGACGGAGGCATTGCTTTTGTCTCCTGCGACCACAGCAAGCAGGTAGCCGTCATCAACCTTCACACCTGGAAAGTCGAGAAGAAGATTGATGCCGGGCCGGGGTGTGACGGCATGGCGTGGGCAGCGCAGAAGTAAGCGATTGGATGGTTGAGAAGGACCAGGGCGTGATTCCTGTCGCCAATCACCCAATCTCAATGAAAATCAATACCTTGCCAAGGTAAGGTGGGCCTGCATACCCTTGACGCCGATTTTTGGCATGTGCTATAAGTCTAGGACTAAGGACTTACCCGTTAGGCTGGTCTGTGCAACCGTATCAACAATCCACTGGTTTCCATACTTGAGGCTTTCCGGGCAATTGCCGCCTCAGCGGACAACCGCCTGGATGCGAGGGAAGAAAAATGACCGTTCCGTCTGTACTTCTACTGTTGAGCCTGCCCCTGCTAATCGTCTCAATGCCAATCCGCTCGAGGTTCTTTATGCGTTTTTCAAGCTGCTTTTTACGCCTTATATCGACCGCCATCAGCAGACAGCGTAAAGCTGAGGTGCAGGGGCTGTCTGGGACATGGTCCGCCTGGCGCTTTATTGTGAAGGCTTCCATGGCCGGCGCCGCCCTGACTCTGCTCAACGCGACAGCCGCCTTCGCACAGACGGGCGAGGCCGCCGCGGGTGAAGCCAATCTGAAGCTCCCCGACCTCACCAAGGTCGATTTCCTGGGAATGAGCGGCCACAACCTGCTGCTGTTCGGCATCCTGTTCTGCTTCTTCGGGCTTTTGTTCGGCCTCGTCATGTACAAACGCCTGAAGAACCTTCCGGTCCACCGAACGATGGGTGACATTTCCTCCCTGATCTGGGAAACCTGCAAAACCTATCTGATTCAACAGGGCAAATTCCTGTTTCTGCTTTGGGTCTTCATAGCCGCCATCATCATCCTTTATTTTGGAGTGCTCCTCCATTACCAGGTGTTCAGGGTAGCCATTATTCTGCTGTTCAGCGTGGTGGGAATTCTGGGAAGTTACAGCGTGGCGTGGTTCGGCATTCGCGTGAACACGTTTGCCAACTCCCGCACCGCCTTCGCCAGCCTGGAAGGCAAGCCGTATCCCGTATACAAGATTCCCGTGCGCGCCGGCATGAGCGTCGGCATGATGCTTATCAGCGTCGAGTTGCTGATGATGCTGATAATTCTGCTGTTTGTTCCGGGTGACTATTCCGGGCCGTGCTTCATCGGCTTCGCGATCGGCGAATCGCTGGGCGCTGCGGCGCTGCGAATTGCCGGCGGCATTTTCACCAAGATCGCGGACATCGGCGCCGACCTGATGAAGATCGTCTTCAAGATCAAGGAAGACGACGCGCGAAACCCGGGCGTGATTGCCGACTGCACGGGCGACAATGCGGGCGACTCCGTCGGTCCCAGCGCCGATGGCTTTGAAACTTACGGCGTGACCGGCGTGGCGCTGATCACGTTTATACTGCTGGGCGTCAAGGACCCGGTCATCCAGGTGCAACTGCTGGTTTGGATCTTCGTCATCCGCGTGGTGATGCTGGTGGCGGCTGCGGCCGCTTATTACCTCGACGGCGCAATCTCAAAAGCCCGTTACGCCCACGCCTCGAAAATGAATTTTGAGTCGCCGCTCACATGGCTGGTGTGGCTCACTTCGATTGCCTCCATCGGCCTCACATATCTGAGCTCGGCCTTGATCATCCCGGACCTTGGCGGCGATCCCTCACTGTGGTGGAAACTCTCAACCATCGTCTCCTGCGGAACTCTGGCCGGAGCTCTGATTCCTGAACTGGTCAAAGTTTTTACCTCAACGGAAGCCCGGCACGTAAAAGAAGTAGTCAGGTCAGCCCGCGAGGGAGGGGCGTCGCTCGACATTCTATCCGGGTTTGTCTCCGGCAATTTTTCTGCCTACTACCTTGGGCTCACCATGATGGTGCTGATGGCTATCGGCTCATGGGTCAGTGTACGCGGACTTGAAAACATCATGCTGGCTGCGCCCGTGTTTGCTTTCGGGCTGGTTGCTTTCGGCTTTCTGGGCATGGGGCCGGTGACGATTGCGGTGGATTCCTACGGCCCGGTGGCAGACAACGCGCAGTCGGTTTACGAGCTGTCGCTGATCGAGCACGTCCCGAATGTGGAGCAGGAAGTGAAACGCGATTTCAACCTGGACGTGAACTTTGAGCAGGCCAAGGAAATGCTGGAAGCCAATGACGGCGCCGGCAACACCTTCAAGGCCACGGCTAAGCCCGTGCTGATCGGGACGGCGGTGGTCGGGGCTACTACCATGATTTTTGCCACCATCATGGCGCTAACCAACGGCCTGACGACCAACGTGGACAAGCTTTCCCTGCTCCATGCGCCCTTTGTATTGGGGCTGGTTTCCGGCGGGGCCATCATCTACTGGTTCACGGGGGCTTCAACCCAGGCCGTGACCACCGGCGCTTACCGCGCCGTGGAGTTCATCAAAGCAAACATACGCCTGGAAGGGGTGGAAAAGGCTTCGGCAAGCGACAGCAAAAAGGTGGTGGCCATCTGCACACAGTATGCGCAGCGCGGCATGTTGAACATCTTTATTGCGGTCTTCTTTGTCACCCTGTCCTTCGCCTTCCTTGATCCCTTCTTCTTTATCGGCTACTTGCTTTCGATTGCCACCTTCGGCCTGTATCAGGCTATTTTCATGGCCAATGCTGGAGGCGCCTGGGACAACGCCAAGAAGATTGTCGAGGTGGAACTTAAGGAAAAAGGAACGGCTCTGCACGATGCAACCGTAGTGGGCGACACGGTGGGAGATCCGTTCAAAGACACCTCTTCAGTGGCGCTGAACCCGATCATCAAGTTTACAACCCTGTTTGGCCTGCTGGCTGTGGAGCTTGCGGTCCGTTTAACGGCGACCAGCGGCACGGGATTGACACACACCCTGGCTGCCGTGTTCTTCGCCATCTCTTATTACTTTGTCTACCGTTCGTTCTACGGGATGCGGATACAGAAAAACGAAAAGGCTCAGGCTGCAGCCGAATAAGCCCGGGGCGGGCCATCATATGTACAAGGGAGAGGGTCGAAACCAACAGCCGGCATCCGAAGCCGGCTTAAGCTAGAACCCTTTGGCTTCATTCTTGATCTTCCTGGCCAGTTTCTCGGCCTCGTCCGCCTTCTTGACGATTTCCAGCGAGAGCACGTTTTCATTGGATTTTTCAATCTCAGCCTGGAGTGACTTGGCGAGTTCAGCAAGGTCCTGGGCGTGCTCCTTCAGCTTCTTGAAGTTGTCATCCATAAGGGCCTTTTTCCGCTTTTGGCTGGTTTTCGCGAAGACATCCGGAGTTTCCGCAGGGAAGCGATTCCCCCGCGTGCTCTGGCGCGGACTCTGGGGATTGTTTCCCGGAACCTGGCCAATTGACTGCCCGGCCGCTTCTGGGAAACCTCCCCCTAGTGCCAGAAAAGTAAGCATGACCGCAATAATGAGGGCCTTCTTAACTATGCCTGAACAGCGCCCTGGCCCTGTAAAAACTCGGGCAACACCTGCCATGACCGTACACCCCTTTCCGGCCCTGCACCGCAGCACCGGCTGACATTTGGCAATTGGACCTTAATTTCATTTTAAACACCCGTCCCCAAACATACAATTTGTAATCAAACGAATTTCTATGAACCATCCCATGCGTAGACCTGAGTGCTCCCGAGCAGTTCGCAGGGCGTTTTGAGCAGCGCCATGGGCTGTGGCCGGTTCTCCCTTGCACCGGCCGCCCCGTTCGAAATTGAAAGTATACGACCACCAGCCGATGTTCAGCTTCCCGTCCTCCGACCCTGGTTCTCAAGCATTGCTTTGCATTGCCGATAGATAGAACTGCGCGAATATCGTCCCGGCTTGAAGAAGCACGGAATTCCGGCCAGGCAGGGCTACGCGCCCGAGGGGCAAGGTTATTGCGTCGCTGATTCAGCAGGTTGCGCATTCTGGAGGCACGGTTTGTGGGAAAAGAGAGAAGCTGTAATTGACCTCAAGACGCGGCAAAGTGAACGCGTCAGCCTGGCATTGCCTGTCGAAGTAATCGCCAACGACCTTTTTGGCGACGTCTTCCTGTGCGAAGGCTGCACGGAAGTAGTGAGCCAGACGGGGGCACGCGTCCGCTTGAAACAAAATCTGGCATCGGACCAGGAGATTACAGTTCGCTGCCTGGAAACGGGCAAGGAGGCACCGGCACGGGTGGTCGCGCGGGTCAGTGGAAAATCCCGGCAGAACGTCTACGGGATTATGCTGTTGAACCCGGAGGCGCCTCCCTGGGGCATTAACTTTCCGCAACGGGGAGATTCTGTCGCCGCAGTGGGCAGGATTGTTCTTGAATGTCTTTCCTGCCATACACGCGAACTGGTCTACCTGGACGGATTTGAGCTGGAGGTCCTCGAATCCAGCGAAACATTATCGCGCTTTTGCAGGCGGTGCACCGACTCCACGATGTGGAGGAAAACCTACGAGCCATTTCGGGCGCCGACAGCCGAGGATGAAACCTCTGCCAGAATCGGGCAGGATGCCCGGCGCGACGCGCGTCACGAGGTGCGAACCGTCGCCTGCATCCAAAGCCGTGAACACGGAGATGAACTGGTCAGAGTCCGCAATGTTTCCCGAAGCGGCCTCTGCTTTGAGGGAAGGCGGCCCTATGAAAAAGACTCCAAAATCGAGGTCGCAATTCCCTTTTCATCGGGCGGCGGAAACGTCTTTCTCCCGGCCCGGGTCGTACGCGCCCAGAACCTGCCACCAGGCGCCGTCACCCTTTACGGCGTGGAATACGTCCGCCGTTAGCGCCAACTCTTATCTTCCCGCTGGTCCTTGGCCGGGTAGCAATCGACTAATCTGTTCGGCCAGATGGTCAATCCGTGTCAGGATTTCGTGGTAGGCATAGCTTTCGGCGTGGTCTTTCTTCCCTACAATAGCGAATGGTCCATTTGGATTCAGCACTGCCTGCTCAACTTCCCGCAGCGACGTGAAACCCTGTCCCATCCCACCGATCCTATGATGTTTAAAAGGAAATGATCCACCTCTGTCATAAAGAGCAAGCCTCCTGATTCCCGGGGCTAATTGGCCGATGAACCGAACCCGCAGTCGTGGTATGATTCACGCATCGATCCGGGGAAAATGGCGTTTTTCTTTTTGGGGACGACCCAACCAAGGAGGACTGTCGCATGAAAAACAAGGACGAGAAACCGTCGCGAAGAGACTTCCTGGGCCGGATGGCCGTGGGGATTGCGGGCATAACGGGAAGCGGCTTGAGCACTTCAACACCGGACAAGGCATTGGCAGCGACACAATCACAAGGGATGATCTACCGAACGCTTGGGCGCAGTGGCGAAAAGGTTTCACTGTTGGGGCTGGGCGGATATCACATCGGCACGCAGTCGAGCGAGCAGGAAAGCATCCGACTGGTCCGGACGGCGATTGACCACGGCGTCACGTTTATGGACAACTGCTGGGACTATAACGACGGAGCGAGCGAGATCCGGATGGGCAAGGCGCTCCGAGACGGTTACCGGCAGAAAGTCTTCCTGATGACCAAGACCGACGCCCAGGTGAAAGGCGCCTGGGAAAAACAGCTTGACGAATGCTTGCAACGCCTCGAGACCGACGTGATTGACCTGATCCAGTTCCATGAAGTAATCCGCATGGGCGATCCGGACCGCATCTTCGGGCCGAACGGAGCCTTCGAATCCGCGCTGGCCGCCCGCAAGGCTGGCAAGGTGCGGTATATCGGCTTCACAGGACATAAGGACCCGGCTATCCACCTGAAGATGCTGAATACGGGCCTCAGTCACGGGTTCACCTTTGACGCTGTCCAGATGCCCTTGAATGCTCTGGATCCCCATTATCATAGCTTCGGGAAGGAAGTTGTACCGGTCTGCGTGAAGCATGGCATCGGCGTCCTGGGCATGAAGCCGTTGGCGTTCGGGGCCATTCCCAGCAACAATGTGCTTACGGCCATCGAATGCCTGCACTACGCCATGAATCTGCCCACCTCTGTGGTGATCAACGGCTGCGACACGCTGGAACGCCTCAACCAAGGGCTCGAAGCTGTTCGAACCTTCAAGCCTATGAGCGAGTCCCAGGTGGCCGCGTTGTTGGCAAGAACTGCAAAGGCCGGGGCCAATGGCGGGTTGCA
The DNA here is from genome assembly GCA_035576145.1 of Terriglobia bacterium. Taxonomy (GTDB): domain Bacteria; phylum Acidobacteriota; class Terriglobia; order UBA7540; family UBA7540; genus SCRD01. Next base: position 27,442 of record DATLWV010000296.1, read on the forward strand.
GCTTTTCAAGACTTCTGGCACTTTTGACGGTACCGATCAAAATCCCCAATGGCTTGGCTAGCGGAGATCTGTAAGAGAGGGAGCCTGATGAGACTCAGATTAATCCTGGGCGTGGTGGTGCTTTGTGCATTGACAGCCTCGCTGGCCGCCCTTCCCCAGAAACATCCTTCTGTCGCTTCCGGCGTCCCGGAGACGTCCGCAAGCGAACTCCACTCGATGCTGGGTCATAAAGGAAAAGTTCTGGTGCTCGACGTGCGCACCCCCGAAGAATACGCCAAGGGCCACATTCCCGAAGCCGTTAACGTCCCGATTGATTCTCTCGCCGGGAAGATCAATGAAATGCACGTTTCAAAAGAAACAACCATTGTCACCGCCTGCGACCACGGCGGGCGCAGTTCTCGTGCCGCAATGGAACTTCGGAAGTTGGGTTATCAGGCTACGTCGTTTTGCCGAATCGAATCCTGGCAAAAGGATGGTTACAAGATCACGAAGGGTAACGCAAAGCCCCGCTCAAATTGAAGGTCGCCGGGATGGCCTGCATTTTCCGTGCCCGGGCAAGAACGGCAGTATGGCGTTAAGAGCGCGGTGCGTTGGCAACAGCCTGTCTGGAAAACCAAACAAACGCCAGGCAGGTAGCTGACAGGTATGGAATTTCTTGTTGAGTTTCCCAACCCGCGCCGCAAGATGCTGCGCGGCATGCTTCACCGGCCGGCGGGTGTTCGCGGCAGGTCCCCTGCAGTCGTCTTTTTCCACGGCTTCACGGGCGACCGCATGGAATCACACTGGATTTTCATCAAGTGCGCCCGTGCGCTGGCGCGCGAAGGGATTGCCAGCCTGCGATTTGATTTCTATGGTTCGGGAGAATCCGAAGGAACGTTTTATGAGGCCACGCTCCAGAGCGAAATCGCAGACGCGCGATCCGCAGTCCGGTTCATGCAGCGGCAAAAAGGAATCGATCCGGCCAGGGTAGGGCTTTGCGGCCTTTCGCTGGGAGGCTGCGTGGCGGCCTGCGTTGCCCGCGGGGCAAACGCCAAAGCCCTGGCGCTGTGGAGCGCCGTGGCGCATCCCGCCATTCTCCAGCAGTTGTCGAGCGACCTGGGAAAATCATCGCCGAACCATCCCGGCGATTTTGAGTACGACGCCCGTCATATCTCCGTCCGCTTTTTGAGGGACGCCGCGAAGGTCAATCCGCTCAGCGCCATCCGCCGGTTTACAAAGCCGACAAGGATCATTCATCCCGGCAAGGATGAGACGGTGCCGCTCTCTCATGCCGAAGATTTTCTGGCGGCGTCAGGAGCCAGGATAAAACAGAAAGTCATCATCCCCGGGGCCGACCACACCTTTACATCCATCGCCTGGGAGTCTGCTGTGATCGGGCTGACTGTGGAGTGGTTTCAGCGTTACCTGTAGAGCGGCGATTCAACCCACGTCGTGATTGTGGGAGAGCCGAGGCTGAAATCCATTCTATTCTTCACAAACTCACTTCTCTTCGGGCCAGTGAAATATCTTTTGAAACATTTCCTTCCCACCGGCTACGGCTGCAACCACAACCAGTGCACCCAGCGTGGCGAAGCTGACGGTAAAGCCCACAATCACAACCTGACGGGCGAAATCGAGCACGGTCAGCGCCATGGCGCTGAAGAACATCACCAGCGCGCCCTTGATGAACCGTGCAATCAGCGAGGCCCGTGGGATACCCTCCCGCAGCACCGCCATATGGACCACCACTGAAATCCGGTTGGAAAGGAAAAGCCCGGCAGCGAAAATGACAAAACATCCCACCACTCTCGGCAAAAAGAAAATGGTATGTTCCAGAAGGCTCGACAGAACAGTCAGTTTCAGCGTCGAAAGGGCGCCGTAAATAAACACGATGAACACGGCAATGAACACCAGGTTTCCCACGTAGTTGAACAGTGCGTCCCGAACGTCCGCTTTTGACAGCGCATTCCTCCAGCGCATGCGCGGCAGGTAATGGTGCACCCTGAAGATCACACAGAGCTGGATGATAATGCGTTTGGCCAGCCAGGCAACAAACCAGCCCGCCAGCAGAAGGAGTAGAGACGCCACCACGCGTGGCAGGTAGTTAACAATTTCAACGAACACCTGATCAACCAGATTTGAGATCATCTGTTTCAGATGTGTCACGCTTCTGCCTCCTCATGGCCGGCCTTGAAGAGAGATGCAACAAAGGACGGCCGCTCCTCGTATTCCTTGACCCAAAGCACGGCGCACGGAGCGCCTTCCGTGATTTCACGCGTGAGAGATTTCCCCAGTAGAAGCTGCAAAAAGTCTCCCGTCCTGGCCCCCATCAGAATCAGGTCCGCCTCTCTGGCTTTTCTGAGTATTCCCCGCAGAACGTCCGTGTCGTGGATCTCCTCCACTTCCGCTTCCAGATCGTTTTCCCTGACGATCTTTCGAATCGCTTCCAGCTTTTCGCCACGCTCAGTGAAAGGAACTTCCGGCTCAAAAACCAATGCAATCTTGATGGAGCAGTTGTAATAATCTTTGAAGGCGCGGGCCATTTCCACGGCCAGCCGCGTGTGAATATCCGAGCCAAAAGGAATGAGGACCCTGCGAATGCCCTCCTTTGGAAATGTTCCGTGGAGCACCGCCGTTTCCGTAGGAGAATTCTGCACCACCGTGTCAACCGCGGTCGTGAAGAACCTCTCAAAAAAAGTCGGCTGCTTTTCCCTCACCTGGACAATCAGGTTGCATTCTTCTTCTTTCGCCGTATCCACAATCCCCTGGGAGATCCTGTGGGAGACACGCACAATCGACCGGACGGGAATGCCACGCTCGATCGCCATCCAGCAGGCTTCGTCCAGCATCTCCTGGGCGGCGGCGGATTCCGCCAGGCCGGCGCGCAGGGGTTCGCTTTCATCCACCTCGATAACGTTCACAAAAATGACTTCGGCGTTGTGTTTCCTGGCCATCACAAAGGCAGCTTCCGCCAGGCTCGAAAGGGTTTCCCTGTCTGAGACGCAGGCCAGCACTCGATACTCCTTCCTTTCCAGCCTTTCGAGCGCCCGCACCTTACGCTCGTATTCGACCTCCCGCGACCCCGAGTAAAACCTGTAAACCATTGCGCCGGCGACAATCCAGCCTGCTGTCACAATCCACGCCTTGGGGCTGTAAGTAAACATATAGAGCGCCAGGCCGAAGTTGCAGACTATCCCCACTATGGACAGGTATGGAAACAGTGGAACAAAAAATCCGCGGTCGAGCTCCGGACGCTTTTTGCGCAGATTGATCAAGGCCAGGTTCACCTGCAGAAAAATCAACAGGAACATCACGTCCGCGGCCGTCGCCACATCCTCGATTGGCAGGGACACTGCCATGAAAACAATGATCAGGAGCGAGAGTACAATCGCCCAATGGGGAGTGTTCTTTCTGGCGTGTATGCGGCTGAAGAAGGCGGGAAAGTTCCGGTCTCGCCCCATGGCGAAGGCAACGCGAGAAGAAGAAAAGACGGTGGCATTCAGGGCCGACATGGTGGAAATCAGGCCCGCCACCAGCACCATCAGCGCACCGCCTGGGAAAAAATGCCGCGCCACATCCACCAGCGCGATTTCCTTCTGCGCTCCCAGATAATCCCACGGTGTCATGCCCTCAGGCGGATGGACAGCCCCCAGCGCCACAAAGGCAACAAGCAGATAAATTGGAATCACAATAATGAGTGAATAGAAAACGGCCTTCGGGATGTTTCTCTTCGGGTCCTTAATTTCTTCCGAGCTTTGTGCAATGATCTCGTACCCTTCGAATGCAATGAAGGTCAGGCCCATTGCCTTTACCACACCGCTCCATCCGTTCGGCATGATGGGTGTGAAGCCCGACGTCTCCCAATGCGGCTGGTGAAAAACAAATTCGATACCAAAGGCAATAAAAATCAGAAGAATCACAATCTTGGTCCCGGTAACGATGTTGCCCACCTTGCCCGTTTCCGATGCACCCCGGAAATTCACGTAGGCAAAAAGAAACGCGACAAAAACCCCCAGCAGCTTTTGAGGCGGAAGGAACGCCCAATGCGGAACCCGGTAACCCATCTCATTCAGGACGTATTCAAAATAGGCTCCGAATCCCAGCGCGTAGACACTGCACGCAACAGCGTGCGCAAACCAGCTCATCCACCCGGAAAGGAAACCGTTCCAGCGCGGAAGCCCTTCCTTGGTCCAGAGATAGCCCCCTCCGGCATCGTGGTAGCATGAGCCCAGCTCAGCGTAGGACATCGCCGTAAAAAGAGTGACTACCCCGTTCAGGGCAAAGGCGACCATCAGCGCCGGGCCGGCCACTCCCGCCGCGATGCCGGTCAGGACAAAAATCCCCGCCCCGATCATGGCGCCCACTCCGATGAGTGTTGCGTCCAGCAGCGTCATTTCCCGGCTCAGGCGGACTTCTGTCTGGAACTTAGCCATGGAAGGTTACTCGGTCCCGAGAGAGTGGCTCGTTCATATCTGCGTTGCGATCAATCCGTAAAAAAGGTTCGTATGAAAGGCTGACGATGTTTCATTTGCTCCCCAGTTCTCAACCCCTCCAGGGAACATATGAAGTCGGTCCAGGATATGTTTGCCATGAACAAGCGAAGCACGGCCTGCCAGACCCGTTCGGCAAGCTGCCCGAGAATTCTGACACAACGCCGCGAGGGATGCAAAACCTCTCCCCGATGTGGATTCGTCGACCGCATAAGCCGGAATCAGCATCGGCAACCCATCGATTTCAACATGCCCTCCATTCCCGATATAATGCCCTTGTATAGGTTGAAGGGATCAAACCTGAGTGTTGGGGCATCGCAAAAAGAGCTGGATTCTGGCGATGGCCATTGTGATGGCCGCCGCGGCCTGGCTTTGGCATCGCTCGGCTGGCATCATCAGAAAAGGAGTTGAATCCATGACAGAAGCCGGGGCGCACCAAGTTTCGCATGACTATACCAACCATCTCATCCACGAGAGCAGCCCCTATCTGCTAATGCACGCGCACAACCCGGTGGACTGGTACCCGTGGGGCCAGGAAGCTTTCGATCTGGCGAAGCGCGAAAACAAGCCAATCTTTCTATCAGTCGGCTACTCCACCTGCCACTGGTGCCACGTGATGGAGCGCGAGTCGTTCACCAACCCTGAAATTGCCCGGATCATGAACGACAACTTTGTGAACATCAAGGTGGATCGCGAGGAGCGCCCCGACGTTGACAAGGTCTACATGACCTTCGTGCAGGCCACCACCGGCAGCGGCGGCTGGCCCATGTCGGTTTTCCTGACTCCGGACCTCAAGCCCTTTTTCGGCGGAACATACTGGCCTCCCGTTGACCGCTACGGACGCCCGGGATTCAGTACCGTCCTTGAGCGGGTTGCCGGCGCGTGGAAGAAAGACAGCGCGCGCATTGAAAAGTCCGCCGCAGATGTGGTGGAGCAGCTTGAAAAATCTGTCAACGCTCCCTCGCCCGAAAAGGCCAACATTTCCGAAGCAATCCTCACCCACGCTTATCAACAGATCAAATCCGGATATGATCCTGCGAATGGGGGGTTCGGCGGCGCGCCCAAGTTTCCGCGCCCGGTGGTCTTCAATTTTCTTCTGCGTTATCACGCCCGCACTGGCGACCAGGCGGCGCTCCAGATGACGCTGCACACCCTGCATGCCATGGCCGAGGGCGGTATTCATGACCACCTGGGCGGCGGGTTCCATCGCTATTCGGTGGATGCAAAGTGGCACGTGCCGCACTTTGAAAAGATGCTTTACGACCAGGCGCAACTGGCCATCGCATATCTCGAGGCTTATCAGATCACCCACGACCCCTTTTACGCCGCCATCGCGCATGACATCCTGGATTACGTCCTGCGCGACATGCACAGCGCGCACGGGGGTTTCTTCAGCGCGGAAGATGCCGACAGCCAGATTGAAAAGGGAAAACCTGAACACGGCGAGGGAGCGTTCTACCTGTGGTCCTCCGGCCAGATAGAAGAGGTTCTTGGCCCGGATGCGGCGAAGATTTTTGGCTACTACTATGACGTCGAGCCCCACGGAAACGTCGCCGTCCAAAACGATCCCCAGGGAGAATTCACGGGGAAGAACATTCTCCAGGTGGCTTATTCCGTGGACGCGACCGCCAAACACTTTGGCATGTCGCCCGAGGAAATTCGCGCGACGCTCGCCGACGCCCGCGGCAGGCTGCTCGCGGCCCGCGACCAGCGCCCGCGCCCGCCTTTGGATGACAAGGTCCTGACTTCCTGGAACGGCCTGATGATATCTGCCTTTGCGCGGGCGGGAGCGGTACTCGGCGATCCCGCCTACACCAAGGCAGCGCAAGGCGCGGCCGACTTCATC
>DATLWV010000297.1:0-1617 GCA_035576145.1 Terriglobia bacterium
AGCGTGGCCCAGCGAATATGGAATTCCTTGAGCTTGGGAATGGTGCCGAGCATCTGTTTCGGAGTAACGTCGGATTCATAGCCCCAGCCGCACCAGCTGACCTGATAATCCGCCTCGCTGGGTTTGGGCAGGTTCCAGCCCTCGCGCTGGAGCGCCTCAGAATAAAGGTGCAGGGGTTCATAAAAGTCGCCGGAGTAAACCGCAACAAATCCACGCGGAGTGGAATACGTTTCTCCCGGCTGGAGAGTCGTGTCCGGCTCCAGGACCATGGAGGCGCTGACGCGGCTGTTGGGCGAGACGCTGACCGGCAGCGAGAGGACCCATGGGATCGTTTCAATGTGTCCAATAGCCTCTCCAACTTTGTCCGTCCAGAACGCCACCAGGGGGATCCCGCCACCCTCGCCCCTGGGCAGCATGCCGCCCATAAAGTTCTGCTGGGAGAAATGGCCTGAGATTTCCACCACGTCGTCCTTGCCCCATTTCTCGCTGGAGCCTTGAAAGGACCACATTTGGTACGGCGGCGCCGAAGGATCGCTCAGGGAGGCATTCAACTGGTGGTTGTCGGCAACAACCTTGCCCAGGCCAAGAGGCTTGTTTCCGAGATTCTTGTAGGAAGTGGAAGTTATGAGGAGACGGGGAAAGTTATCGTAAGCCTCGAAGATCAGCGATTCCTCAAGGGCCGCTCCGTTTTCAGACTTGCTGCGGCCGGTGATCTCAACCCGTTTGCCCTGCTCTCCTATCTTGCCTCGCGCCTCAGAAACCTTGACATGATCAAGGTCGAGGGTGAAATCCGCAATCTCATTTCCATCGACCGTCACCGAGTTGGATGCGTCGGGCCCGGATCCAGCAGGATCGTCCAGGGTGAGCCGCTTCCCTTGCTTCAGCAGGTAAGCCTGTACGTACCCGGACGGCAGGATTTCAAAATCGGCCGAAGCGGTCCTGATGGTGACCGGCCCGCCGGGATTTACGGTAACAATAATCTTTGAAGGTCCTGCGGCGGTGGACGATGAATTATTCTGGCAGGCGATAATTATGAGCGAGCTTGCCAGCACAACACATTGCAGGATTGCGGCAAAGCGTGGTCGTCGGCGCATAGATCCCAGCCTCCTGGCCCATTTGTGCAGGACTCTGTGACGGTCCGTGGAGCGATTATACTTCAGTCCAAATTGGGCCGCCATGCGATTGAATGATCAATTCCCGCAGAGTCCGGGGCCACCCAGCCTGGCCGTAAAGCCCGAGGAAATCATTGACATGAGAAGAGTTACTCGCGTGCGCTACGGCCTTGCGCTCTCATAGCAGCCGAGGACGCGAAGGAAATTCGTGACTTCTTCCAGGTGTTCCAGCGCCTTCCTACAGCGCTCTTCTTTAATGTTGCCGGCGAAATCAAGATAGAAGAAGTACTCCCACGGGCGGCCGCTCAAAGGCCTGGATTCCATCTTGGAAAGGTCGATATCGCGCAGGGCAAAAACGCTGAGGCATTTGTAAAGCGCGCCTGGAACATTGCGAGTGGAAAAAACTATCGAAACCTTATTGGCCCGCGGTGAAACGGTGGCCTTGGGTGATAGAAGGAGAAAGCGGGTGAAGTTTTCGCTGTGATCTTCAAGATGGGTTTTCAGA
>DATLWV010000298.1:0-8448 GCA_035576145.1 Terriglobia bacterium
GCGGCAAACGGGCGAGGCGTGCGGGAATTGAGTGTGGCAGTGCAGTGCGCCGGTCCGGAGGCGTGCGCTACGGACTGAAAACCGCTCCTGCTACGTCTCGACCCGCAGCGTCATGTTGTCCAGCGCATTGCGGTCGACCTCGCACCCAAGCCCCGGCTGGGTTGGCGCGTAAACGTATCCGTCCTTCGCCACCCGGAAGCTGGTCTTCACGTACGGAAGGTCGCTGGCGCCCTGGAGATCGCCAGACTCCTGGTAGGTGAGGGTTTTCTCAAACCATTCGGCATTCGGCATTGCCAGTTCACAGTGGAAGTGAACGGCCTGGTCGAAAACGGTGCCCCAATTGTGCGGGGCACAGGGCATGCCAAAGCACTCGGCCAGCCGGCCGATCTTCATACCGCCCGTGATTCCGCCCACGTTATCGACGATGAACCGCAAAGCGTCCAGTGCACCGCGGCGGATGTACTCGCCGTAGTCGTACGGTGAAAAGAGAAATTCTCCGATATGGACGGGTACATCGAGGGCTGCGCAAAGCTCCACCAGGCCGTCAATGTCAGTTGTGGGTATCGGATCCTCGAAGACAATGTATCCCAGTTCGTCCAGGAGGCGCCCGACCTTCATGGCCTCATAACGGGTGTAAACTCCAACCGGATCGAGCATCAGAGTGAAATCGTCGCCTGCGGCCTTACGTACTGCCTTGCAGATCTCCATGTCCAGCTTGTAATCGCCGTGCCTCCCGTCATCCCCTTCCGGAGGGTGAATCTTGTAGGCCTTGAACCCCTGCGCTTTGCACTGTTGAACTTCCGTGACGAACTCCTCCAGCGTCTTGTGATGCTGCGAGCTGCCGTAGGCCTGCACGCGTTCCTTGTAGGCCCCAAGGATCCTGTAGACCGGCAATCCAACCGCCTTGCCGAGTATGTCCCACAGGCAGTTGTCAATGGCAGATGCGTAAGAGAGTTGCCCCTGCCGGCGCAGCTCAGGCGCCCACTGGGAAGTCAGTTGGGGAAGGTCGAGGACGCTCTTTCCGGGAAGCACTTGCCTGGCGTAGTCAAGCCATCCCAGGTTACTCCAGTTCGGATGCCAGTAACGATACCCGAGGGTGTAATTCCCCTCGATTCCGCTGTTGGTTACTATGGCAGCCATCCTGGGGGGAAGGGAACTGATGTCAGGGGCCCCGGCCTTTATGACGTAAACTTTAACTTCTTTGATGGTGAGATCGGGCAAATCGCCGCGCTTGATTCCGGCCGTCTGAGCCGCGGCACCAGCCGGGTCCGTCAGGGCAGAGGCCCCCGCCGCGAGAGCGATCGGGGAAGCGGCGAGAAAATCACGCCGTGAAACACTTTGTGGCATTGGATATCCTCACAATTCTTGCCAGGGGTTGTATCTCACTGGTCAGGCCATGCATGAGTAAGAACATGTGAGCTCCTCCTGCGGCTACGATGAGCAGAAGCTTTACGTCCATATGTGTTAGAGTTCACTGGCCAGCTTGAGTATCGCGGTTTCCAAGTATACAACGACTGCGGCAACAGCGAAGAAGCCGATCGCAAGCGTCTGTGCCATACAGCGCAACGGTGTGTATCCATGGTGCAAGCTGTGGGTTAATCTGGTAGTTTCAAGACACAGGTGGGGAGGACCGAAGTATGCCATGTAAATTCAGCCGCCGGGAGTTTCTCGGCGTGGCCGCTGCGGGGCTTGCCCTTCCAAAGCGTCCCCGGCTTATCATTGACACTCACCTTGAAGTCTGGACCTTCAATCCGAAGTTTCCGTTTCACCACCCGGAACACCCGGAAGTCAAGCGAGTGCCGGTGGAAGCACCCATAGAAAACGAAGTGGCGGAGATGCGAAAGTTTGGCCTGAAATACGCAGTGCTCATCAATCCGCGCTACTACGGATGGGACAATTCCTACATCAGCTACTCTCTCCACAAGTACCCGAAGCGGTTTGTGGCGCATGGTTTGATCAATCCGCTGAGGCCTGATCCGGCCGGCCGCCTGCGCTATTGGATGGAGGAGCACGGCTTCCAGGGCATGCGCTTCAGCCCGCTTTACGATCCGAAATCGAGCTGGCTGAACGCCAGAGACCAGTATCCGCTATGGCGCGAAGCCGAGCGTTTGAAGGCTGTCTTTAACTTCTATATCCTTCCGCACCAGATGCCCATGCTGGAAGACATGGCCGGCCGTTTCCCCGGCGTGAAGATCGTTATCGACCACCTGGGGGAACCTGACCTGAAGGCCAGCAACCCCTGGACCGAATTTCGCAAAATGTTCCGGCTGAAGCGCTTCCCGCAAGTCTGGGTGAGCGCTTCGGAACCTTATGAAATTTCGCTGACAGAGAAATATCCCTATCGCGATACGTACCCCTTTTACAAAGCCACCTATGAAGAGTTTGGCGGACGAAAGCTTATTTGGGGTACGGGGTATCCAATGCCGCGATGGGAGCTGCCCATGAACAAGGAACTCGAGTTTGTTGACAGGTTCTGCGATTTCTATAGCGATGAAGACAGAGACTTGATATTAGGAAAGAACGCCCTCCGCATCTGGAATTTTCCAAATGCTTGAGCGGGCGAGTAGCGAGGACCGCCGAAGTTGCGGTCCGCGGCTTTTTTTGAGGCATGAATATGGCACATAACCGATTGCAAGAGATGAATCCCAAGGTCGATGCATTCTTGAGTAGAGCCAAAAAGTGGCGGGAAGAATTTGAAAAGCTGAGAACGATCGTTCTGGGCTGCGGGCTCACAGAAGAATTGAAGTGGGGCCAGCCTTGTTACACGTTTCAGCAGAAAAACATCGTTGTAATCCATGGATTCAAAGAATACTGCGCCCTTTTGTTTTTCAAAGGCGCCCTGTTAAGAGATGCCAGGCGCCTTCTGATCCAGCAGACGGAGAATGTGCAGTCGGCACGCCAGATCCGGTTTACCAACGTCCGGGAAATAGCGAAGCTCGGCCCGATACTGAAAGCCTATATTCATGAAGCCGTTGAAGTGGAAAAGGCCGGCCTGAAAGTTAAGCTCAAAAAGACATCAGATTTCAAAATTCCTGAAGAGTTCCAGAATAAATTGAATGCAATGCCCAGCTTGAAAGCAGCTTTCAATCGATTGACGCCGGGACGCCAAAGAGCATACATCTACTATTTTTCTCAACCCAAACAATCCAAAACCCGGGAGGCAAGGGTTGAAAAATATATGCAGCAGATTCTCAATGGTAAGGGATTGAATGATTAGTGATTAGAGCGAACCGCAGTGTCCGAAACCGCCAGGCTCTGCGCTGCCTTGCTGCCGCCTCTATATGTCCAGAGCGATTCTTAATGCTTTTGACAGGCGCGAGAGCTTCGCGGGCGCGAGGGTACCAATGAAGTGGGTCAGCCGGCTCTTGGGGATGCTGACCAGGCCGTCGCAGCCAATCCAACTCGGATGCTTCAATCCATCTTCCGGCCCGACGGAGACCTCCGTTTCAAGTCCGTGACCACGTGTGAACACCGGAGCGCAGACGACCGTGGGAAAAAGGGAATCAACGAGGGCCTGGCGGCTGACCACGGCCATCACCCGTTGTTTCCTGGGGTCACCTCCTCCGGGATGGCGCAGCAGATACAAATCTCCGCGCTTCATCGCTCCTTCCAGAGGTGGTCGAGCGACTGGAAGGCGAGCACATCTTGCATCTCGGCGTTCAGCTCGTCGCCAAAACGGTTGATTTTCTCCGCGTCGCGGGCGTTGGCGGCGGTGCGTTCGCGGTAGGAGATATACCCACGCAGCACATCGTCAACCACCGCCGACCGGGAACGCTTCTTTCCCGCCACGCGGTCAATGCCTCTAACGACTTCGCGCGACAGTGTGAGTGAAGTTTTCATTTTCGTTTTCATACTACCATTATACTACCTTCTGAAAGCCGGGACAGGCTCCCCTTGCAGAGGTTGCAGGTTGGGCTGAGCGCAGCTACCATAGGGCTTAACCACGCCACAGGGGTTGTGCCGTGGGCTTTGCTACCAACGAACCTGCTGGACTGAAAACAACACTATGGCTGCCAGCTATACGATAAGGACGTTCCGATGAGCCCAAAGAAGAAGACACAGAAGCCCACGGGATTCACCGCGGAGGAAAAAGCCGCGATGAAGGAGCGCGCCAAAGAGCTGAAGGCGGAAGCGCGCGCGAAGAAGGACGGCGCGGCCGGGGAAAACGCCGTGATTGCAGCGATCGCGGCGATGCCGCCGCCGGATCGCATCATGGCTCAGCGGGTTCATACCATCATCAAAGCCAACGCGCCAGGGCTCATGCCGAAAACATGGTACGGGATGCCCGCGTACGCGAAGGACGGCAACGTCGTCTGCTTCTTTCAAAGCGCAGATAAGTTCAAGGCCCGGTACGCGACGCTCGGCTTCAGCGACAAGGCAAACCTTGACGACGGCGCCATGTGGCCCACCGCCTTTGCGCTGAAGGAGTTGACTGCCGCCGAGGAAGCAAGGATCGCCGCGCTCGTGAAGAAAGCGGTGAACCGGTAGCCATGGCGCCGAGTTTGTGCCGAAGAACTTATGCCCGCAGGATTTTATGGAGCCACGGCTCGGAAATCAATGTCACGGCTCCCCACTCCTATCAGTGGAGAATCACGCTGATTCTCTCGTCTCGGCTCAGTGTAAAACGGGCTTGAATGAAGGCTGGGGCGGAAAAATGCACCGGTGGATTCTCCGACATTCCCCACTGTTCTTTGGGCTTGCCGAACCAGTTACGATCGAGTTTTCGGTTTTCGTTTAAATCGTGGAGCACAACTGCGGCATAGTCGCCCGGCGGCAAATCGGAAACTGTAATTTCAACTGGCCCTTGATGTGCCCGGACCGCGACGGCCCGGAAAGCACGGCCATTATCAGTTGGCCAGCCCTGCGGCGAGTTGAAGACCAGCACCCCCACAACGCCTTCGCTGTTGGAAACGTCCTCCGCAGTAATGGTAAGCATGTATCCCTGTCCGGACGCCAGGGACGGAAGGCCGAAAAGAAGCAGCCAGGGCAGGATTTTGCAGCGGAATCTCAATCGGAACAATTGTTACTCCTTCTGAGCGGGGCCGCAGCTCAGTGCGCAGCTGTCAACACAATATGAAACTTCAGGGTGATGGAGTCGTTTACCTTGATCATTCCCCCTGCAACACTCTCGGGCTTAATCCCATAGTCTGTCTGCCGAATGTTGAATTCACCGTCAAACTCTGTTTGCTGCCCATGGGAGCGGATCTGCACCTGAACCGTGACTGGATGAGGCCGCCCATGGATTTGCATGTTTCCGGTGACCTGCATCTGACCGCTGCCTTGTAATTTGAAACCCGTACTGGTGAACTTTATCTGCTGATATTGCGCGGCATCGAGGACCTCGCTGCTCAACATCCGCTTTTGGATTGTCCGCACGTCGGACTCGCCGGGCCCCTTTCCCAATCCTGCCTTCTGCCGCGCGGAGGGGCTGTCAATAATCAATTTGTCCGCCGGCGCTGTAATCGTGGCGCTGGAATGACTGAGGTCGTCAAGATTCACGTTGAGATCAGCGGACCACGCGCTGGCGAGGACCGCGTGCCGGTGCCCGGCAAACCCGAACATGCCGGCCGTGCCTGTGATCGCAATCAAGTATGATGCGTTGTAGTCGATGGCCTCAACCGCATGAGATTGCATTCCCTTTCCGGGCAGGGACTGCGCTCCGGGCAATAGGACCGCTGCGGCCAGGAAGACGCCGGCCGCAAAGCATCGCCTTGCCCGCGCTTGGAACACCAGAGAATCTCTCCCTGCCGCCTTTCTCCTTTTGCAACCATAGTCCTTGGCTGTCACCGGACCCCTTCGCGGTTCAAGCCGGCACACAAGGCATTCAGCCATCCAGAGCCCCTGCAATAGCCCTCCCAGCATCTGCGGCCATCTCTTCCAGCATGATAAGAACAATCCACGCCGCGCCGTGACACCGATGTGAAACCAATTTGTAACCATTTGGTTAAGCCGTTTCCGGTCGGGCGCCGCCCGGGTTCAAATCAGCGAAAGCTTAGGCCAAAAGAAGCGCTACGGGTTGCGCGGCTTCGCGGCGAAGTGGTCGATTGCCCTGCCGATATAATAGAGGATGACGGCGTTGATGATTGCGCCCGGCAGAATCGTCAGCGACGCAAAAAAACCGTAGAGCGCCGGCGTGCTTGCAAACCGCTCGTACCATTTGACGAAGCCCACCAAATCCCAGAAGGGCCCCATCATGACGCTCCACGGCAGCGTGACGAAGATCGCGGGGACCCCTGAAAGCTCCGAGTTTGCCGTATCAAAAATCAGGGCGCGGAAGGCAAGGAACTCGGCAAAGAGAAAAATGGCCAGGTAGGCGATGACGAAAGTCAATCCCAACTTCGAACGCAGCCTCATACGCGATTCATCCGAAAGAGCAGGGTAGCACAGAGCAATCCCGCCGGCCGGGACAATTCTGCGCGGCCGGGTCTGATATCGCAAATCCGCACACATCGCCGGCCAGGCGCTCGCGTCACCCGCCGGGCATTCCAGCGGTCGGCTTCAATTCCGGGAGTAGTTTTGAGGCTTTCTATTAGCTGGCAGGAGGAGGATTCTTGGGGCCGAGCCTATCAAGATTATCCAGCGCCTGCTGGATCCGGATCAGTTTGTCCGTACTGGCATCGGGTATCGCTCTGCGCAGGCCTTCGAGTTTTGCATGGGTGGTCTGCACAGGCTCTTTCTTGGGAGTTTCCAGGAGGTTGTTGAATGAAGATTCAATGCGCGAGAACGCATGGTCAAGAAATCCTTTGAATCCACTATCGACGCTGCTTTCCAGTTTTGTCTCCGCATTATCCGCTGGCACGACCGGCTGCTCCACCGGCGCCTGCGCAACCGGGACAGTCTTCAGCTCACTAATTTGCTGCACACTTTGTTCCAGGGTGTTGATCCGGGCCTGGACGGTGCTTAACGCTCCCTCAAGCCTGTCCTGAACCAACCGTTCCTGTTCGGCCAACAGGTGTTCAACTTTTGCGGTAGGCTGCTCCACCGGCGCCTGCACAACCGGAACAGCTTTGATCTCACGGATCTGCTGCACACTTTGTTCCAGCGTGTTGATCCGGGCCTGGACGGAGCTTAGCGCTCCCTGAATCTTGTCCTGGACCATCTGTTCATGTTCGGCTAACAGGTGTTCAATTTTTTGGGAAAGCGACATTTCCAGCCTGGCTGCCGCTTTCTCGACGGCGGGATCCACCAACGTATCAATCTGCGCCGCGGGCTGTAATTTGTCCCGCAGCTCGGCCGCAATCTGTGTGCTCACCTGGGCCTGGACGGAGCTTAACGCTCCCCGGAGCTTGTCCTGAACCAAATGTTCATGTTCGGCTAGCAGGCGTTCGATCTTTTGGGAAAGAGACTCTTCCAGCCTGGCTGCCGCTTTCTCAACGGCGGGATCCACCAGCGTATCAATCTGCGCCGGGGGCTGTAATTTGTCCCGCAACTCGGCCGCAATCTGTGTGCTCACCTGGGACTGGACGGCGGTCAGTGTTCCCTGAAGCCCGTCCTGAAGCAGTTGTTGCTGCCCGGCAAGCTGGTGTTCAACCTTCTGGCGAAGGGAGCTTTCCAGCCTGGCTGCCGCTTTCTCGACGGCGGGTTCCACCAGCTTCTCAATTTGCGCCGGCAGTTGCAGTATTTCCCGGAACTCGGCGTCAACCTGCGCGTTCACCTGGGCATGGACAGCGCCCAGCGCTCCCTGAAGCTTGTCCTGAACCAACTGTTGCTGTTCAGCTATCAGGCGTTCAATCTTTTGGGAAAGCGACATTTCCAGCCTGGCTGCCGCTTCCTCGATGGCGGATCCCACGAACTTCTCAATTTGCACCGGAGCCTGTAGTTTTTCTCGCAGCTCGGCGGCAACCTGGTCGATCCCGGCACCCAATACTTCGTTCTGGACCTCATCCAGCGCGGCACGAGTCTGCTCCCTGGCCCGTTTCGTCAGCTCCTCAGTTGTTTTTATGGAAAACCCTTCAAGGTCGTTGCGAAATCGATCTTTCAGTGTATTGATGTCCAGCTTGGGCTGGGGCACCGCGTCGTCCTGGAGACCGGCAGGCAGGCCTGGAAGTTCAACGCCGGAAATGCCGGCGATAGCGCGAAGCACTTCCCGCATCGTCTGCTGCATTCGATCAATTTCCGGTTGCCAAGGCTGGTAATGTTCCCTTTGGGCGGATGAGTGGTCAGACTGGGTGCCTTTCTTTTGCCCCTTAGCCAATCGAGCCGCGCGAAGTTCCTGATCAAGACTGAGAATTCCCTTCATCTTGTTCAATGCCCCTGGTCAGACGTCTTCAGTCCATCGCCTGGTCACGCCCCGCCGATCCGTTAACGAAGCAAGCGGCCCAGTGGCATCCTCCTTCCGTTCTCGCAGACCTGTCCCTACCCAAGAGAAACATGGTTACAAGCTTGATACTAATGGACTATCCCGTCAAGGAACTTAGGTACTAGAACTTTAGTGCCATATGCAGTCGG
>DATLWV010000299.1:0-2097 GCA_035576145.1 Terriglobia bacterium
GAAACTGGTTTACCGCTGCCTGCAAAAAGACCAGCGCCAGCGCCTCCAGGCCATCGGGGAAGCACGCATCACGATTGAAGAAACGATCAGTGGCACGGGCGTCTCGCCCGTGGAGGTCCATGGGCAGGATGCACATGCCACGCGCGCCACGACATCGTTGCGCGGCATCCTGCCCTGGGCTGTGGCTTCTGGACTGCTGCTTGTTCTCGGGATTGCAACTGGCTGGTGGGCGGGAACTCGGCGAGGTGCTTCCACTCCGAACTGGTCCGCGCAAATGTTGGGGGGCCCGAGCGTCGCGATGGGACCTCGCATTTCGCCCGACGGCCACACTCTGGCTTTTCAGGCTATGGTGGACGACCTGACGCAGGTGGCAGTGATGGACACCGACTCTGGCGACTGGACCGTGCTCACCAAGGATCGCACGCGCGGATATGTTACGGAACTGAACTGGTCCAATGACGGCAGCAGAATTTACTACGATCGCGAGTTTTCGGTTCCTGGGGGCATCTATACGGTTTCGCGATTCGGCGGCGACGAACGTCTGGTTCTGGACGACGCGATTGGACCCGAGGTCTTGCCCGATGGCAGCCTGCTGGTGGTTAGATTGAATAAGGAACGGGATCTTCAGCTTTACCGCTTTTGGCCCGAAAGTGGGCGCCTTGAAGCCCTCGACGCCTTTCTTGTATCCGGGGATTTGTGTCCGCCCGTGCGAGCATTCCGCGATGGAAAAGATGCCGTCTTTTTTGGACGGACGAAGGAGCAAGACAGCTCCGATCCTGCGTCTCACCTTTACATTCTGAATCTCGCTTCAGGCAAGACGCGGCGTCTTGCGCCTAACCTTGAAATCCGCCAGAGCTCGGGGGTTAGCTTATTTGCGCTTGCCGTGTCGAGCGATGACCAATTTGTGCTGATCGACCTGAACGTGGGTGACCTCCATCGGATAACTTCCATTCCGCGCAACGGTCCGGGGCCCTCCCAGACTTTGCTGACCCTGACCTCGCGGGTCTGGTTTATGGATGTGGGCAAGGATGGGGATCTTTACATCGATCAGGTGCACCGGCCCATGGAAGCCCTGCGCTTCGCCACGTCTGGAGGAACGGGGGAGTCGCTCGCCGCCACCGAAAACCCAGGCAGGGAGCCGGCGATTCAATTGCCAGACGGCAGAATGGTTCTGGGTTCGATGGTTGCAGGCCGTTCAAGATTACTCGTGACAAAGCCCGGGGGCGAAGCGGCTCTTTTCATCCAGACGAATGAGGAAACTTCTCCTCCGTTATGCCTGGTTGGCCGGGACAAGGTTGCTTTCCGGTTGGGGTCGCCCGGCCATTCTGTGATCGCGTTGGCTTCCATCACTGACGGCCGGATTGTCCAGCGTCTGAGTGGAATCGCGCCTGGGGACATGAACGATCTTTCGGCTGCACCCGACGGAAAGACTCTTTATTACTCTGACTCCCGAACTGTTTGGGCTGTTCCGGTGGCGGGCAGCCAGCCGCGCCGAGTCGGCCCCGGGTATAGTGTCGCGCCGGACCCTAACGGGAGGGATCTTATCGTCCTGGCCATCGGCAAGGAGGGGGTGAAATTGTTCAAGGTTCCGGTGGCGGGAGGCGTGGAACAACCAATCCTCGTGCAGGGCCCGGTGCGTGTAGCGCCGACACAGCTCAATCCCAACGCTGTCGCGAAAGACGGGCGGGTGGTGCTCTCCTCCACGTCACCCGACAAGTGGTTCTACGGAGTATCTATCCTTGACCCGCGCTCCGGCAAGCTGACTGAAATTCCAGTAGACTTTACCGGCGACCTGATATCGCCGGCATGGCTCCCCGACGGCCGCGTTTTGTCCTCTGCTTCGCCGTTGAAATTAACGCTCTGGCGCTTCAGGCCCGTCGGGGATGGAACGCAATGACCCTGGCAGCAGGAACCAAACTCGGTGTTTATGAAATCATTTCGCCGCTGGGTGCAGGCGGCATGGGTGAGGTTGAGCCGTTTTGCGGGCGTGAGCCCTTCGCTGTCATTCTGAGCGGAGCGAAGAATCTGCTTCTCTTTTCCGCTGAGCATCCACTCCGTGGGACCCCGCAGGCGAAATCCCGAGTGCAACGAGGGATC
>DATLWV010000300.1:0-1535 GCA_035576145.1 Terriglobia bacterium
GGGCAGCGCAGTCAAGGCGCGTACTGCTGGCCTTGAGCGCCGTCATGCTGGTCATCTTGTTTACCGTGCTGGCGGCACTCAACGTCGCCGGCTTGCGCGACCGCCTGCTGCCCGGCGGCGCATCGCCCGGGATCCATTCCATCGCCGTGCTGCCGGTTGAAAATCTTTCCGGCGACCCTCAGCAGGAATACTTTGCCGACGGCATGACGGAGGAATTGATTACAAGGCTGTCCAAGATCGGAGCCCTGAGAGTAACTTCACGGACTTCAGCGATGCGGTATAAAGGCACCAAGGAACCGGTGCCGCAGATCGCCCAAGAACTGAACGTGGATGCCATCATGGAGGACTCGTTGCTGCGGGAGGGGAGCAGAGTGCGGTTCGCGGCGCGGTTGATCGACGCCCGGACCGAAAAGGACCTGTGGGCCGAAAGCTATACGCGAGACCTTCACAGCGTGTTGACATTACAAAGTGACGTGGCACTCGCAGTCGCACGGGAGATCAGAATTGCGGTGACTCCACAGGAAAAGACACTCCTTGCCAGGACCCAGGCGGTGAACCCGGCGGCATATGAAGCGTACCTGAAGGGGCGTTCCCTTGCGGAGGACCTTTCTGCCGCCAAACTCGACGCCGCGCTCGAATACTTCAATCTGGCCTTGGAGAAACAACCAGATTACGCTCCGGCCTACATAGGGATAGCCCAGGTTTGGAGCAGGCGCGGGCAAATGGGATTAGTTTCACTTGCCGAAGCTAAGGGCAAAGCAATGCCTGCCACCGTGAAGGCACTGGAACTCGATCCCACGCTTGCCGAGGGGCATTTCATGTTGGCGGCCATAAAAACCTGGGTCGATTGGAACTGGAGCGGAGCAGAATCCGAGTTCAAAAAAGCCATCGGGCTCAATCCAAGTCTCTCCGAAGGCCATGCAGTTTACTCCCATTTCCTGATGCTCATGGGGCGTCCTGAAGAGGCAAGCCAACAGATCCAGCGGGCCATGCAACTGGACCCTCTTAATGCCTTCGTTCAAAGTTTTTACGCTGTCGAGCTGTTGTGCTCGCACCGGTACGACGATGCGATTGCGCAAGACGAGACCGTGCTCAAAGTGGCTCCAGGCACCAGGCTTGCCCATGATAACCTTTGGAGCGCTTTCAACGAAAAACAGGAGTATGCGAAGGCCCTGAACGAAATCAAGTTCATGTTTGGGGAGAGAATCTTAGAAGGCATGAAGGGTGCCGAGGCCGGACAACTTTCCAAGGCTGAGTACGTAGCGGCACTTCGCCTGGCGGCAGGCAATCTGGCGGCACACTCGAATCAAAGCCACGTTCCTCGATTCTGGATTGCGAAGCTGTACGCCGAAGCCCATGACAACAATCGGGCCGTGGAATGGCTGGAGAAGTCCTACCAGGCTCGTGAAAGCCAATTGCCATACCTCAAGGTTCTGCCAGCCTGGGATGACATGCGCTCTGACCCGCGCGTCCGTGATATTCTGCGCCGCATGAATTTCCCCGGAGAGGCGGGTGCTTAGGCTGCATTTTTATAA
>DATLWV010000301.1:0-16892 GCA_035576145.1 Terriglobia bacterium
TCAAAATGGTCGTTCAGCTTGATCACAAACCCGTTGATCTTGTAAAACGCCGCCTGCCGCAGCGCCTGCTTCAGCACCTCCATCCGCTCCAGATGGTGGTTGTCATCCCAGTAGATGTTCCGCTGCTCCAGGTCCGGCCAGTCCATGATGGTTGCTTCCGGCAGCCATCGCTTCCCTTCTGCATGTTTCACCAGTTGCACCAGCGTCTCTACCCCGTAGAACAATCCCGTCGGCGCATTGGCCGTGATCTTGATTCCGCTGCCTGCCAGTTCCAACCTGTAGGCCTGCTCCTCAAGAGCCGGCTTGTTCTTGTCTGCCGCCTGCCCAATCTCCACCGAACCCGGCTGGATAACCAGCTCGATGGCATTGCCCCGCCCGCGTGTCTCAAGCCTAATCCCGTGCCGGCTCTCGAGGCCTTCTTTCAGGCTCTCCACCGCCACGTCGTCAGCTCTTACTCCCTGGCCCAGCTGCAGCCGCCACCCTCTGCCGATTTCAAAGTCCCCGCCCTTGAACTCCACCTTCTGCGGCTGCGGAATCACCGCGTAGCCACGGCCGAAGAGCCCTGACCGTGTGGCAGCATCAAGCGGCACCCAAGCCAGAGCGCTGCCAAGAACAAGTGGCAGAAAACATCGGGCGAGCTTCACGAATAGCCGCATGCCATATTCACGATGAGCACTTGGCGAAAATCCTGAAGATAAGGACTGTTCCTCCGCCAGCAACACCTGGGAGGCGAGACAGTCCAACTTCCAGGTCAGGATGTGATGATACAAAAAACGAATGATGAGGCCCCTCCGTAGTGGCCCTGCCGTACTGTTGCAAGCTCGGGCCCCAAACACGCCGGTCGAGATCCAACCTTCAATCTATTTGGGTCCCAAGCCTACGTTTGCCGTCGTGCGCTGCCCCGTTTCAAGCTGTGCAGGCTTCAAAGTCCAAGCCTGCAATCTGGCGAGGTCGAGGAGATGCTTCCCGTTAAACCCTGGACGGAAGATGGGCCAGGCCCACAACTGCGGCGAATTCTTGGCCACATACTTCGCTGTGTCCAAACGCGCTGGGGCGAGCGTGACCTCCTGCGGAAGTTGTTTATCTTCCAATAAGCTGCCGGCGACATGTGCAAGGGCTACCAGATAGCTGGCCGGCGGATACGGGTTCCCGCCAATCCAGACAACGGTGGGAACCTGTGCGTTTACGTGAAGAGCGTTCTCAACATCCTGAACGGCCCACTTGAACTGGTACCACGGAACCTTGATTTCCCCGGACAACGCCGCATCCGTAGCGTCAGAACTCGGGCCGAGAGGCGTCCCCCGAAGTTCGATGAACTGGCTCGGAGCCTTCGCAATCGCACGTGATACGTAGCTGTTCAGCAGCCAGAGCACTTCGCTGGCGGACAGGTCATAATCCTTGTAAACCTGAAATGACACTGCTGGGCCAACCTTCCGGGCGATTTCAGTGAGGTCCTGCCTGGAAAACGACCGGGTCCGGGCTCCGTCCGGGTAAAGCCTTAACGTCTCGGGCGCCGTAACAAATTGGACCGGCAATGTCTTCATGTATTCGACAAATTTCTCAAGGAACTCAAACGACCGCGCCTGTTCCTCGGGGGTCTTCACAGGCGGGAGCTTCCACTCAGACCGGGAAGGTTCCGCGCCGTGCGAAAAATTCACGGCGTCCCAGAATTCCTTGTGAATGAATTCGCAAGGATGGAAGTAAATGCTGATTAGCCCTCCGCCGCTTTGGCTCAGGGCGGTATAGGCTTTCTTGAAGTTGGCATTGACTTCTTCGACATTCGTCCAGTCGTCGTTTGGCCTGAAGTCGCTGATATACTTCATGTTGAAAATGTTGAGGATTCCGCCGTACCAGAACGGCTTGCCGTCAAGGCCAATCTGTTCACCGTCGTCCAGATAGACGTGGATTCCCATTTTCTGAAGGGCTGGCTGGGCCTCAGGGCACCAGGAACTGCCCGGCTGGCCGTACGCAGTCGGCATCCTGCCGAAGATGCGGCGGATGTCATCAACGCCCGGCTGCTCGCGCCGGATGAACTCCTCAACGCCGTTCTGCCAATCCAGCAACTCTTCGAATTCCGCAGGGCTTGCATGCCAACTGTGATAATTCGAGTGGTAGACAATGGCATGCTTGTTAAGCGCGGCAATCACATCTTCGCGGCGGCGGCGCTCAAGCGTTCTTGCCTTTTCCCCAACCACCTTGAACGTGGCGTGAACGCCTTGCGACGTCAGGAATTCTGCAATCCGTTTGGCGGCGTCATCGCTCTGCGGCAGCACGTAATCTTCTGTGTCAAACCAGAGGATGACGTACACTGGCCCAGCCTTGTGAACTCCGGATGCGGCCTGCGGAGCCGACGAGTCTTCCGGCTGACCGTGAAGCGCCCCCACAGAAAGAAAGGCCGCTAGAAAAACCACCGCGGCCGCAGACATCGTTTGGCAAAACACCCTCCCAGTAAACCTCACCTGCACCCCCATTCCTTCCCGATCTTCAACAGGTTTTGTTGTTTAAGTGGTCCATATTCAGTTGATTGAAATATCAGCCGATGACAGGAGGCGCCACTGCTGAGGCACTTCAATACTCAACGTTCCCGGCCGATATTCCCGCGAGTGTCCTAAAATGGTACAGCTTTTTGCGCAACAGGTTAGCTACCAACAGCGAGGTTAATCTCCTACATAGAAAGAAAGTTGTCAATAGATTTCTCCCCTTTCGAAGCAAGACGCAGGAATTCGAAAGAGATTTATATACGGGCAGGCGCCGTTCCCGGTGGCTCCGACCACGTCCGCGGGAATGGATCGCTCTCGCAGCTGATGACTTTCTCCGCAAGAGTTCGCGTGAAATCGGGTCAGCCAGTATTAACTGAGTTTATTCCGACTCGCCTTTGCGCTGAAGTTCCAGGCGTGCCTGCCAGAAACCCGGGTTCAACTCAAGCGCGCGACGGAAATCCGCCACTGCCTGGCCATCCTGTTTGCGGTAATTTTTGACGAGCCCCGCAAGGTAATAGTCGTAAGCCGACTTCCGACCGGTCGCCAATTCCCGCGCCAGACGATCCAGAATTCGTGAAGCCTCGTCGGAACGTCCCAGGCGGTCGAGAGCCAGCGCGGCATAGAAACCTGACGATCCGCCCCCGCGCCCTTCGGTTTCACTCTCCGCCGCGCGCATTTGGTCTACCGCCTGTTGCCAGGCGTTGCGTGCCTGGGACTTCTGGCCCTGCGCATCGAACGCCCGGCCCAGCCAGTAAAGAGCTTCTTCATCCTGAGGATGTTCGGGCTTACCGACGCCCAGGTTTTCGGGGTATTCAAGTCCGGCACGGAAAGATTCTTCCGCCGTCCCGAACTGCCCTGCTTCAAACGCCTGGCGTCCCTTTTCCAGATTAGCCAACACAAACAACTCGCGAATGATGCGCCCGCCTTCCCACGGCTTAAAGTTGTGTCCCTTAAGCGCATCCAGCGCCTGATCGTAGCGGCGTTCCTCGACGTTCAACAGCACTCTGCGCGCGCGCACGGCATCACGGCCGAGGACTTCAGCCGGAGCGCCGGCAAACAATTCTTCGCGATCGCTCGTCTTCCCCAACCGGGTATAGATCTCGTCAAGGTCCACATAGAGCCGGAAATCTCCGGGGGCCTGTCTGATGGCGCTGGCATAATATGCGGCGGCACTTGCAGCATCATTCTGCACCCGCATGGCGTACACACCAAGGTTTCGATAGAGCACCGCGTAGTGGAACCCTTCGCCTTCGGCCTGCTTCCATAGATCGGCAGCCTCGGCGTAGTGCGAATGGGCAAACAGGAAGTTTCCGAGAAAGTATTTCGCGTGCGCGTCGGAGGAGTTATGTGCCAGCACTTCACGCAGCACTTTGGCGTCTTCAGGCCGGTTGGGAAAAACTGCTTCAACGTCCGCCTTCATTGCCGCATTTGCATCGGCGGACGCCTGCTGGCCGTTGCCTTCGTCCCAGCCATTCGCAGCCAGGTAGTAGTAAATCATCGGAGAAACTTCTTTTGCCGCCAGACTCTTCGTCCCCGTCCGCAGCACAACATCCGAAGAGGACAGATCGCCCAACCGCCGATACCATGTTCCAGCTTCCAGGTATCCCTGCGAGCGAAAGCCGACTGTGTTCCTAAAAACCAGGTCGTGTTCCGAGGTAGCACTGCGGTCGAGCGCCGCCTCCGCGCGCCATTGTTCAGCAAGCGCGTAAGGCAGAATCGGCATCTTCTCAACAGCCTTGCTGGCCACTTCAGAGGCTTCTTTAAGTTTCCCGCCCAGTCTCAGCGCGACCGCCAGGTCGCTCAACGCCACACCATCGTCGGGATTGTAGCCCAGTGCCTTTCGCAGCAACACTTGCGCGTGGGCATGCTGTCTTTGCTGAATGGCAATCTCACCCAGTTGGATCAACGCCGGGGCTTCCGCTCCGCCAAACCGCAGTGAAGACCAGAAGGCGTCACGGGCCAGGTCCATCTTCCCTGCCCCTTTATAGACCACCCCTGTCAGGTAACCGACACGCGGGTCCTTGGAATCGCGCGCCCTGGCGCGGGCCATCAGAGCTTCTGCGCCCTCGAAGTCCGCGGCGTAATAATCCTGTTCTGCCAGCTTCAGCAAAGCCGGCACATAACCGGAATCCCGCTTCAGCACTTCCTTGTAAATGCTTGTTGCCCGCAGCCGTCTTCCTTCCTGTTCGTCGTTCACGCCACGCAGGAAAAGGTCTTCGACTGACAATTCGCTATCCGGCTTGCGGTTAACTTCCTGCTCGCCGGGCTTCACGGACGGTTCGGGGTTCCCGTCAACCGGACCTCCAGCAAACCAGTGGAGCAGCGTCTTCCCTTCTGCGTTCAGGATGGTGACATCCAGCTGTTTCTTCGCGGCCGCCACATCGGCGACCGGAACAGTAAATTTCTTTGTAGCCAACGGGACAAACGACTCGGGTGAAAATTCCTTTAGAGTTTCAGGACCCAGCTTCACCTGAATTTTTGCGCCGTTCAAAGCCACTGCAGGACTTACGGCAAGCACGACGTCGGACTTTCCAGCGTCGCCCGATGATGGATAAACAACGTTAATGGCCATCTGCGGTGTGCCGTCCACGAAGCCGCCGCCCAGGCCTGCCACCGGGTACCAGTATTCCGTCCATGTTTCAACCCTCTGCGGCGGAATAAATTCCTGGCTTAATTGCGTCTCGAAGCGTCCGGCCTGGATCTCGCAATACTGGCCGTCGTTGTCCGTCAACAGGTTGATCCAGATATTGCCGTCGCCCGCGTTGCCCCAGGTCCAGGTCTTCTTGCCCGGCACCTGGCGATAGTCGGCCACGTGGATGACGCCGGCATCGGAGTTGTGGTAGTACGCCCCGAAGAACGGCCGATGCACGTCCACGCCAAACAGCGACGTGGCATGGTGGACGTCCTTGTACCAGCTGTAATTCACTCCTTTCCATATGGGGAAGGTCCAGATCTCGGTGTGCGAGTGTGGATTTGTCAGTCGCATCGGGTAGATGAACTGCATGTCATCGGTGCCCGGAACGGCGGCGTTTGCCCACCACCAGTAGAGTCCCGGCAACGGGGTCGAGTTGAAAAGGGTGACGTGCTGCTCCAGGTGCGCCACACCGGGCCGCAGCGTCAACGCCACTTCCCAGTGCATACCGCTCACCTGGTCCACATCACCCACTACCGCCGTCGCGCTGCCATCAGGATTCTGGCGGAATCGTGAAGCCACCGGCGACACCGTGTCCGTCGTGTGCCCGTTCGGAAAGTTGAATTCGACGCCGCCGGAAATCCACGCCCCTCGCAGGCCCACCATGCCGTACTTGATTACGTTGTTGCGGTAAAAGACTTCCCGCTTGGCCACTTTGTCATAGAGCGAGTAGAGGCGGCCGTCCATCTGTGGCAAAATCGTGGCCTTCAGATATTCATTTTCCAGATAGATTGCCCGGTAGGTCTTGGGTTCGCGATTATCCGTCAGATCATCCAGCGCCGTGTAGGGGTAGATATTATGGCTGTTCACCAGCGGAAACTGCGGGTTCGGATCTTCGGGTCCCAGCAGGTAGGTCGGGATACTGATCGTTCCCTCCCACACTCGCACATTCGCAGCCTGCGCCGCCTGCACCAGTGCGAGGAAAAGCACCAGGCTAGAACCAATTGAGAATTTCCTGATTATCATGGTAATGCTCCCGTGAGACTTTGGTGACCTCTTCACAACTTAACGGCAGGATCTGGGGAAAGTTCTTCAACCTGCGCCACAATAAGGATTGGCAGCTCAATTCTGCCTATCTTCGGAACGCGGCCGGGTTTTCCTTGTAAGCTACCACGTTAGCTCCAGGCGAACCGAATGTCCATCACTATACCGCTACATCAACCTGCCCAGCGGCCAGCAATGACTTGGGCATTACCGTTCCGGCTGTGGTGGTCGCCATCAATGCTTGTGCTCAACGCCATTCTGGTGCATTCGGCGGTGCAGTTCTTCTCGCGCCTGCGAATAGAGATCCAGAATTTTGGCGTACTGCCCGGCATCCGGCCGAATGGCAAGCGTCTTGACGTAAGTTTCCGCAAAGTCAATGAGCTTCATAAAGTAGGCTGCGGCGGGCGCTGAAAACAACTCCTGCCCCGTCACCTTGACGTAGACCGGCGACGTATGCGCGGCAATCTTGTACCGCCATACTGTGGTAGGCCCGAGGTGAGAAGAACATCTTGCAGCAAGCCAGCCCGGCCCCGGCACTTTCACCTCTTCACTCAGGCTCATCGTCCGAGTTCCGCCAGCTTCCTCGCGCGAGGCCACGACGCGGCCGTTAAAGATGACCTCCAGCTTGTGAATGGGAATAAACGACTGGACGTCCGCATGGACCGTCACGGTGCCGCCGCCCGCGCCCAGCGTGATCTCCTCCCCCGGCCAGTGGCCGTCAGTTTGGAAAAGCAGCAGCGGTCCGGAGGTCACAAAGGTGTTGCCGCTGCGGACCCCTTTGGCCCAGTTGGCGAAAGAAAATTCATCCTGCCCGATGTAGGTGTAGCAGCGGTTGGTTCCCGCAGGCATGTAGGCGCCCATCTTGTCGGTCCCGCCGACGGCCGGAACACGGAAGCCGCAATTCAGGTAGTGGTACCAGTCCCGATAACGGAGCGTGCTGAAATGTTCGATGGGCGAAGGTTGTATCTCCACTTCACTGCGAGGCCAGACCTCGACGGCGTCAATCTTGCCCAGGATGATGTCGGCGGCGATTTCGCCGGTGGGGAATGGGAAATGCGCGCAGACGGCCAGCCCGCCGCGCTCGCGGCAAGTCTCCGCCCACTCCGCCAGGCTCGACCAGAGTGGATCGCCAATATAGGCCTCGCTTGGCCCGTCGGCTGAAAACGGGAATGCCGGCGTGCCGTGCACGCCGCACAGCGCCAGGTGCCCCAGAACGTGTTGCCGGTTCTCGCTGCCCACCCACACCATCGACTCGCGGTCGGATGAAACCAGCGGACCGTGCGAAAGGTCGCCCACATTGGTGAACAGCGCGCCCCACTGGGCCGCCAGCAGGTTGATCAGGTTCAGGCCCTCCGCCTGCGCCTCCAGCAGTGCAGTCGGCGGAGAAAGAAAGTGCGTGTGAGTGTCGGCCGTAACCCAACCCTTCGCCCGAAGGTTGGAAAGGCGCGGGATATCTACCGTCAGTTCCCGCTGGCCCGGCTTGATTTCGAGGCGCTGCCGCACCGACTGGTATTCAAAACCCTTGGTCATTTCCAGATACACTTCGCCCACAGGAAGTTCCACCTGGAACGTCCCGTCTACATAGGCAAACGGCGTATCCATCAGCTTGACGTCGCCACCATAGTCCTGGAAAAAGCCGTCGTTGATGTCTTCACGATGGCCGTAAGGCGGAATGTATCGCCCTTCCTTGGAGCGAAAGGCCAAACGGACGGGTGTGGGCTTGCGAGTGGAGGAATCGTGCACGCGGCCGTGGATCCACTGCTTTTCGCGCACCAGGAGTTCGATTCGGCTATCGCCCGGCTGTGCTGCCTGTTCTTCGCCGGGCTTCGCACGGCCGAGTTCGAACTCATATTTCCGGCCGCTTTTGCTGTCCTCAAACGTCAGCGTTGCTCCGCCGCTGGCCGCTATTTCTGCATAAAGGTATCGGGCGCCGGATGGCGGCTTTTCAAACTCGCCCAGCCCTGCAGCGGGCGAAGCGAGCCAGGCATCCGCGGAAAAATCCGCCGGAATGAATGTCCCTATCACCACGCCGAGATCGACATCCAGTTTCCAGCGATCGGTGTCCTCGGCCTTTGCTTCCGGCAAGGTCAACCGATAAAGTGACCGCCTTTCGTAGCGGAAAGGAAATTCCGGCCGATGATAAAGCGTGACTCCGGCCAGCAACAGAGGGGCCGCTCCCAGGGCCTCAAACCGCAGGCTGCGGATGTTCCGCTCGGGCGCCGGGTTTTCAAGAGCGCAAATCCACAGATCACCGAACCCTGCTCCGCCCGAACCTCCGCCGCCCAGGCACTCCTGCAGCGGTCCCCACCCGATCCCTGATTGAAGCGGATCGCGGATGCTTCTTGCCCGCCCCTTGAAAGGCGGCAAAGAGGCGGCGGAAAGGTGTCCCCAACTCTCCTTGGGCGAGTTGGTCTCAAAACGCCGGCGAATAAGCGCTTCGTGCCGGCTGCCGTCATCGTAGAGCAGCACACAGCGGGCAAGCTCCTGCCCCAGATTCTCGATGCTAATATCTCCAGGGGCCGGCGTTTCGTTCGGGTCCCAGTCGCAGAACGACGCAATGCAGATGTACTGGGCTTTCTTGTTGAGTTGGATCTCGACGGCTGGCGTGGCCCACCCGCCCGCCTCGGTGCTGAGACCCACCCACCTTTTTTGATCGGTATCCTCGGGCCCCAGCAGGAAGGGGGCGCCTTGCAGCCGGCGGCTGCCGCCAGCCGTGCGGACCAAGCCGTCTTCCGAAGCCGGTCCGCCGAGGAACCTTCTTGCGCGGTCGCGCGGCCCAAAGTCTCTCGCCGATACGTTGAAGTGCGAGCTCAGGTCAAGCGGCGTAAATTTATCGTTTACGTCTGCGGGTTCCTGGCCGCTCGGCGGCCGGGCGATGGCAGCACTTTCAACCGCCACGCTCAGCGTTGGTACTCCCGTCCCAACCCGATAGAGGAACTCCCGTCGTGAAAAACCATCCCGGCGATTGCCGGTGTCATCGGTGCTCATAGTTCGCCTCCAGGAATTTCTTATGGGCCCGCTAAAACCATGAATTAACCGAATGAATATATGACTGGGTCAGCGTACCTCGATCGTGCCCAAATCGTACCAGCCGTCCGGCTGGCGGCCCTCAATGGCAAGCTTGATGGCCGGAACTCCGGTGTATGAATCAAGCAATCCCACCCGGAAGTGATACTGGCCGGGCTTGAGAGTCTGCGGAACAAAGAGCGTTCCCTCAAACACGGCGTCGCCGGGAAGCCACTTTCGCACTTCGGCGGAGGTCTTGATCACTGCGCTGCCCTCGGATGAAGAGAGTTCAACGGCAAGAGTATAATCCCGATAAACGGGAGCAACGCCGGCATTGAGAAACCACATGTTGACAGGCATCATCGCGCCGGGCCGGACTTCTTTCGGGTATTCCAGCCGCCGCAGGATGAACCGGTAGCCCATCTTCTTTTCAAATTCGTCGAACTGCGTTTTCCACTGGGGAGGAATGGCCGACGACTTGATGTTGACCGAGCTGACGTGCCAGCGCAGCGCCTGGTCCAGGATGTAGTTCACGTCGTACCCAAACTTGAACCAGGTCCCGGCAACGCCGCAGCTCTCGAGCGATACCGGGCTGCGCGTCCAGGCATCCTGAATGCCGGTCTCCACCACCTGTTCGGGGTAGCGGTCGAGCATCAGCGAACGACCGGACTCCTTTTCGCCCCGCAGCATGCCCATGTCGCCCCAGCAGTCAAGCCGCCAGCCTGTACCGTGTGAGACTCCATACGCCAGCGCTTCCGCCTGGTCAAAATTCATCAGCAGCGGCGTCCGCTTGAAGGCGTCGAGATAGATGTCAATCAGGGCCTTTTGGTATTTGAACACCGGCATGTAATCGCTCCAGCCCTCGCCCCAGTAGCCGATGGAGGAAACATCCACCATTTCAAGGTATGGGTTGCCGTCGTAGCGGGCGCCCGCCGCCGCAACCAGTTGTCCCCAATACTTGAGGTAAAGTGGGTCTGTGAAGTCCGGCTGCCAAATCTTGCCGTCCTCGTCAGTGGGCTTATTGGCGCGATGCGCGCCGGAGTTCTGGAACCACTCCGGAAGTGGATCGCGCTGGTCGTACGGCATCAGGCGGATGGCCAGCGTCTGGTGGTGCAAGCGCGCCTGCTCCAAGGCCATGTCAATGATGCCCCAGTCGTACTTGCCCTGCTCAGGCTCAAGCACGTTCCAGAACCACCGGGAGTAGGAGATTGAGCTATCGGGAAAGTCCGGCTTCTCTGCCGCCGCCTTCAGAACCTCCGTGGGACCTCGCTCAGACCATCGCAATCCCGCATTCAGCGGATCTCCGTTGAACCGCTGGAACGTCTGGACGCCCATGCCAGGATTCACCAGCACGGTGTCAATTTCTTTGGGACGGACAATTACATTATTGTTCTGCGCAAACGCAAGTGCAGTTGAGAATGCGAGCGCCGCAAACACGCCCATTACCTTGATACGCATGACCCCTCCCCAGTTCAACTCTCAAAGAATTCGGTTATGCATCATGCAGACGCCTGAGTCTTCTTTATATCGAGCGATTGTATCACCGTTCAGTTGGGGGTTGTCCTTGCCACCCGGCAGGCGTATTCTCCCGATGAGCTGACCGACCTCACCCCCGAGCCTCGCAACGAATGCCTGTAAACGCGGATCAGCGCACCTCGATCACGCCCAGATCGTACCAGCCATCGGGCTGGCGGCCCTCGATGGCCAGCTTGATGGCCGGGAGTCCGGTGCGCGGATCTAGCAGCCCCACCCGGAAGTGATACTGGTCGGGCTTGAGAGTCTGCGGAACAAAGAGCGTGTCCTCAAACACGGCATCGCCAGGGAGCCACTTGCGCACGTCGGCCGAGGTCTTGATCACCGCGCTGCCCTCGGATGAAGAGAGTTCAACGGCAAGAGTATAGTCGCGATAAACCGGGGCAACCCCTGCGTTGAGAAACCACACGTTGACTGGCATCATCGCGCCCGGGCGGACCTCTTTTGGATATTCCAGCCGCCGCAGGATGAAGCGGTAGCCCATCTCTTTTTCGAATTCCCTGAATTGTTGTTTCCACTGTGGAGGGATCGCTGAAGATTTGATGTTGGCGGAGCTGACGTGCCAGCGCAACGCCTGCTGCAGGATATAGTTCAAATCGTATCCGCGCTTGAACCAGCTTCCGGGAACTCCGCAGCTTTCAAGTGATACGGGACTTCGCTCCCAGACGGTCTGAATGCCCGCGCGGACCACCTGTTCGGGATACGCGTCGAGCATTGCGCCCCATCTCGGTGTTCTCATATCGCCCCAGCAGTCGAGCCGCCAGCCTGCACCGTGAGACGTCCCGTAACTGAGCGCCTGTTGTTCATCGAAGTTCATCAACAGGGGGGTTCGCTTGAAGGCGTCGAGATAGATGTCAATCAGGGCCTTCTGATATTTGAAGGGCGGCATATAGTTGCTCCAGCCCTCGCCCCAGTAGCCAACCGAAGAGATGTCGACCGTATCAAGATAGGGATTGCCGTCATAGCGGGCGCCCGCCGCCGCAACCAGGTCTCCCCAGTACTTCAGGTAGAGCGGATCTGTGAAGTCCGGCTGCCAAATCTTGCCGTCCTCGTCAGTGGGCTTATTGGCACGATGCGCTCCGGAATTCTGGTACCACTCTGGAAGTGGATCACGCTGATCGTACGGCATCAGGCGGATGGCCAAAGTCTGGTGGTGCAGGCGCGCCTGCTCTAACGCCGTGTCAATGATGCCCCAGTTGTACTTGCCCTGCTCAGGTTCCAGCACGTTCCAGAACCAGCGGCAGTAGGAGATTGAGCTTTCAGGAAAGTCAGGCTTTTCCGCCGCCGCCTTCAGAACCTTCGTGGGACCTCGCTCAGACCATCGCAATCCCGCATTCAGCGGGTCGCCGTTAAACCGCTGAAACGTCTGGACACCCATGCCCGGATTGACCAGCACCGTGTCAATTTCTTTAGGACGGACGATGACATTATTGTTCTGCGCAAACGCCAGTGCAGTTGAAAACACGAGCGCCGCAACCACACCCATTACCTTGATACGCATGGAC
Organism: Terriglobia bacterium; assembly: GCA_035576145.1. Taxonomy (GTDB): domain Bacteria; phylum Acidobacteriota; class Terriglobia; order UBA7540; family UBA7540; genus SCRD01. Next base: position 12,201 of record DATLWV010000301.1, read on the forward strand.
CTTCCCCACTCAACACCTGAAAGACTCGCTAATGCATCAGAAGGACGGTTGAGTCAATCGCTTGCCGAGCGATTGTATCACCGTTCAGTTGCGGGTTGACTTCGTCATCCGGAGATCGCTGTATCCGGACCTTGTGGGGTGTATTTGCAGGTTGCAAGGAAGCCATCGTGCAGGGATTCTTGACAAAAGAGAGGGGAGGCTTGCACGAGAATTCAAATTGGGCGTAGGATGCATGTCGGTCAAAAAAGCTCAAAGCCTGCGGGGAGAATTCAATGGTCAAACTGAATGCCGCCAAACACGCAGTGGGGCGCCTGGCACGTTCGCTCATTCTCACCACCTTCATCATTCTGAGCCTGAGTTTTACGCTCTCGGCACAGCAGTGGCCCTATTACGGCGGAGATTCCGGAGGCTCGAAATACTCGCCGCTCAAACAGGTGAACCGGGAAAACGTCAGCAAGCTGCGTGTCGCGTGGACTTACCATACCGGCGACGTCAGCGACGGGACCGGGTTTCCGGTCCGCTCATCGTTTGAATGTACTCCGCTTGTGATCGGCGGAACCATGTACATCACCACGCCCTTTGCGCGCGTCATCGCCCTTGAGGCAGAGGCCGGCAGGCAGCTGTGGGCGTTCGATCCGAAACTCGACAAGGAGAGGCCCTACAACCTCTACATCAATCGCGGCGCCGCCTACTGGCAGCACGGTAACGACAAGCGCCTGTTCTTCGGGACGCTCGACGGAAGGCTTTTTGCGCTCAACGCTGACACGGGCAAACCCATCCCGGGCTTCGGCCAGGGAGGGTACATCGATCTGAGAAAAGGAACCGCGGATGATTTTCCTGACCGACTCTCGGGCCTGTCGTCGCCACCCGTCGTCTATAAAGACCTGGTCATTACCGGGTCGATTGTTTCCGACTCCGAACCTCAGGGCCCCAGCGGCGACGTGCGGGCGTTTGATGTCCACACGGGCAGGCTGGCGTGGCGCTTTCATGTGATCCAGCGGCCCGGCGAAGCGGGCAAGCTGACCTGGCCGGATAACGCCTGGAAGCAACGGGGCGGCGCCAACGCGTGGTCAATGCTGAGCTGCGATGTGGAACGGGGAATCCTTTTCGTTCCTGGAACCTCACCCTCCTATGACTACTATGGCGGCGACCGAAAGGGAAAGGACCTCTTCGGTAACTCGCTGATCGCTCTCGACGCCGGCACCGGAAAATTGCTGTGGTATTACCAGCTTGTGCACCATGACATCTGGGATTATGACCTTCCAGCACAGCCTGTGCTGGTGACGGTGCACCGCGACGGGCAAGAAGTTCCCGCGGTTGCGCAGGTCACCAAGATGGGATTTGTGTTTCTGTTCAACCGTGTTACGGGTAAACCGCTGTTCAAGATTGAAGAACGCAAAGTCCCGGCGAGCACCATTCCGGGGGAACAGACTTGGCCTACTCAGCCTTTCCCCCTGCTGCCTCCGCCCGTCATCCGGCAATCGTTTTCTCCCGATGAACTCACCGACCTCACGCCCGAATCGCGCGCCGAGTGCAGCAAGCTGATGGGTGATGCCGGCGCCGGCGGCCTCTATCACCCTTGGGGGCTGAAAAAGACGATAATTATCCCTGGCACCAACGGCGGCACCAACTGGGGTGGAGCGTCATTTGACACGGCCACCGAGACGCTTTACGTCAATGCCATGGCCGAGGGAGAAATCGGCAATATGAAAAAGGCCCGGCCGGGTTCGGCCATCGCTTACCGGCTGGCAGGCGAGCGATTCCAGGATTCCAATCACTATTTCTGTGAAAAGCCACCCTGGGGCCTGTTGACCGCCATCGACTTGAACACCGGGAAATTCCGCTGGCAGAAACGCCTGGGGGTGGTGGATGCGCTGCTGGCTAAGGGGATTCCGCCGACCGGTTCCGCGAACTTAGGCGGCTCCATCGTTACCGACGGAGGCCTGCTTTTCATCGCGGCCACAAACGACGGCCGCTTCCGCGCTTTCGATAAGGATACCGGCAAGGAATTGTGGGAGACGAGGCTTCCCGCCAGCGGCTTTGCAACTCCGATGACTTTTCTGGGCGAGAAAACAGGTAAACAGTTCATCGTGATTGCGGCCGGCGGCGGCAACAAGTACGATGCGCATTTCACCGACGCCCTGGTGGCCTATACGCTGCCTTAATCACACTTGCCGGATGAACTGATGACACGAGGCGTTCGAAATCCGGTGCTGATACAAACCCTCTGTGCCCTCGCCTTTTTCGTCGGTACGGCAGTTGCCCCTGTTACCCCAGCGCGCGGTGCACAGGCGAAACAGAACACGCTCAAGCCTCCCCTGCAGCCTGTTCCGTTCAGCCATAGGCGGCATTGCGAAAAAAATATCCCCTGCGTGCTATGTCACCAGACGGCCGCCACCGGCGAGACGGCCGGCCTGCCCGGGGCGGACGTCTGCATGGCCTGCCATCAATCGGTTGCAACAGGCGCCCCATCCATTCGGAAGCTCGCCGCCTACGCCAGGCAGCACAAGCCGGTTCCGTGGTTGCGCATATACAGGATTCAGGACTTCGTCTTTTTCAGCCACAAGCGGCACGCCGGAGCCAAAGTGGCGTGCGCGGCGTGCCACGGCAAGGTGTGCAAAAGTGACGTGTTGAAGCTGGAAGTGAAACTGTCAATGAAGTTCTGCATTGACTGCCACAAGGCCAGCAAGGCAAGCCTCAAGTGCAACGCCTGCCACACGCTCTCCATGTGACGTGGAGCGGCGCAAGTCGCAGAAACTTCCATCGACTGCCACGGCTGAAACTCGTGTGGCCGGGCTAGATCTTTATCTTCAGCAATCGCGCTGCGTTCTCGTAATAGACCTTGCGCAGGATGCTGTCCGGCAGGCCAATGCCGTAAATCTGCCACCGGCCCTGCGGGGGCGTGGGCGCGGGAGCGTAATCGAAATACTCGTCCTCGGTCTCAAGGAACCGGCAGTAGATTTGATAAAGCTTGTCCCCAAAAATCTGCTGCGGAGTGACGTTGCCGTACGGCGGGGGCACGGCATCGGTACCGAACAGGATGCGATCCTGATACTTATCGAAGAACTTTCGGGCGTTACGCGGCTGGCGGCCCAGTTCGTTGATTCGCGCCGCCGTTTCCACATGCACGTTCGGCAGCCGGTCGAGCAGCGCCGCGACTTCCGTAAGATTCCCGGCAAGGCTCGCGATGTGGAGCGCCACAAATTGCGTTCGCGGATGGCGGGCAAATACGCGGTTACGAGCCTCCAGCAATTCCCGCTTGGGGGGATAATCCTTGCCGTAAAAAGACCAGCTCGGATGGTGGCTCAATTCCTCAAAGCGTTCGTTGAATCGATTGGTGGGCAGGAAGAAGGCGTCGGGGTCGGCAGTGTGGATCAGCACCGGCATCCCCAGGCTTCCACAGGCCTCCCACATGGGATCAAAGCGGCGGTCGTCGAGCTTGACCAGCGGCCCTGAAGTGACGTTCTCGCGCAGGTAGAGGCCCAGCGTCTTTAGAACCTTCAATCCTCTCGCGCCCGCATGGTGCGCCTTTTCAATGGCGTCGGCCTGGAACTGCGCATAGCCCGGTTGATTTGATTTCGGATACCAGGGCTCGGTAAAGATGATGAAACGGTCCGGGTGCGGGACATGGAATTTCTGGATCGTATCCACAACGCCCTGGCCGAATCCCCCAGTCAGGTCAATGAGGGTGTGAATGTTCCTACGGTCCATCACGGCCAGCAGGTCGGCGGGCGACGCAAGGAACTGCATCTTCTCGCTCATGGGCACGCCGTTCGTATTGACGGCGGCAAATGAGATGTGTGTGTGAACATCGATCACGGGGAACTTGGCCCGTTCGATATCCGTTGCCGGGACTTTCAGCATGCTCTTCGGCTGAAACTCGCTGAGGTCGATGTGCGACCCTTTGCCCTGGGCAGCCTGTGCCGCGCGGGGTTCGGCGGCGCGCGCCGCGGTTCCGGGCCTGCCTACCAGGGTGGCCCCCATCATTCCAAGCCATTGTCTTCGATCCATAATGCCTTTGTTCTCTCCTATGGTGTAGAATTCCGCTTCAAGGGTAATCTGAAGATTACCTTCGCCAAGGTCGTTCGTCAACGAAGTAGCATGAAAGTTTTCGAAAGATCAGCAGGAGGCATTCGGAAATCTACATCCGATGGCCGAAGGCCTCGAACCTTGCGCACTGGAGATATCCCATGACTCGCTCCAAACCTATTTCGCTAATCGCCCTGTTGCTGGCTGAATCATTTCTCGTCGTGGCACTCGCAAACGCCCAGGCTGCAGGTGGCGCGTTGCAGGCGTGGGACGTGGGCGCCGACATGCGTCTCACTCCCGCCAGCATCGAGACCACCCGAGGTTCCGAGGCAAGCGCCGAAGCCTTCCGGAACGAAGTCGTCTCAATGCAATTTGCGGTATGGGCCGCTCAGACGCTTAAACCGTTCAAGGCGACATGCGGAGCCACCAGCGCGCGCAACGCGAAGCCGCTTCCCTGCTCGTGGGTGCAGATTCGTTATCCCGGTTATGTGCCGGTGGTCGAGCGCGGAGAACTGATGGCGGACCCGTTGCTTACTTCACCTCCGGCTGAAATCAAACCGAACTGGACACAGGGCATCTGGCTCACGATTTCCGTCCCCAGCGACGCCACTCCGGGTGATTACAAAGGCGCGCTCCGGATTCAGGCCGGCAGCGAGAGCAAGC
>DATLWV010000302.1:0-12619 GCA_035576145.1 Terriglobia bacterium
AATGTACGAGCCCCGGCTATCCCGGGCGAAACCTTCCGATTGGAAAAGAGGTTTCCTTTCACCAAGCGGGAGGGGACGTTCTTCGGCATTGGTATTACGATGACCAATCCCTTCAACCGCCATAACGCCTACATCTCTTCCACCGATGTCACCTCCTCGCAGTTTGGAGCGTTGTTAGCCGGGGGCGGCGGCCGAACTGTCCAACTAGACGGTCGCATCGAATTCTAGTTCGCATGCTGGCTGTGTTGTTCCTTGCGCGGAGCGGGTGTTGTCCACCGCTACCCTACGGGTTATGACGCGTAAGAATTTCGACCCTGCGAGCGCGCCCCGCGGGCCAACCTTATGGCCGCGCCAAATGGAAATGAAACTCTAATTGAAACCAGACGGCACGGTCATGCCGGCAGAAGTGAAGACCAAGGTGCGCCAGTTTCAAGCGGGCATCCCCAGGCCGCTGTTTCGGGTTGAACACTCCTCGACCGGATTGAGAAACAGTTGCGTTGTTTCTCCGGACGGCTGGCGATTCCTGATCATCGTGCCCGCCGGCGAAGCCAGGGCTGAACCAATTACCGTCGTTGTCAACTGGCCGGCACTGCTGAAAAACGCTGGCAAGTGATGAGTGGCTAAGAAATGGATCAACGCTGGCAGGGAATCAAGCGGATTTTCTACGCGGTGCGGGGGGCGCGCAAGCCAGATAGCTTCGTTAGGTAGGCTAGCTACACAAAAACAGGGCTCTAATGGGACGTTTGGGATTTTCGCCCCAATTCCTCTTCAAATTCTTATACTATTGAAAATACACAGCTTATTAAAATTTTAGGGCAAGCCTTTGAATCTTTTTCTAAAAAGTTGTTTGTTTTTGGTACAGCGAGTAAATTTTACACGACTCCCAATTGAATGCTCATTTTTTCACCGCTCGGGTCCCGTAATCCTTAACGCAACCCTTGCGCTTACGGCCTGCAAGGCGGCTGCAACGAATCCAATGAGGCCTTATGCTAGGATAATCATCGCCGGGCGCGCGCTCGCGTGAAGCGGATCCGGATGCCTTCAACGTGGGCGCAGCAACAAGGTACGCAGGTTTGGCATGATCGGTCTGGCGATTGGATTCCTCATCATCCTGGCATGCGGCGGAGCGCTGGCATATGCCTGCATCATCCCTTCTTCGCAGTTGTTTGCGCCGGTTGTGAACCGTGGTCCCGCAAGAAGCGGCAGCGTCGTTCTGACGTTTGACGACGGCCCCGCTCCGCCATTTACCGAGCGTGTCCTCGACATCCTTGCTCAGCACAACATTTCGGCAACCTTTTTCCTATGCGGCAAGAATGTTGAGAGCCATCCGGAAATTGCCCGCCGCATCGTGCGGGAAGGCCACACGATCGGCAACCATACGTATTCCCACCCGTTTCTGATGGGCCGCAGCCGCAGGTTTATTGCCGAAGAGATCGACGACGCGCAGGAAGCCATCGAGCGGGTTACGGGCGTGCGTCCCACTTTGTTCCGGCCGCCCTATGGAGTGCGCTGGTTTGGCCTGATGCCGGTGCTGCGGCAACGCGGGCTCAAATTGGTTATGTGGTCTGTCATGGGGTTCGACTGGAAGTATAAGACCCAGGCGATCGTGAGTGCTACGACACGCCGATTGCACCCCGGCGCCGTGATCCTCCTGCACGACGGCCACGAGCAACCGCCCTCCGGCGGCATTGACCAGTCGAGCACGGTGGAAGCCTTGCCGGCCATCATTGAGGCAGCCGCCCGGTCGGGCCTTACCTTTGCATCCATCGAAAAGTTCGTGGCATAATCTGCGGTTTGCCCTGGCTGCTCAGCTCAGAACGAGTTCAAATCCTCCGGACAGATGGCCGCCAAAATACTGGAAATCTATGTGGAATTAAAATACACTCATTCCGGGTTGTGTCACAATTTGACACACTTGGCGTCAATTGAGTTCGTACTCTTGTAATCAAATTTTCTAATAAGAGATTATGAATGAAGGTCTTGAGATTATACGCCCGCTTTGGACTCATTGATGCAAGGAGTGCAATGGTTCGACAGACGGAACTCTTCCTTTGTGGGTGTCTGAGTGGGCTTAAATCGAGTACTGGTTGTGGATGACGATCAGGAGAGCCGGAACCTTCTTTCGGAGGTTTTAGTGGCCAACGGGTATTCTGTAGAGGCAGCAGAGGATGGCGAGGGTCTTTGGAAAGCGTTAAGCACAGATGGCGGCAAGGCTGTGATTCTCATTGATCTCCGGATGCCCGGTGAGAATGGTCTGGAGTTGTTGCGGAAGCTGCAAGAAAAGAAGATTGCTTGTGACGCTATACTAATGAGCTCATTTATTACATCAGCCGAACGCGACCGCGCGCAGGAGCTCGGAGTGAGGGCCTTCCTGGAAAAACCCTTCAAACTTTCTGAGTTGCTACGCGTGGTGAATGAACTTGCAGGGGAGTATCCGATCGGGATTTCATCGTCAGGCGGTCAAGGTCAAGGCAAATGACCAGGCCCGGTCAGCAAGGAGCAGAAATGAACGTAGGCGAAAAGGTCATTGAAATCATTGCGCGGGAGCAACATCTCGACCCCAGCGATATATCGATTGACGCAACTTTCGAGGGATTGGGGATCGACTCCCTGGACGGAGTCAACATTCTGTTTGCGCTGGAAGAGGAGTTCAAGATCGATATTCCCGACTCGGTGGCCCAGAACATGAAGAGCGTAAGGCAGGTTGTGGACAGTCTGAACAGGGTGCTTGAAGGCAAAGACATTTCTGATCTCGCGGCGATGGCCAAGGGCAGCGGCCCTGGGGCCTCCAACTAAATCCAACTGGAGTCCAAGGTGCGCAGGGTCGTCATAACAGGGATGGGGGTTTTTTCCTCCACAGGCAAAAACAGGAACAGCTTTTTTGAGAACCTGGTGCATGGCCGGTCAGGCGTCAGGCCCATTTCTCAATTTGATTCTTCCCCCCTCTCCATTAAAATCGCGGCCGAAATTTCCGACTACAATGCGGATGACTATTTTCCTGTCAAGCGCCAGGACATGCTGGACAAGTTTGCGCAATTCGCGCTGATCGCTGCCGCTGAAGCCATGGAAAGCAGCGGCATCAAGGTGAGTGATGAAGAACGCAGCCGTTTTGGCGTCGTGATGGGTTCCGGCATGGGCGGGGCAGGAAGCTATGACGCCGGTTACCACAATCTTTATGCGAAGCAGGCCACCCGGCTGCACCCCTTCACGATTCCTCGCATCATGCACAATGCCGCTACTTCGCACATCTGCATGGAGTTTGGTGCGCAGGGACCGGCGCTTGCCACGGCAACGGCGTGCTCGTCGTCCGGCCACGCGATTGGTGAGGCGTTCCACTTCATCAAGTTCGGCATGGCGGACATGATGCTTGCAGGCGGTGCTGATGCTCCCATCACTTACGGTGTGATGCGCTGCTGGGAGGCGGTCCGTGTTCTTGCTTCCGGTAATGGCGATCCCGCTACGGCCTGCCGTCCTTTTTCGGCGGACCGCAAGGGAATGGTGATTGGGGAAGGCTCGGGCGTGCTCCTCCTGGAGGAACTGGATCATGCTCTCAAGCGGGGCGCCACCATTTATGGAGAGCTTGCCGGCTGCGGTATGAGCTCGGACGCATCGCACATCACCCAGCCGTCGGTCGACGGCCCGGTACGTGCCATCCGCATGGCACTGGATGAAGCCGGCGTCGGCCCCGAGGAGATTGATTACATTAATGCTCACGGAACCGGAACGCGCCTTAATGACGCCGTTGAAACCCAGGTGATCAAGGAAGTCTTCAATTGCCACGCCAAAAAGCTGGCGATCAGTTCCACAAAATCAATGCACGGACACGCGATGGGCGCGACGGGCGCAATTGAGTTTGTGGCCACCGTCATGGCGGTTGAACGCGGAGTGACTCCGCCCACGGCGAATTACACACAGCCGGACCCCGAGTGTGATCTTGACTATGTCCCCAACGTGGCGCGGGAAGGGCGCATTCGCGCCGCGCTTTCGAATTCGTTTGCATTTGGAGGTTTGAACGCCGTGCTGCTGGTGCGACGCTGGGAGTGAAGTCCTCATTCATCCGTTACGCCGCGGTTTAGGCACGGTTTTTCTGGAGCAGGCATGGAAATCAGGCGCATCGCCATACTGACGCTCGGCGTGGGCACCGGACATTTGCGGGCCAGCCAGGCTATTCATCAGGCCCTTCACGACGGAGCGGACGATATTGAGGCCCGGACGATTGATCTTCTGGACTTCGCGGAGCCCTGGTTCCTTCGCTCTTACGTCTATCCTTACTGGCTGACGCTGCGGCGCGCGCCATCGGTTTGGCGCAAGGTGTTTGAAATCCGGCAGAGGGGGCGGATCAAGAAGGCTATTCCGGACTGGCTCCTGAGGCGTGGCTTCCGGCCTGTGCTTGCCCGTCTGCAGGCTTCCCGGCCACACCTGGTGATTGCCACGGAAAGGGGAGCCGCCAGGCTGGCTGCGCTTGGCCGGCGCGAAGGATGGTTTGATGCTCCAATTTTGGCCGCCCAGACGGACTTCTGCTCCGTACCATCCTGGGCCGGAAATGAAATTGATGTTCATTGTGTGGGCAGCGAAGAAGCCAAGGGCCAGATGATTTCCTGGGGTGTTTCCGCCAACCGTATCGTGAACTGCGGCGTACCCATTGACCCGGCTTTCGCGCTCAGTTTCGATCGCGCTGAGCTTCGCCGGGCATTTGGCCTGCACCCCAAGCGGCCAGTGGTACTGGTGATGGGCGGCGGCATAAAGCCTGCTCCGCTTGACACCATCATCCAGAGTCTGGAGATGTGCAACCACCCCGTCCAGGTGCTCGCCTTAACCGCGCGGCACGGGAGCATGCGGCAGCGCCTGGAGGCAATGCGGGGAAAACTGGCGCTTGACCTTCACGTTTTTGGCTGGTCAGGCTCCATTCCGGAGCTGATGGCGTCAGCCGACCTGCTGATTACCAGGCCGGGAGGTCTTACAACCTCTGAAGCAATGGCATCGGGCCTTCCCATGATTCTCGCCTTCCCGGTCGCCGGGATGGAGGAACAGAACCTCAAGTTCCTGGCGGACCGGAATGTGGGAATTGTGGCCAGCGGCCCTGAAGAAATTCCCAGCCTGGTTTCTGGCCTGCTTGACGATCCGAAACTGTTGGAGGCACTGAGCGCCCGCGGGCAGGAGATGTCTCGGCCTGATTCCGCTCATGGCGTGGCACAGGTTGCAAGGGCCCTGCTTGAGAAGGCCACATATATCGATCTGCTGGCGGCCCCTTTGCCGGTTTCCGGTGAATCGGCATACCTGATGTAAGTTGAAATGATCTCGAAGTCTCGTGAAGGATTGAAAGGCAAAGGACGTTGTGCCCTGGGTTGGCGGCTCGTTGGTAAGTTTTCAGTTCCGCACCCGACAAGCGGCTGAAACTCGCTGCATTCGTCTGGAATTCCATGGTTGGTGACCTTCGGAAAATTGTTGAACAACGGGTGATTGGCGGCTCAATTCCCCGGCTTGTCCGCTGGGGCAAGTCTCTTCCGCCGGGACTGATCCACAGGATCCAGATGGACGGGTTCCGGCGTGTTGTCCGTTACGCCGCCGTCCGCCAGAAGTTCTTTGCCAGAAAACTCCAGGAGTCGGGGATTCCGGCGGAACATGTCCATCGGCCGGAAGACCTTGGAGAAATCTTTACGACGCCTGAAGACATGCGCAACCTGCCGGCCGAGGACTTCCTTTGCCGGGAGCCGGAGTCGGTGTTTGAAACCACCGGGACGTCTGGCGGGCCCAAGCGGGTTTATTTTGGGTACGACGAGGTCGATTTCTCGGCGCGCTATGAGGCCGCGGCGTTTTATGAAAACGGCATGCGCCCGGGCGACCGAGTGGTTTGCACGTTTGACGCCGGATACTGGATCAGCAGCTGGGTGACTTATCTGGCCTGCAAGCAACTGGGCATTTTTTGCTCTGCCGTGGGCAAGCCGATGCCTGCGGAGGTCTATGACCGCCTGCGACATTATCACTACAACGTGATTGTTGCGGACCCCACATGGCTGGTGAGCCTGAGCGAGATTGCCGAAAAAAGGGGAAGCTTTCCGGTGAAGCTGATTTTCGCGGCGGGCGATCGGATGACCGAGGCCTACCGGGATTACGTCCAGCAGACCTGGCAGGCGCCGGTGATTCTGGGCTACGGCTCAACGGAAATGGGCGGTGGCGCCGGAATGGAATGCCTGGAGCGCAACGGATACCATGTGGATGAGTTTAACCTGATGTTTGAGATTCTCGATCCTGACCCGGACGGCTATGGCGAGCTGGTGGTCACCACCCTTTCACGACGTACCATGCCCTTGATCCGGTATCGCGTGCGCGACATTACTCGTTTTCTGGACGGAGCCTGTCCCTGCGGAACAACGGTGCGCCGCATTGCGCGGATCCGCGGCCGGCGCGACGAAATGGTGGTGATGGGCGCCGGAAATATGTATCCGGAGATTTTTGAAAAGGTTTTGTGCGACGTTCCCGGTCTGTCAGCCAACTGGCAGGTGGCCGTGCGGCAGGAAGAACTGCACGACATCCTGGAATTCCGGTTGGAACTGTCCAATGGTGTTTCCACATCGGCAGTTGAAGACGCGGTAAGGCGGAATCTGGAGACGCGGTACCCGGACGTCTGGGCCAATCAAGTGTGTGGAATGTACAGGCTGGCCTTCCGATTTTCGCCTCCCGGGACGCTCGTCCAAGGGCGGAAGCGCAAACGCCTTGTGGACGAGCGCGGGGAGTAGAACAGGGCACATCAGGCAGGCAGAGCGTAGGGCGTACAGGAGGGGGTGATTTTCCTGACGACCTGCCATCTGGCCCTCTAACGAATTTATCGGAGAGAAGGGAGAAAACTTGAGGGGGAAATCTTCAGGGAACGGCCGGGGCGAAAAAGCGATGCGGAAGCCGGTGGTCTTTTCCGACTTTGACGGAACGATTACTCGCCTGGACGTTACCGATGAAATCCTGGAGAAATTTGCGGACCCCTCCTGGCACGAGGTGGAGGAACTTTGGCTCCGCGGCGACATTGGCTCCAGAGAATGCTTTGAACGGCAGGCGGCGCTGGTGCGCGTGACGGCAAAGCAGCTGAACGAGCTGATTGACGCAATTCCCCTTGATTCTGATTTCCCGGAATTTTATCGTACCCTGAAGACCTGGGGTCTGCCTTTTTACATTGTCAGCGACAGTTTTGATTACGTCATCCGGCGCGTGCTGAAGCGGGCGGGGGCGGACGGGGAACTGCGGAATGGCCGCCATCTGTTCTCAACCGGACTGGAATTGGAGGCCGGCCGGATGCGGGCGGTCTTCCCCCACAGCAATCACGGCTGCAACCACGGTTGCGCCACCTGCAAGCCGGCGATCATCCGCCGGGTCCGAAAGAAGCAGCAGCAGGTGATCTTTATCGGCGACGGCCTCTCAGACCGTTTTGCGGTGGAAGTCGCCGACGTTGTTTTTGCCAAGCATGAATTGCTGGCCTACTGCCGCAAGCGCGGTATCCCTTGCCGGCCGTTTGAAAATTTTGGTGAAGTGCAAAAGGAGCTGGCCGAGTTTCTGGAAGCCGGATCTTTTACTTGTAATGCCGCGGTGAGCGCCGCGACGTGACTTGAATTGCGTGGTGCGATCGGGGCGAAGGAAAGAAAGTTCATGTCATTGCCGGATACCACAACCAGGGCCGCGGAATTGCTGGAGCTTGAGCGCCGGTACTGCTCGTTTGGCGACACCGTACACTATCTTGATCCGCCCAAGGTCTTTTCCAACTGCGAGGGCTGCTACCTCTACGATGAGCAGGGCACGCCGTACCTCGATCTCCAGATGTGGTATTCCGCGGCGAACTTTGGTTACAAGAACTCGCGGCTGAATGAAGCCCTGAAACGGCAGGTGGACCGCCTGCCCCAGCTGGCCTGCCAGTATCTGCACCCCGAAAAGGTTGAAGTGGCGACGCGCATCTCGCAGTACTGCGAAAGGCGTTTCGGCGTGAAAGGCCGCGTCCACTTTAACGTGGGTGGGTCGCAGGCCATCGAGGATTCGCTCAAGCTGGTGCGCAATGCCACAGGCCGCAACCTGATGTTCGCCTTCATGGGCAGCTATCACGGGCGGACGCTGGGCGCCAGCGCCATGACCTCCAGTTACCGCTATCGCCGCCGGTTCGGGCATTTCAGTGACCGCGCCCAGTTTGTTTTTTATCCCTATTGCCACCGTTGCATCTACGGCTTGAAGCCCGACACGTGCGGACTCTATTGTGAGGAGCAGTTTGAGAAACTGTTCGATTCGGAATATTACGGCGTGTGGGACTCGAAGGCCGAAGCATCGGAGTTCGGCGCGTTCTACATCGAGGCGGTGCAGGGAACGGGCGGATATGTTATTCCGCCGGCCGACTATTTCAAGCGGCTGAAGGAGACCTGCGACCGGCACAAAATCCTTATTGTAGACGACGAAATCCAGATGGGTTTTTACCGCACGGGCAAGTTCTGGGCGATCGAGAATTTCGGCATTACGCCCGACATCATCGTGTTCGGCAAGGCGCTGACGAACGGACTGAACCCGATTTCGGGTGTCTGGGCGCGGGAAGAACTGATCTCGCCCGAGGTGTTTCCTCCCGGTTCAACGCACTCCACGTTTTCCGCCAATCCTCTGGGCACGGCTGTGGCGCTTGAGGCGCTGAAGATGCTGGAAGAGGAAGATTACGAGACGATGGTGAACGAGAAGGGCGCATATCTGCTGGCCGGGTTGCGTGAACTCGAGCGGCGGCATCCGGAATCCATCGGGCAGGTAGACGGATTAGGGCTCGCGCTGAGGATTGAAGTCTCGAAGCCCGACCGCATCACTCCCGACCGCGAATTAACGGACCGCATCTTCGCCGAAGGCATGGCCGGGAATCTGGACGCCCGCGGCCGCAAAATGGGTCTGGTGCTCGACGTGGGCGGATATTACAAGAACGTTTTTACGCTGGCACCCGCCTTTACCATCACCCGCGAAGAAATGGACCTCGCCATCGAACTGCTCGACCAACTGTTTACCCGCTGCGCGAAGAAATAGTCAGAAGTCCCTCCCGTAGTCAGGGTGCTAAAAAACCTCCTCGCCCGTCATTCCGAGGGCCGTTGCTCTTGACCGGCCCGAAGAATCAGCTTTGTTTTTCAGTGCAAAGACCAAAAGCAGATCATCCCGCAAGGCGGGACCAGGGCGCGAAGGGACGAACCGCAGCCAGAGCCAAAGGTTTTCTCCGTGCCCTCTGTGTCTCGAAAGATTTCACACAGAGGTCACAGAGATTCTCCGTGTCCTCTGTGTTGAGCTTCTTGTGGCACAGAGAACACAGAGAAAGTCAGATGCGGCGAGTCCTTTCGGCGGCTGGCTCTCTGCAACACACTCCGCTGAGGTTTTCCTGGAAGGATTCGTTCCAACGGCACACCTCCACAAGACCAGAAATTTCATGTTGCCTATCTAAACTGACGATTCACCTCATGCGCCGGGCACGGGCCGCGCGCCAGAATCTTAAGGCCCGCGCCACCGCAGAGGAGACCATTGAACAATTCCGAGGCCGTCCTTGCTTGGAGCGGATTTGCCGAGCGGACGGAAACTTGCTTAAACACCGCTCACGCAGTCCTGCTGTTGTTGATCCTGGGAGTGACGGCCGCAGCGGCAACGGAGGCGCCGAAACATCGATCGTCTGCAGCTTCCAGCTTCCGTTACGCCGCACTGCCGCTGGCCTTTGAACAGAATCGAGGTCAGGCACCGCCCGCCATGAAATTCCTGGCGCGTGGAAGCGGTTTTTCCGTCTTCCTCACCAAGAGCGAAGCGGTGGTATCGCTTGAGCGGTCCGCCGCGAGGCCGGCCATCCGTGGCGCCCGCCTGAAGGACGTTCAGAAAGATATTCTTCATCTGCGGTGGGTGGCCGCGAACATTTCTCCGCGGGTTGAAGGTCTGGAAAAGGAAAGCGGCAGGAACAATTACCTGATTGGCAACAATCCCGCAAGATGGGTTCGCGATGTTCCCGACTGGTCGAGGGTGAAATATCACGGCATCTATCCCGGTGTTGATCTTGTCTATTATGGCAACCACCGCGAACTCGAATTCGACGTTAATGTGGCGCCGGGCGCAAACCTCGGCGGCGTGCGGCTGGAAATTGTCGGCCGGAAACTTCGGGCGGCAAAGGTTCACATCAATTCCAATGGCGAACTTGTTGTGCAGACTCTCGCAGGCGACTTGCGATTTAGAAAACCGATTGCCTTTCAGTCCGGTGGCCATTCCGGCAAACATTACCTTGCCGCGCACTACGTGATTGTGAAGGGCGGCCAGGTTGGCTTTCGCGTCAGCGGCTATGATCCCGCAAAGCCGTTGGTGATCGATCCGGTGCTGAGTTACTCCACCTACCTGGGCGGCACTGATTACAACTACGCCACGGGTATCGCGGTGGACGCCTCCGGTAACACATACGTCGCGGGCTATACAAGTTCTGTCGATTTTCCCATCAGCGGCGGCGTTCAGGGAATCTTTTCGGGCGGAAGCTGCAACACCGAAGTCAACACCGCTCCGTGCTTTGACGCCTTTGTCGCCAAACTCAATCCGCAGGGAACAGGCCTTGTTTATTCAACTTATCTGGGCGGCACCGGCGACGACGAGGGAGTCCGCATTGTCGTCGATTCTTCGGGCCAGGCATACGTTGCAGGATTCACGGACTCGCTGGATTTTCCCACCGCCGGTCCCTTGCAGGGATCCAACGGAGGCGGCGCCTGCGGCACCACGGCATACCCGACTCCCTGCTATGACGCGTTTGTCGCCAAGCTCACCGCGTCGGGCTCAAACCTTATCTATTCCACTTACCTTGGCGGGAGCGGGGATGATTTCGCCAGCAGCGTCGCTGCGGACGCGACCGGCAACGCCTATGTTGGCGGCCTGACTTCTGCCTCAAATTTTCCCGTCACCTACGGTTCGCTGCGGACGAGTTACGGCGGGGGGCCATTTGACGGCTTCGTGGCCAAGATCAATCCGACGGGAAGCAGTCTTGTCTATTCCACTTATCTCGGCGGCAGCCAGGAAGACCACGTGAATGGCATCGCGCTCGATTCTTCGGGCGATGCGTTCTTGACCGGGCAGACGAACTCCGCAAATTTCCCCGTGCAGGGTGGTTTTCTGCCCCAATATACGGCGGCGTCGTGCGGTTCAGCGCTGAGCAACATTCCCTGTTTCGAAAGTTTCGTCAGCGAATTGAACCCGACCGGCACGGCACTGCTCTATTCCAGTTATCTTGGCGGAACAGCGGCCAGCTATGGATCTGATATCGCACTGGATTCTTCCGGCGCGGCCTACGTGACCGGCTGGACGACTTCCAGGGACTTTCCCGTTACTCAGGGAGCTTATGACACGGCCTGGGGAGGCACGAATGAGGTCTTTGTCGCCAAAATCGCCCCAGCGGGCGGCGCAATCAGCTACGCGACATATCTGGGCGATATCTACCCTGACCAGGCGAACTCGATCGCCGTAGACAGCAGCGGCAACGCCTGGATTGCCGGGTTTACCTACGGCGGAAAGTTTCCCGTGGCGTCTCCGCTGCAGGCGGCGAGCGGTGGCCTCTACGACGCCATCGTCAGCGAAATTAACCCCACGGGTTCCACTCTGCTTTTTTCCGCCTACCTGGGTGGGACAGGCAATGAGGCCGCCAATGACCTCGCTTTGGACTCTTCCGGCAACGTCTATGTGGCCGGCGACACGTTTTCGCCCGACTTCCCGGTTACGCCTTCAGCCCTGACCACAGGCTATACGGGCGGTTCTTACGACGCCTGGATTGCGAAGATCAGTCCCCAGAATGCCGCCGGGCTTACGGCGACGCCCAATCCTCTCATTTTCGCCAACCAGGAAATCAACACCACCAGCTCGCCTTCCATCCTGAAGATTGGTGACGCCGGCAGCGCGGCGCTCAGTATCTCGGGGATTTCCGTGACGGGTGATTTTGCGGAGACCAGCCAGTGCGGCCAGACCGTATCCGCGGGGACACAGTGCACCATCAATGTGACCTTCACTCCCACCGCAACGGGCAAGCAAACGGGCACGCTGGTGATCACCGACAGCGCGGCAGGCAGCCCCCACACGGTCCATCTGAGCGGCAATGGAGCCAGCGGAGCAGTCAGCCTTTCATCCTCGAGCCTGGATTTCGGTCAGGTTGTAGTGGGAACGACCAGCACGCAGTCAGTGACGCTGACGAACCCTGCGCAGTCGCCGCTCGATATTTCCAGCATGCAGGCGGTTGGTGATTACACGGAGTTGAATACCTGCGGCAGTGTGGTAGACCCTGGCGCGAGTTGCACCATCAACATCAGCTTTGCACCTACGGCGGTGGGAACCAGCGTGGGAACTGTGACCATCACGGATACCGGTCTTGGTTCGCCACAGTCCATCACCCTGACCGGGACAGGCGTCCCGCCTTTTTCGCTTTCTGCGGACCCAAGTCTGGAAACAGTCCTGGTGGGTACCGGACAGGTTCAGTTTACTGTGTCGGCTTCAACCAGTGACGGGTTTACGGGCTCGATCGTACTTGGCTGCGCCAACATTTCGCCCGCCACCTGTGCTTTCGATCCCGCCACAATTGTTCCCGGGCAAACCAGCACACTCACTGTCAGCAACCTGAGCGGCCTGC
>DATLWV010000303.1:0-1566 GCA_035576145.1 Terriglobia bacterium
GCCCGGCAGTCACATCGCGGTGTCCCACCTCATTAATAAGGTTCAGGCGTACCGTATGCGGATCGACAAATGAAGCTTCTGCATTGATCAATTCCACCCGGTTCCGCTGCAACTGGTGCCGCGTAACGTCAATCTCATGGCCGATCACATGTTGAGTGCGAAAAAGCAGGTCATCCTTAGTGATGTTTTGTTTGACAGTATAAGACTCGCCGTAAAGATCGCGCTCACGGAGCCGGAAAGATAAAGCACTGCCTCGCGCAACGTTTTGCTGGGTATCGTTCCCAGATTAATGCAGACACCGCCCACTACACCTTTGCGCTCCGCAACAGCAACCTTCTTGCCCAGCTTCGCAGCCTGAATTGCCGCGTGGTGGCCTGCCGGCCCCGATCCAATCACCAGCATGTCATATTCGTAGTTCGGCACTTCTCTCCTTTGGTTCTCAGTTGGATTCTGGCCAGAAAACGTAAGCCAGAATTTTAGCACTTCACAGGTGCTCTTCGGAAATTGACGCCGTTTTAGTGTGCTCGACGGAAGGGGGCTTCAGACGGTGGTTGTGCAGGCGTGGTTTTCGGGTCTCGCCGCGCCGGAAAAATTTCTGGGCAAAAGTCCCGCCGGCCGCCGCCTCGCGCCTGACACCTGGCGCTTCCTGTCAGGCATGCGTTAGCTGGCTGTAATGAAGCAGCGTGGACCGCAATCGGGACCTTTATAGATGCAAGTGGTAGGGGAGGATCGGTTCACCTTTTCGCGGGCTTCAGTTCAGGTCTAGGTCTTCCTGACCCTTGCCCGAGAGATTCATAGCCATTATTCTTAGGCTCTAAGATTTTGGCGTTTCTGGTCCGGGAGAGTATCCGCTTGGCAGAAAGCATCGGAGTTAAATTCATAAAGGACGGACCGTCGATCCCACTCGGGCTCCTTCAAGCCTTCGAAGCTGGCAAGGTGGTGATCTTCTGTGGTGCCGGTGTTTCGCGAAGGTGTGGACTCCCGGGTTTCAAAGGTCTTGTTACCTCCGTATGCAAGCATTTAACTCGTCAGATGGAGCCAGATGAGCAGCAGCTTTTCGCCGAAAAGTCGTTCGACGGGGCACTCGGACTTATTGAGAATAGGATCGGGAAGCCTCCCCTCCGGCGCGCTGTGCGGCAAGCCCTTGAACTAAACGAAGATTCAGACTTTTCAACACACCAGGCCCTTCTAAAGCTTGCGATATCGAAGGAGGGACACCTTCGCCTTGTGACCACCAATTTTGACAAAGCATTCCTGAAGGCCGACTTCTCGGGCAAACCGGAATTTGACTATGCACCATATCTTCCGGTGCCTGGGCACGGCTGGAGCAGCGTTGTTCACCTGCATGGGGGATTCGGGAACGAGCGGGAGCGGGCTGACGAGTCACTCGTCCTTACTAGTGCCGACTTTGGACGAGCGTACATTACGGAAGGATGGGCCAGTCGGTTTCTGAGCGAGCTTTTCCGTCGCGCCGGGGCGATTCTGTTTGTTGGATACAGTGTCTCTGACCCGGCAATTCGGTACATCGTCGATGCATTTGCAGCTGACCGCGCAGGCCGAGAAGCG
>DATLWV010000304.1:0-4436 GCA_035576145.1 Terriglobia bacterium
TCATAGTTGAACAGGTCCTGGAACCACATGCCGGCTATGAAGAGGAAGTTCCAGGGATCCGAGCGGCGCTTCATCGTGTCGTCAAGCGTGCGGTCGGGGCTGGAGGCTCCGTAGACCTTGTCCGCCCGCTTTTCGCCGGTCAGTGCGAACGACTTGTCAAACTTCTTCAGGATATCCACCAGCGCCAGGCTTGGGGGCGCGCCGAACGGGTCGTAGTTCTTCAGCAGCGCCAGGCCCATCATGAGATTCGAAAACCACTTGCCGCGGCCGGCATCGGTGATCTTCTGCATGTCCTTGACGAGACCTGGAATGTTCAGGAATTGCGGCACCGGCGCCCATTCCTTGTTTTCCTTGTTGATCATCAGCGCCGTTCCCACACCGCAGTTGGGATGGCATCCGCAGCTGACCTGGCCCCACTGCGCTTCCGGACCGTGGACCAGATCGGCAAAGTCCGCAAACGAACCCATCAGCGAAAGCGGAAACCAGTCACGGGTCGGTTCCGTAATGCCAACCTGCTTCTTCACGTCCGCCGCCATGTGCGACAGCGTGTACCGCTGCCGGGCCCGCCGCTCGGGCGTCACGTCCTCATCGCGCCCGGTGAACGAAACCGGCTGGAAAGCGATGAAGGCAATCTTTTTGGGGTTCTCGCGGGCGAAGTTGATGATGGGGCCAACCTGATCATTGTTAACATTGTTCACCAGCGTGGTGACCAGGATGATCTCGATGCCCGCTTCGTGCATGTTGTCAATGGCTTTAAGCTTGACGTCAAACAGGTTGCCCACCTTGCGGTGGCTGTTGGCGTCGTTCCCGATGCCGTCAAACTGCAGGTAGGCGTAACGAAGGCCGGCTTCAAACGCCTGCCGGCAGAATTCCTTGCTTTTGGCGAACTCAATGCCGTTGGTCGCCGCCTGCACACTGTTGAATCCCTTCTTCCGCGCATAGCGAACAGCGTCAATGAAGTAGGGAGACATCGTCGGCTCGCCGCCTGAAAACTGAACAGACATCTGCCGCCGCGGCTTGATTCTTGTGGCGTTGTCGAGAATTTCCTTGATGTCTTCCCAGCTCAGCTCATGGACAAATCCAACCTGGTTGGCGTCCATAAAGCACGGATCGCACATCATGTTGCAGCGGTTGGTCAGGTCAACGGTCAGCACGGACCCGCGCCCATGGCGGATGGTGCTGGACCCGTGATTGTGAAGGTCCTTGTCGTTGTGGGCCCGGATGTCGCGGCCCGGAAAGTTCTGTTCAATCCACTTCAGGAAGTTTACGTCGACGGCCATGATGTCTTCGTAATGGCCGTGGATGGGGCAATCCTTTACCATCCAAACCTGTCCGTCCCGCTCGATAATCTGGGCCTTGATCTCGCCCACCTTCGTGGTGAGCAAATCTTTCCAGTCCTTTTCGCCGGAGATGATGGCTGCACGAGCTTCCTTCACGCAGCCCGGACAAAGTGAATCCGTTTCCCGCGGCCAGCCCAGCTTCGGCTTGGTCTTCTGCCAGGATTTCAGCAAGGGCTTGTCAGACCACTTGGGCGTGAAAGCCGGTGCCGGTTTATACTTATTGAAAAACTGAACGCCATCAAATAAAGCGCCGGCGGTCAAAGTAACCGCCTGGTCGAAATACTTCATGGCTCGCTGACCTCGAATACGTGGCATAGTACAGCACCCCTCTTTATTGAAATATTCACCCGCCACATCTTGGGGAGGGTGTTACTTTCCTTTCACGTTGGGCGAGGTCATCCAGCCGCAGGCTGCAGGCCTCCGGCTGAAAACAACTCCCGCAAAAAAATCCGTCGCCGCTTGAAGGTCCGTCCAGGTGCATTCTTCATCCAGACTTGATCACAATCCAGAGCCTTCACAGCGTCGGCACAAACCCAGGTTGCTTTGTGGTCCCTATTTTCAGGTAACCCGCAATTCAATCCTGCAATCCCAGATACACTTAGTTCCAGCATGAATTCTAGGAAACATCCGCCCGCCCACTAAGCATTTTGCGCCGAATTGCAGCAATATTGGGTTGGATGGCCATAATTACAGCCTGAACGGGAACTTGAAATCCCCTTGAAATTCAATATGTTGGCAAAAAATTGCACATATATAGAAACCGACTTGCCACCAGCTAACGCAGGACGGATAGAAATTCTATGGTTGGGTCCTGGCTTCTCAACTTGTGAGTCGCTTCTTTGGTGCCGGGTTGGCTGGGCTATGATAGATGAGAAATGTCGCTCACCCTTCGCCTAAAACAGAAAGCTCTTGAACTCGGGTTTGACCTGGCAGGCGTTGCACCGGCAGGTGTCTGGCAGGACCTGGAGTTCGCGCGCAAGTGGGTCGAACAGGGCCGCGGCGGCGAAATGCATTATCTCGAAAATCCCAAGCGGCGCGATCCGCGGCTCGTCTTGCCGTCTGCACAATCTGTACTCTGCGTTGCCCTCATCTATAACGCGCCGTTTCCCTATTCAACAGAAGCCTCCGCCGCTTCCTCGCCAGTTGAAATGAAACCCCTGTCCGGGTCATCCGGTGACGCGCCGGGCACTCGCGCGTGGATATCCCGTTACGCCTGGGGGCGGGATTATCACGAGACGATGCGCGCCAAACTGGAGAAATTGAGAAAGGTAATCGAAAACCTTGAGCCCGGCGTCGAAACACGCGTCTACGTAGATACCGGCCCTATCGTGGAGCGGGCCTTCGCGCGCTATTCCGGCATTGGATGGACGGGCAAGAATACCTGCCTGATTAATCCGGCGAAGGGCTCCTGGTTCTTTCTCGGCGTGGTACTGACCAGCCTGGCAATTGAACCGGACCTGCCCGCGCCAGACCGTTGCGGCTCCTGCACGCGCTGCCTGGATGCCTGCCCCACGGGAGCGTTGACGGATCCCTATGTGATGGATGCTTCGCGCTGTATCGCCTACCTTAACATTGAACTGAAAGGTTCCATTCCGGAAATGTATCGGGAACAGATCGGCTCCAACATCTTTGGCTGTGACATCTGCCAGGACGTTTGCCCCTGGAACAGTAGGCAGCCATCGGCAACCAGCAGTCAGTCCTCGGCGGTCAGCTCCCCAAGTTCCCAGAAGGGATTCGGCCGCACCGGGGCTGCCACAACTACGCTGGCCGAATTCCAACCCATGGTGATAACCCTTTCAGCGCCGTCTGACGCCGGTGATGGAGAATCCAGCGGGAAAGCGGATCTACCTCCGGGGCTCCGTTTCTCTTTGTTCAACCCTCCGCTCGACGGGCTGGCGCAAGTGAGCGAGGAGGATTTCCGCCTGGCCTTCGCGCATTCGCCCATCAAGCGGCCCAAATATCGCGGCTGGCTGCGCAACCTGTGCGTGGTGATGGGCAATTCCGGCGACCGCCGCTTCATCCCAAAGCTCAAAGAGCTCTCACTCCATGAAGACCCTGTCGTCCGTGAACACGCCGCGTGGGCGCTTGCTCAAATGGCTAAGAGGCGCATGGAGACACAGCATGCCTGAGTTGGACATTGTCACGGGGGCTACGGGCTATTCCGGGAAGTACATCACGCGCACGCTCTTATCCGAAGGTCGTCGCGTCAGGACCTTGACCAACCACCCGGCCCGCGAGAATCCCTTCGGCAGCCAGATTGAAGTGGTTCCCTACCATTTTGAAAATCCCGCAGAACTGCGAAGGAATCTCGAGGGAGCTTCGACGATTTACAACACTTACTGGGTCAGGTTTTCGCACGGACGCCAATCGTTTAAGAACGCTGTCGCCAACACGCAGACTTTGATCCGTGCAGCGGAGCGGGCAGGCGTCCGGAAGTTCGTCCACGTCAGCATTGCCAACCCCTCTGAAGATTCCCCCCTGCCTTACTACCATGGCAAGGCAGTTTTGGAAGCGGCGCTGGCACAGTCCGCGCTTTCATGGGCAATCATCCGCCCAACCGTCATTTTTGGCCTGGAAGATATTCTGATCAACAACATTGCCTGGATGGTCCGCCATTTCCCGGTATTTGCGGTCCCCGGCTCGGGTGAATATCAGCTGCAGCCTATTTTTGTGGAAGACCTTGCGCAGATTGCAATCGACGCCGCCCGAAGTCAGGAAAACGTCATAGTCGACGCAGTGGGGCCTGAGACTTATTCCTTTAACGGCCTTGTCCAGCTTATCGCCAGGACCCTGGGACGAAACATCCGCGTCAGTCATGTCACTCCGGCCCTGGCTTACGTGCTGACCCGGTTGCTGGGTTTGGCCGTCCATGATGTCATTCTGACGAAGGAAGAGATTGACGGCCTGATGGCCAATCTCCTGGTTTCACATCGGCCGCCGCTTGGGAAAACACAGCTCTCGGTGTGGCTGGAGCAAAATGCCGCCCGTGTGGGTCGTCGCTACGCCTCCGAACTGGACCGCCACTTCCGCTGAGTCAAACCCGGCGAATGGATAGCTGTAACGAAGTGTCTTGATATTACTCGTTACGACAAATAT
>DATLWV010000305.1:0-15575 GCA_035576145.1 Terriglobia bacterium
TTTGTTTCGGTCCAGAGCGCGCTGGTGATGTATCCCATCCATGCTTTTGGTTCCGAAGAGCAGAAGGGGCGATGGCTCCCGGCACTCCAACAGGGAAAAGCGATCGGGTGCTTCGGCCTCACGGAACCGGACTTCGGATCAAATCCCGGCGGCATGCGCGCTCGCGCTGTCAAAGACGGCGGCGATTACGTCCTGAACGGTGAGAAGACCTGGATCACCAACGGTTCGATTGCCGATGTGGCGCTGGTCTGGGCGCGAACGCCCGAGGGAGTTCGAGGTTTCCTGGTGGAAAAGGACACACCCGGCTACACCACCAAAGACATCAAAGGCAAGCTGTCGCTGCGCGCTTCCGTGACTTCGTCACTGTCGCTCGCTGACGTTCGGGTTCCCGCTGCCAACATGCTCCCCGCCGCCACGGGTCTGAAAGCGGCGCTCGATTGCCTGACCCAGGCGCGCTACGGAATCGGTTGGGGAGCTGTGGGCGCCGCCATGGCCTGCTACAACGAAGCTCTCGAATACGCCAAGGTGCGCAAGCAGTTCGGCGACAAACCCATTGCCGGGCACCAACTGGTGCAGGCGCAGATTGCAGAGATGATTACTGAAATCACCAAGGCGCAGCTGCTGGTGCTGCACGTGGGCCGTTTGAAAGACCTTGGCCGCGCTGACTTCGCCCACGTTTCCATGCTGAAGCGGAACAACGTCAAAATCGCGCTCGACATTGCCCGCAGCGCCCGCGATATTTTGGGCGCCAACGGCGTGGCCGACGAGTATCCCGTTTTCCGGCACCTGTGCAATCTGGAATCGGTCCTCACGTATGAAGGCACACACAACATCCACACACTCATCATCGGCGAGCGCGTCACTGGTTTTCCAGCGTATCAATAGCACCTGACCCCGGAATGTTATGAATCCTCGACGGGTGTTGAGGAGCTTCTCTATGTTCTCTTTGCCCGTGTCAGTAACTTCATTGGGGTCGACGCCGATTGATTGGAAAATTCATCCCGTATGAACACGCACTCTCTAAGTTTTTTGAAATGCCCTATTTCAAGGAATTTCTTAACAAAGTTGCGCTCCGAATTGGAGGTCCTTAACTTCTTAGCAAAGTTGTCCGTGCTTCCTTGGTTTGAATTGAGCCGGCTGTTCAGGTTGTCGGACCTACCAACGTATACTTGGGTCATCGCCTCTAGCATTACGTACCAGCCGGCACTCCGTGGAGGCTTGGCTCCCGGTAATTCGAAGTAATATTCTGGCTTGAAGCGTAATGCGTAGTAAGACGATTGCCTTGACGCGATCTTCAGCAGCGCTTCTTTGCAACTTTCCATGTCACGATGGTCATTAAGGTCCAGCCGCCCCGTCTTTAGTGTCCCCATTGTCTCATCATTCCTCTTTGACAGCTTTCAGCATGAACCATCGGCAGGTGCATTTTTCTGAAGGCGTAACTTGTCAGCGGGCCGCCGCGCAAGGCTGGGAAGCCGTTACTGTCTTGGACCTTGCTAAGAGATCATGGCTTCGGTGCAGGACTCGCAGAAATACCCATCGCCTTTTGTCGAGAAAGGCTCCTCAGAGAGTCTGATAACGCGATGGCAATTTGAGCATCGGGTCGGTTCGTACGGAGGGGGATTTTCGAGCTTCACAAAGTTGTATTCATTGGTTCCATACCAGACGTACATTTCGGTATTAAAGCTCTTTCTGCACTTCTCGCAGTTTTTCCAATCGCCTTTATGCTCTTCGGTATAGTGATACCCGCACAGCGTATAGCGGCTATGATTCCTGTGGCAACTGTTCTTGGCATAAGAGAACATGACGTACGAGTCTTCGTCATCGCAAATCCAGTTGCCACAGCAATCGGTTCGAATCAATTTTCGCGTCTTGCCGCACAGCCCGCACTTTGGTCTTTCTCTTTCGGAACGCACTGGCTGACGTTTAGGGCTCTTAGTTTTTCTGGAAGTCATGAAGCATCCTCATCAATCCTGCTTGGAGTGCTGCGACTAATTTCGGTTGCAAGCCTGCAACCTTTCGGGAAATTCGGTCACTAAAACAGCACAAGCTACCGGTTGACCACTTTCATCCCGCCTTCCGGGTAGCGGTCGCCGGCGGCGACGCCTTTGGGAGCAACTTCGTCGATCCGCTGAAGGTCCTCTGCGGTGAGCCTTATTTCAATTGCCGCCAGGTTTTCTTCAAGGTGCGTCCGGCGGCTGCTTCCGGGGATGGGAACCATGTCTTCTCCCTGAGCCAGCACCCAGGCAAGGGCGAGTTGCGCGGGCTTGCAACCTTTTTCACCCGCCATCTCTTCAATACGCCGCACCAGATCCAGATTGCGCTTGAAGTTATCTCCCTGGAATCGCGGGTTATTTCGCCGCCAGTCGCCCGCTTCAAAATCGTCGGGAGTCTTGAACCTGCCGGTCAGGAAGCCGCGGCCCAGTGGGCTGTAAGGTACAAAGGTAATTCCCAGTTCGCGGCAAAGGGAAATCAGTTCGTCTTCCGGCTCCCGGCTCCACAGGGAGTATTCGGTTTGCAGCGCGCTGATCGGGTACGTCCTGTGCGCCCGCCGGATGGTTGCAGGCGCAGCTTCTGAAAGCCCCAGGCAGCGCACCTTGCCTTCTTCCACCAGCCGCGACATGGCTCCGACGGTCTCTTCAATCGGCACGTTGATGTCAACCCGGTGTTGGTAATAAAGGTCGATCGTGTCCACCTGAAGCCGCCGCAGGCTGGCCTCGCACGCCTGTTTCACGTATTCAGGCCGCCCACTGATACCGACGAAGTTTCCTGCCTCGTCCCGGACATTGGCGAACTTGGTTGCCAGAACCACCTGGTCCCGGCGGGCGCGGAGGGCTTTCCCCACCAGTTCCTCGTTCTTCCCTTTGCCGTAGACGTCGGCCGTGTCAAGAAAATTCACCTCGAGGTCCAGCGCCCGGTGGATGACTCCAATGGATTCCTCATCATCCCGACTCCCGTAAAATTCCGACATGCCCATACAGCCCAGCCCGAGAGCTGACAATGAAAACCGACTATGACCCAGTTTTCGAAATTGCATTCTCTTTCGCCTCCGCTTCTGGTTTGTAGATGAACGACCAGCATAACACCCGGTTTCTGCCTCCTCAAGGTTCGCGAGAACGGTTTCGGCACAGTTCTCAGCACACATTTGAGAATTTCTTCTCCTGGCCTTCAGTGTCTCAGGAGCTTGAATAGGCAGCACGTGGAGTTCTCTTGATCTCCTAAACCGGTGGCCTTGGCTCACAATATAAATCATGCAAGGCGCCGGTTCCGGCGGCATGATTATCCTGCGGAACCGGTATCCAGCAATTAACGTATGAATAAGTGGACCGCAGCAATTCTCTTCCCGGTCGGCCAGGTGGGTGCGGTAGAATGCTTTCAAAGAAAGGAGAACACCTTGGCTATTTCCCCGACGCCAGTCCAACCTCCACGCAAGCCACTGGATAAGCATGTCGTCTGGGCAATCCTGCTGGTTATAGCGTTTATCATTGCATCCGGCATCTTCATGGTCTGGTTCGGTCTGCGTATCCTTTCCCACGGCGTCCAGATCAAAGTCACCGAGGCTGGTTCGGACAGCAAAGTAGTTACGGTCAGGACGCCGATCGGCAACTTCAGGATTGCTAAAGAGCAGAACGCCAGCGATCTGCGCCTCGGGCTTCCAGTTTATCCAGGAGCTGCGCGGGCGACAGATTCCGGGGACGATAATTCCGTTTCGCTCAGCTTCGACCTGCCTAACGACACAAATCTTCGCATTGCCGCGGCAAAGTTCAACACGCCTGACTCGCTGAGCAAGGTTCAGGATTTTTACAAAAAGCAGTTGGGTGGCGAAGTCACCAAAATTACCCGGACGGACCGCGAGGGCAAGGTGGTTATTGAAATGAATTACGGCGAGCAGGACAAGGTTGTTTCCCTTAGGCCACACGACGGCGGAACACAGATCCACCTGGTTCGAATTTTCCACGGCCACACCGAGCCCAATTGATACATCCGCTTCCTCCCTTTCCGGCCGGGGCTCTTTCATCCTGAGAGAATTGAAAGATCGCGACATTTGAAGAAACGGCCGCTCTTGCGAGCCCTGCCATCTGCCCAAGCCAGATCCTTCGGACCCTTTCGCGGCGCGAATTCTCTGTTTGGCCCGCGATTTCGGCGCTTTAGCTGGATATCAGTTACCCGCAGTCCAGAGTTGCCGATATAATGGACGTTTTGGGGGGATACAAACTGGGGGGGACGCGAATGCAGCTTGCATCGTTTAAGAACGAGCCTTTGTGTGACTTCAAGGGCAATCCTGAGCACTTCCGCCAAATGAAGGAAGCTCTTGAAGATGTTAAGAAAGAGCTTGGAGCGACATATCCTGCAGTGATTGGCTCTGAGCGCATCGAAACAGAAGAAACTTTCAATTCTTATAATCCTTCAGTCAAGGACCAGGTGGTGGGAACCTTTTCAAAAGGCGACCCCACACTGGCCGCACTGGCCATCGAGAAAGCGGAAAAGGCCTTTGAAAGCTGGAGTCGCACACCAGTGGATACGCGGGTGAAAGTGCTGACTTTGGCGGCCAAGATCCTCCGGGACCGCAAGTTTCATTTCGCCGCCTGGATGGTTTATGAGGTGGGGAAGTCGTGGGCAGAAGCTGATGCCGACGTAGCCGAAGCGATTGATTTTTGCGAGTTCTATGCCCGGGAGATGCTGCGATTGACTGGCCGCCAGCCCATAACTCCCGTGCCGGGCGAACGGAACCGACTGGAGTACATTCCCCTTGGAGTCGGGATTGTCATCCCTCCCTGGAATTTTCCCCTGGCCATTCTGGTCGGGATGACGGCGGCCTCGATTGTGGCTGGCAACACCGTGGTGTTGAAACCCTCAAGCGACTCACCCACCATCGGCTACAAGTTTTTTGAAGCATTGGAAGAAGCGGGCATGCCCGCCGGGGTGGTGAATTTCCTGCCGGGCCCAGGCTCCACGGTGGGTGACGCTCTGGTGGCGCATCCCCGGACGCGTTACATCGCCTTCACCGGGTCAAAGGAAGTGGGCCTGCACATCAACGAACTGGCTGCGAAATCTCAACCCGGGCAGATCTGGATCAAGCGCGTTATCGCCGAAATGGGCGGCAAGGATTCGATTATTGTTGACAGTGAGACCGACCTGGAATCGGCCGTCGAGGGCGTGGCTGCTTCGGCTTTTGGCTATCAGGGCCAGAAGTGTTCGGCCTGCTCGCGCGCCATTGTGGTGGAGATGGTCTATGAACCTTTCCTGGAGAAACTGAAGGAAAGGGTTGAGGCCATCAAAGTGGGTGATCCGTCGGACCCTGAAACTTACATGGGTCCGGTTATTAACGGTCGTGCCAAAGAATCGATCCTTCAGTACATCAAAATCGGAAAGGGCGAAGGCCGCCTTGTTGCAGGTGGTAAGGAAGCGGCTGGTCACGGTCATTTCCTTGCGCCCACCATTATTGCCGATGTTCCGCCCGATGCCCGGCTGTCGCAGGAGGAGATTTTCGGGCCGGTGCTCGCCGTCCTGAAGACAGCGGATTTTGATGAAGCCCTACGGGTTGCAAACAACACGGAATACGGCCTGACCGGCGCCGTCTACACCAAGAACCGGGCGAAGATCGAAAAAGCTGCGGAGCGCTTCCACGTTGGCAATCTCTACTTCAATCGCAAGTGTACGGGAGCGCTGGTGGGTGGCCATCCTTTCGGCGGGTTTAATATGTCAGGTACGGATTCCAAGGCTGGGGGGCGTGACTATCTGCTGCTGTTTACTCAGGCCAAGTCCATCTCTGAAAAACAGAGCTCGTAACGGCCGTTCCCTGTAGCCACGGCTCTTCGGCGTCTCGACAATCAGCGGGCAACATTCTGGCTCGATCCTGGCAGATCAATTCCGAAGTCCCACACGGCGATGTTGAGTTTCTCTTCGAGCATTTCTCCGAGAGCGTACTCGCCCGAATCGAGTGGCTGGGTGGGCTTCAGTTCAAAGACGCCCGCAGCCAGTTGTTTATGCTCGAGTGGGATGTCCGTTCGCTTTTCCCCGGACTTCCCCAGGCCGATCCCGGACTGGATCTTCTCAACCACCCGTGAGTCTTTCTTCTGCTTCAGCGGTACCAGTAGCGCGCGCATGGGCCAGTTGTCGGTGTCCTCAACGTAAAACACCGGGTCCGGAACGGTAATCCGCACGGCGGCTTTGTCGGCCGGCAGCACCACCAGCGCCTGTTTCTTCAGCAGCGGTCCGGGCATCACCATGATCAGCGCAATACGCTTTTTGTCGGTTACCACTTTGGCCGGTTCCTGGATCAGGTGGATCACCCGCGCTCCGTCGTAGGCGTACACACCGCCATTGCCGGGCAGCCGGACTCCCGGCTTGATCTCGTAGCCGTTGTCTGCAGGAATTTCAAACCGCTGGTTCTGCAACTCCTCAGCGGCTTTCAATTGATTGGCCTGCTCAGCTTTCTTTTCGGATTCGCCGCGCTCGGTCGCTTCAAAATCCACCAGAGATTTGGGCATCTCTTCCCAGTCCGAGCTTTCCAGATTGTAGTAGCGGACGCGGTCACCCTTAACCTCATAGCTCTTCACCATGACATAGGTGCCGTCTTTCAGGAACAGCTTGACGACGGCCGCATGTATTAGTAGCGGGCTCAGCATCAGTCCAGCCAGCGCCGTGGCAACCATTGCCCAAAAGGCTTTTCCGCGCATCCTGCACCTCATCTGCTTAGATGTTAGCGCGCCCCGATGTGCCGTATCAAATCCGATACTGCCGGAATGTATTTTCCCGAGCCATGTCGTTCGCCAAACCTCAAAAACGTGCATCTTCCCTTGCCAAAAGCTCCACGGGCTGTTAAAAAGGCGGCTATGTCGAAGCATACTTTGCTATCACGCACGAAAGGTGCAGCACGCCGGATTTTTTTGAAGAATATTGCCGCCGCAGGCGCGCTGGCCTCGATGAAATCGGTGCCCGCACTTTCGTCCTCATTGCCACAAGTGACGGGAGAAGAAGACCGCCGCTATTGGGTCGAGGTCGTAGTCCGCGTTGCCGACCCCGTACTGCGCGCTCTCAGCGAGAAGAAGTTGAAAGCTCTGATGCCGGTGGAAGCGCCGCACGGCAATGTGGAAGACCGGCGCCGATTTACATATCTGGAAGCGACCGGGCGTCTGCTTTGCGGCATTGCCCCTTGGCTTGAGTCGGGGCCGACAGAGGGGACGGAAGGCCAGTTGAGGCGCCAGCACATCGAATGGGCCCGTGCGGCCATTACCGCAGCAACCGACCCTGCATCCGCCGACTTCATGAATTTCGACAAGGGTGCCCAGCCCGTTGTGGACGCCGCATTCCTGGCCCAGGCCGTGCTGCGCGCGCCCACCGAGCTGTGGGAGAAACTGGACACGAAGACCCGGCACAACCTGGTGCACGCGCTCGAGTCAACGCGAGTGATCCGTCCGGGGTTCAACAACTGGCTTCTGTTCAGCGCTATTGTCGAAGCCGGCTTGTGTTTGATGGGCGAGTGGTGGGACAAGGTGCGCGTTGATTACGCTATGCGGGAACACCAAAACTGGTACCTGGGCGACGGCATGTATGGAGACGGTCCGCGTTTCCACTGGGATTACTACAACAGCATTGTGATTCAGCCCATGCTGCTTGACGTGCTGGATACTGTCTCAAAACATTCCAGTGACTGGGACTCGATGCGGCCAGCCGTTCTGGCGCGGGCCCAGCGCTATGCCGCCATCCAGGAGCGCCTGATCAGCCCGGAGGGAACCTATCCCGCCATTGGCCGGTCACTGGCTTATCGCTTTGGCGCGTTTCACTTGCTTGCCAGCATAGCGCTGCGACGCCAGCTCCCGGAAGGCGTGTCGCCGGAGCAGGTCCGCTGTGCGCTGACGGCGGTGATGCGCCGCATGATTGAGGCTCCGGGCACGTTCGACGCGAACGGCTGGCTGAAGGTGGGCTTTTGCGGGCACCAGCCTGCAATTGGAGAAGGTTATATCTCCACGGGCAGTTGCTATCTATGTTCGGCAGCGTGGCTTCCGCTGGGGCTGCCGCCGGACGACCCGTTCTGGAAAAACCCGCCGCAGCCCTGGACACAGCAAAAGGTCTGGAGCGGGAAAAACGTCCCGGCCGATCACGCCCTGGGTGAGGCCGGTGGTGTCCCCGGTTGCCATGCGTAGAAGGGCGGCGCAAACGTCATGTTTCTTGCCTCGTGCGCGAGGCCGGTAAAGGATTGGAACCAGGAGAGGAGCCAAAGCCAATGAAGGATTCAATCAGCCGCCGTCAGTTTCTGGAAGCTGCCACAGCCGCCGCAGTAGGCTTTCCCTCAGCCAGTGCCCCTGCGTCGGCCACGGCGCTTCCCAGTCCGACGATGTGGCCGGGGGACCGCAGCGCCGCCATCAGTCTGACGTTTGACGACGGGATGCAGACTCAGCTTGATAACGCAGGTCCGGTGCTGAAGAAGCACGGCATCAACGGCACATTCTTTGTGATCACCGGCAACTTGAACTCATGGCGCAAGCGGCCGGACGATTGGGCGCGTTTGGCGGCAGAGGGGAATGAAATCGCCAGCCACACTGTGAACCATCCCTGCATGCTCAAACAAATCAAGATTCATTCCCAGAATTACACCCCGGACATGATGCTCAAGGAGATCCGGGAAAGCTCCGAGGCCATCATCGAGCGGTTGGGCGTCCGACGGGGCCTGACCTTTGCTTATCCTTGCGGCGACATGACTTTTGGCGGCGAGGCCGATCTTGCTCGCAATCAGGCTCGCTACCTGGAGTACGTGGCACAGTACTACTTTGCGGCACGTGGCTACAACAGTTGGGCGCCTGTCGTTGCCGATGACATTAATCCGCTTACGGTCCCGGTCCTCGGCTGGACGTTTGGAAAAGACTTCCCCAGCCTGCTGGATCAACTGGAGCCTGTTCGGCAGGGGCACAACTGGGGGGTATACGTTTTTCACGGCGTCGGCGGGCAGTGGCTCTCGGTCACGACTCAGGCACTGGACGAGTTGGCAGGCTTTCTGGCGGCGCACACGGAGATTTGGACCGCCACGTTCGGTGACGTCGTCCGTTATATTCAGGAGACAAAAGCGCTCAAGGTTGAGCCTGGCGAATCCTCCGATCAAAGCTCCATGTTTGCGCTCTCCTGGCCGTTGGACGCCAGAATTTATGATGTACCGCTCACGCTCAAGTGGAACCTGCCTTCCTCGTGGAGTTCATGCACCGCAAAAGGTGACGGCAAGCCACTGAACTGCTCCATTAAGGCGAATGCTGGGGTGAAGGCCGCGCTGGTCGATGTTCCCGCGCAGACAAAGGCCCTCCAGTTCGTGAACAAGTAGGTACAGCCGGTGCTGGTGCCTCGGCCGCCAGCGCTGGACCGGTTTCCCACACACTTGCGGTAGGAAGACTGCTTCTACAAGAGGCAGCCGAGGCGGCACATTACTTCTTCCGCTCGACGACCCACTCGCAATGCGCGTCGCCGCTGACCATATTTTTGTTTAGCTTGAAAGTGAAGTTTGGATTCAAACTTTCAACCGCCGCATTACCCCATTGCTGGTGTCCAACGGTGCAAATATCGGAGCCAAGGCCTTGCTCCTTCCACCTTTTGTGCCAGGGGCACTGAGTGGTTCTTCCCACGCATCTGTCATTGGTTGCTTCAACCACTTCAAATACAAATTCCGGGCCCATCATCGCCTGGGCCAGGAGGTGTGTGGCCTCTTCGATGTCAGCTGCGCCCCCGGTGGCTAATCCGAGGGAGTCCGCGAACGGCTTTGCCTGTTTTCCTGCTTCATGCCAGAGCGCTCCATTAAACTCCTCAAATTTTTGCTGCCCCAAAGCCTTCGCAAACGCATTGCTTATAGCCGTGAACGCGCCGGTCAATCCTTTCGTCGCCATCTCCCATCGGGTTTGTTCAGGAATCTGTTCAATCTTGCCAGACATTGACACCATCTCCTTTAGTGGAATTTCCTTGTGATGGTCCTCTGCTTACAGGTCAGCGTAGATCCTTCAGGTTTTCTCTTCTTGACCCCAAGGCTGCTTGGATTGTACACCCCGACGAACTCCGTCAAAACCGGTTTTTCATCCGGGTCTTCTGAAGCAATTTGGCGGCCTCCCTCGTGTGGCCAGGCGAAAGGCCACCTGTTGGGTCGAAAATTTCATCTTGCTGTAACTATCAGCAGCCTGTTGAGCGGTATAATCATTCGCGAAATCATCTGGGGATTCGTTCTCTAATGCGTGGCAAGGGCCACCAGAGGAACTGATCAGGAGGTTCGATCATGCGACCAAACTGGAAGGTCGTGTCGTGCGGACTGCTGCTGGCAGTGGCTTTTCTCCTGCTGCTTGGGAGCAACTTCCCTGCAACTCCGAACGCGGCGCCGACAGAGTTGCCAAGCGGCTGGAAGATTACTCCCGCAGGAAGGATCGTAGACCTGGCGGGTGATATGCCCTTGCGCGTGCTGCCCCTGACTGGCGGCAGGGCATTGGTCCTGACCGGCGGGTATCATGACCACTCGCTGAGCCTGGTGGATATTGCCGCCGGCAAAGTCCTCGAAACCCTTGAGCTGGGGAAGGTGTGGGCCGGTCTTGGGGCGGACTCTTCCCGGTCAAATATTTTTATCTCCGGTGGAGGACCGCTCCTTCAAAGATTCGACCGGAACTTGGAAAGGGTTCCGCTCCAGCCCGCGGTGCGCGAGTCTCTAACGAGGCCCGTACTGCGCGTAACGCTGCGAAACAATCGACTCTCGCCCCGCCCCGGCCTTGCCATTCCGGGGTTGCCGGAAAAGGACCGTTTCATTGCCGGCATCGCCGTCGGTCGCGACGGGGCACTTTACGTGGTCAACAATCCGGGAGACACCGTCTACAAGCTGGACCCTAAGGCCGGCTCCGTGCTTGCGTCTGCAAAGGTCGGCTATCGCCCGTTTGCTATTGCTATTTCTCCTGATTTCCGGACCGTGGCGGTTTCCAACTGGGGAGACAAGTCGGTCAGTCTGCTGGATGCTGGCAGGTTGAATGAGACTGCGCGAGTGCCGGTGGAAGCACAACCGAGCGACCTGGCTTATTCTTCCGACGGCCGATTGTTTGTTGCGAACGCAGGTTCGAACAGCGTAAGCGTCATAGCCGGTGGGAAGGTCATCGAAACCATCAAGACCTCGCTCCACCCGCAGGACCCTGTCGGGTCCACTCCTGACGCCCTGGCGGTCAGTTCCAACGGTAAATTCCTTTTTGTTGCCAACGCGGACAACAATGATGTGGCGATGATCGACATCGCGCGGAAAGCCGATTCACGTGTGCTGGGATTCATTCCCACCGGCTGGTACCCCAGCGCCATCGGCGTTACTCTTGACGGAAAGAAATTGCTGGTGGCGACGGGAAAGGGCATGGGCTCTCGAGCCACCGTGCCGGCGCAGGGCAAATTTCCCAATAAGGCTCCCGACCCCTCAACCCCTTACGACTATGTGGGCAACATCCTTTCCGGGCATCTCGAAATCATCCCCGTGCCAGGGCCGGATGAGCTCAAAGCGTATACAAAGCAGGTGTATGCCAATGTTCCGAGGCCTCAGCAGGGAATTTCTCCGCAAGAGGAGGCGGAGGCGCGCGACGCCTTCAGCCACATCAAGCACGTTCTCTACATCATTCGAGAAAACCGAACCTATGATCAGGTGTTTGGCGATCTCGGCCGTGGCAACGGAGATCCCAACCTCGTGCTGTTCGGCAACGAGATTACTCCCAATGCCCACAAGCTGGCGAACCAGACGGTGATTCTCGATAACCTTTACGTTAACGGTGAAGTTTCAGAAGACGGCCACCAGTGGTCAAACGCAGCTTACGCTACGAACTTTACTGAGAAGGCCTGGCCTTCCAGCTACAGCCGCCGCGGCGAGCCCAAAGCGGACGAGCGGCTCACGGCGTCGCCCGCCGGCTATCTTTGGGACAATTGCCGAAGGCACGGTATTAGCTATATCAGCTATGGTGAGTTCGCTCATTTTGTCTCCGATCCCGGGCAGGCTCCGCAGTACGACTCGGTGAGCGGGCTGGAAGGACACTTCAGCAAAGCCTGGCTGATGGACCGCCAGGGCCGTGATACTGACAAGGCGAAAGTCTTTATTGATGACCTGCAGAAAGCCGAAAAGACCGGCCGCTGGTGGCAGTTCATGGTGATGAGCCTGCCCGAGGACCACACACATGGGTTGGCAGCGGGCGCCTACACTCCCAAGGCCACGGTGGGATCAAACGACCTGGCGCTCGGCCGCATGGTTGAGGCCGTCACACACTCGCGCTTCTGGCCGGAAACTGCCATCTTTGTAATCGAAGACGACGCCCAGAACGGCCCGGACCACGTGGACGTGCATCGCACCGTGGGGCTGGTGATTTCGCCCTATGCGCGGCAGGGGTTAGTGGACAGCACTCACTACACCACGGCGTCGATGGTACACACGATGGAGTTGATTCTGGGGCTGCCTATCATGACCCAGTACGATCGCGCGGCTACGCCCATGTACCGCTGCTTCCAAAGCCACCCGAAGCTTTGGGCCTATGAGACGATCATGCCGCGAACCGATCTCATGGCCAGGAATCCAAAGACGGGGCCGGGCGCCGTGGCCTCAGCCAAGCTCGATTTCTCAGACATTGACCGCGCCGATCCTGATGCGCTGAACAGAATTCTGTGGAACGCCCTCAGGCCGGGCCAGCCCATGCCAGCTCCGGTGCACAGCGCAGCGTTTGTTGAGGGGCAGTAGTCGAGCGCGACAGTGCCGGTCTGTTCAGCAACTCTCCGGCTTGCGCTGCGGGCAGTGATTGCAACTCGTCCTCGGCGGGCCACGGTTCGCTAGAAGTGCGCCACAAATCGGGCTCCCGTCTCATGGGTGACATCAAACCGGGCCAGACTCGTTTCCCTCGACCAATTGAACGCGACAGATTTTCCGTTGTGCTCTGTAATTTCCCGTATCGGGAGGGAGCCGTAAAGCGTGATCTGCAGCGGGGCTCCGGCGAGCGCGCTGAGTGAGAAACCAAGCCTTCGCGACCGGGTGTCCCACTTTTCGAATTCCAGTTTGTGAGCGCCGAGAGCAAAGAGCACTTGTGGGTGCGATGGCTCTTTGACAAAAATCAAGTGCCGATGCGCCCACCCGTCCAATTCAATTCTTACGTGGCCATTTTCACCGTGAAACAGTTGTCCGGCCATGGGGTGGTAAGCAACGTACCCGGCCTTTAACGGCGCCTCGGCTGTGACCTTGTTTTCACTGGTGTTGATAAGCGTCGCGAGGATATCGCCAGACTTCTCAACCACATTGGCAACAACTTGAGCGGGGCCCACGGGCAACACGCTTTGTCCCTGCATTCCCAGGTGCCATGTCCCGGTTTCCGCGCCGAAATACCGGAAGACGTCAAAATCATCGTATCCCTCCCGCGGCGAGAATCGGGGGTGGTCGTAGTATTGAGGCAGAAAATTGATCAACGCAGCGAATGACGCCTTCCGAACATCGTTCCACGGCGTTTTCGCCCACAGAATGTCCGTCGGTTCTCCCAGCCGGTAGGAACTGTAGAGCCACCGGCGCGAATCGGGATCAAGCACCGTGATGTCCCGCGATTCTCCCACCAGGCGCAGGTCAATAAAGCTTGTCAGCAATGCTGTCGAAAGCAGGTTTGTATTCGCTTTGATGATGGCGTGCGGGTTCTTCGCCCGCAGCAGGTTGTAGGCATAGGCCATCATCTCGCGAGCGCCCAGGATGGTGTATGTCCGGAACCGGCCTCCGCAGCCGTGCCGCCAATTCTCGCAGACCATCTTGCCGTACCAGAAGTCAAAGTAGAGGCCGTCAAAGTCGTACTGCTCCACGACGCGAGCGATCTGTTGCTTCCAGTAGTCGCGCCAGCCGGGCGCGCCCGGACACATCAGGGTTGTTTCCTGCTCAGGGTCCATACGGTAGGCGTCTTCAGCTTCTGCCCCATTCCGGACGAATTCCTGCGTGGCTCGGAAGTGCTCGACGGTCGGTTCGATGGCCCATTCTTCGGCGTTGTCGCGGAAAGCCTTACTTGCGTTGCAGAGGTCCATGAGCGTGATGTAAGGGATCACCTTGATGCCATGCTTGTGGCAAACTTCGATCGTGCGGTGCAGGTCAGCTTCGTTCAGAGCTACGTAATCACCGGAAAACCAGTTTGCCACTCCCACCACGAGGTTGTATCCATTCCGCGCCAGTGTCGCTATCTGCTCTTCCGTGGGCGGCGTCCACTGGGGCCGGTGCTGGTAAGGACCGAGGATGGCGCCCTTAAGCATGGCGTAGTACGGATCGAACTTCTTCGAAGGCGTCACTGCCAGCACGAACCGTCCTCTCCGCGTCCATCCTTCGCGGGTGAGCGTGGCGGTGTTTCTAACCAGGTAGTTCACCCATTCGATGCGGTCGCCAGTCTTTTCTACAGAAAACATCTCGTTCTGGTCATGCCGCTGCGAGCCATCCACACTGTTCCAGGTCTGCGTATCCACCTTGCAGGTGCTGATTTCCATCCCCACCCGCTTGTCGCCCAGCCAGAACCACGGGATGAACACTCCGGAAAGGATCTTCCCGTCGCGGGACCCGACCGGCCGGAACTGGTACTGCGAGCCTTCTGACCCGAACTGTTCCGGCATCCATGAGACGAAGCTTACGCTTGAGGCCCGGACGGCGCCGCCCGAAAGCCTGAGCCATCGCAACCAGCGTTCCCCGCGCGCCGTGTTGTTCACGTCGATGATCACCACGCCATCAATCGCAATGTCGTAAGTGATGGAATAAACCAGCGGGAACCGAGCACCTGCTTCTGAAACATAGCTGCCTTCAGCCTCGATGATCACTTGCGAAGGCTCTTTCTTCTTGATGGTGAGATGCGCCTGGGTTTCGCGGCTGGCCGAATAGGGTGAGAAGTTGCGGTCGAGTTGCTCGGCCAGCTCAAGGTTCGGAACGGGGACGTCAGCCAGCAGTTCCTGCCCCAGCACGCGCAGGCCGGTGATCAGCCCGTTCACTTTGCTGAAGGTATACGCGAACGTCTCGCCGGATACCGTTACGGCCCCCGCTTCCTCGGATACCTTCAGGCCCTCTTCTGCTGTGAGCGGGCGCTTAGGCTCGACGGTCGCACCGGCAGGCGGAATGCCCTTTCCCTGCTCGCTGGCCTGGTCCGGATCGGCGGAAATCCTTCCGCCCGGCAAAATCAGGCCCGCCGTCCCTGCACTCAAAGATTGCAGAAATTGACGCCTGCCCGGCGACTTTGAGTTTCTTCGTTTTGCCATTGACGATGCGTCCTTTCTTTCATCGGAACTGAGCGGGCTTTTAGTCCGGCATGTGGAACTGCTGGCCGAAGAAATCCGCGGCGGCGTGGTAAGCCTTGAGCCAGCTCCGATGCATCAGGAAGCCGTGAATTTCATCTGGCAGCACCAGCAGTTCGAATGGCACTCCCTGCTTGCGCAGAGCCACGGCCAGGCGGACCGTCTGGTTGAACGGAACGTTGCGGTCGTCATCGCCCTGGATCAGCAGCACCGGCGAGCGCCAGGTCTTAATGGAAGCTGCGGGTGACGATTCAAACGCCAGCTTCGCGGTCTCCGGATGCTCCAGAGGATTATAGGAAGCGATGAAATTCTGGATC
>DATLWV010000306.1:0-30786 GCA_035576145.1 Terriglobia bacterium
CCATCGTCCGGGTTTAGATAAAATAGTTCCTTCCCGTCGCCCCGCCACCTCGGCTCCGTCCCGCCACCCGTCGAGAATTGCCACTTGCCCCGATGCTGAGGAAAAGTTTGCACAAAAACTTCGGATCTCCCTGTCTCGTTCGACGTATAAGCAACATACTGGCCGTTGGGAGAGATTCGAGCCTGGTATGCTCTGAAATTTCCCTGGATGAACTCTGAAGGTATCTTCCTCCCGAACAGCGGCAGAATCCACAATTCAGTACCCGGCCCCGACCCATAAATGGCGTAGTGGCCATCCCGTGACAGGTCATTCATTCCCTTGAATCGCTGTCTGGACACATAGACCGGCTGAGTGCCCCCCATGCCGTTGGCGGATTTCTGGTAAATGTCCGCCTCGCCCCGGCGGCTGGAGGTGAAAAAGATCTGGTTCCCATCTGCGGACCAGACGGGACCGCCGTCAAAGGCAGGATTAAAAGTCAGCCGTGAAGCGGTTCCACGCTTCAGGTCGTAGACCCAGATATCGCTATTGTCGGGTTCTCCCCGCCCGACGGCAAGTTGAGCCCCATCGGGCGAAATCGCCGGGCCCAGGTAAACGCCGGGTTCGCCAACAGTTCCCAGCTTTTTTCCTTGGCGGTTCACCCAGACCATCTGGCTGAGAGGCGCGTCCGCGCCGGTTCGGTAAGCCAGAACGCCCGCGCGTGAAACTGCAAAACGGCCATAGCCCCCCAGCCCCCCCATGCCTCGGCCCTCGACTATCGGGACAGCTTGTCCGGTGAACTTAAGCTCCCTGGCGTCGAACGGACGCGCCATCAGTCTGGCATGGTTCAAATAGAGCAGATAACCGGGCGGAACGTAAACCGCGTTTGATCCCGTGGCGGACAAACGCTCCACCTCCCTGGAATCCAGCGAGCCAATGCCGATCGAAAACCTGCTGCCGGCGGCGGAGGAAGCTGAATCGATCAGGAAGAGGAAGTGCCGGCCATCCGGAAGAAACCGGGGCCGCTGATAGTGATCTTCGTGACGTGCCCGGTCGGGAGCGGCCACAAGCGTGGGCGTGCCTCCGGTTTCCGGCACGCGGAAGAGCCGCCCGCGGTTCGTAAACACGATGACGCCGCTCTTGTTCCAGGTTGCGCCCCACCCATCGGCGTCACACAGCGTCTGCGGCGGGCCTCCGGAGACCGCGACCTTTTCCAGCTTGCCGTTTGAGTAGAAGCCGAGATAATTGCCGTCCGGCGACCAGAAAGGCCCGTTTGCCCCGTCCGTTCCCTGAATTGGTCGCGCTGTGAGGGCGTCAAGCGAACGGATCCAGAGAACAGTGGGAGCGTTCGGCCCAGCCTTTGCGACAAATGCCAGCCGCCGGCCATCGGTCGAAAGGCTCATCTCACCTTCATCAGGCAGCGTTGCATTTTCGGGCGGCGCGACGGTGAAGCGCATGACGGGCTGCGGCGGGGGCGTGGCCGATCTCCACAGGAACACCACGGCAATCAGCGCTACAGAGACCAATCCCACCAGCGCCCACGGCAAGGCGCGGCGCAACGGTCTAGTGGCATGGGCATCCTGCCCATGATTCTCCACGGGCGAGACGCCCGTGCCACCGATTGTTTCTTCAATTGTAATTCGCGCGTCGCCGATGTCACGCAATCGCTGCTTCGGGTCCTTGATGAGGCAGCGGCGAATCAGTCTTTGAATTGACGGGGGTGTTGTTTCTGGAATCGCTTCCCATTCAGGATCGCTCTTGATGACCGAGGCCAGCACATCGGAAATGGTTTCTCCCTCAAAAGCCTTCTTTCCGGCAAGCATCTCATAGAGTACGCAGCCGAATGCCCAAATGTCACAACGACGGTCCACGCGCAGCCCTTTGGCCTGCTCCGGGCTCATGTAAGCTGCCGTACCCAGGAGCGTTCCCGGTTCGGTCATCGAGGCCGTCGTGGCATGGGCATCTTGCCCATGCACGGGCGAGACGCCCGTGCCACCTAGCACCTTGGCGAGGCCGAAATCCAGCACCTTCACCGTGCCTTCGGGAGTGATTTTCACGTTGGCGGGTTTCAGGTCGCGATGGATGATGCCGCGCTCGTGAGCGTATTCCAATGCTTCAGCAATCTGTTTGGCGATGGGGAGGGCGTCGTCGTAGGGGAGCCCTCTGGGCTCCCGCGTTGTAGCGCCGGCCTTCAGGGCGGCACCTGCCGGGCTAAAGCCCGCCGCTACAGAAATCCGCTCCGCCAGAGTCTCGCCCTCAACAAGTTCCATCACCAACGCGTCGATGCCGTTTGATTCTTCAAGGCCATGAATGGCCGCAATGTTGGGATGATTCAGCGAGGCGAGCACCTGCGCTTCGCGTTCAAATCGCGCCATGCGCTCGGCATCCTGGGCCATGATCTGCGGAAGGATTTTGAGCGCCACATCGCGCTGCAGCTTGGTGTCGTGGGCGCGATAAACTTCTCCCATGCCCCCTTCGCCGATCTTGCCGGTCAGGCGATAGTGGGCGATCA
Organism: Terriglobia bacterium; assembly: GCA_035576145.1. Lineage (GTDB taxonomy): Bacteria > Acidobacteriota > Terriglobia > UBA7540 > UBA7540 > SCRD01. The sequence continues at coordinate 2,489 of DATLWV010000306.1, forward strand.
GGGTGCCGCGCTCAAGCGTCGGTTTTGAGGGGTCCGACAACTGCTTCTCCTTCGCTAAGACGACTGTTGCCATCTCAATGGCTGGTTTCTCCAGAAAGCTACTGGCCGGTTCAGCCTGCCTCAGCAGGGATTCCACTTCCCGCCGCAGATCATCATCCCCCGCACAGGCTTTCGCGAGAAACTCCGCCCGCGCGCTCGCGTCCTGTTCCAGCGCCGCGTGGCATAGCCTCTCGATCTCACGCCAACGTTCAGGTCGCATCTTTCTCCCCACTCAATTCCCTTAACAGCCACAATTTGGCCATCTTCCAGTCGCGCTCCACAGTTTTTGGTGAAATGTTCAGAGCTTCAGCGGTTTCCTCCAAACTGAGGCCGCCAAAAAAACGCAGTTCAATAACCTGGCTCTTTCTCGGGTCGAGCTCCGCCAGCTGTTTGAGAGCATTGTCAAGCTCCAAAAGGTTTCGATCGGGAGGCTGCCCAGAGACCAAACCTTCTTTAAGAGCTATGCAAATATCCCCACCTCCGCGTTTCGAACTGCGCCGGGAGCGGGCATGATCGACCAGAATCCGCCGCATCGCCCGGGCGCACAGGGCGAAAAAGTGAGCACGGTCATTCCAGTTGGCCTGCTCTGTTTCCACCAGACGCACGTAGACTTCATTAATCAGCGCGGTGGGTTGAAGGGTATGATTCGGCCGCTCACGGGCCATCAGGCGGCCGGCAATGCGATGAAGCTCCTGGTAGACCAGAGGCGCCAGGCGATCGAGAGATTCCATGTTCCCCGCACTCCAGGCCCGGAGCAGGAGCGTTACCTCGTGGGCTGATGACGACCGGCGCATGGCTTATCCCCTGAGCGAATGGTACTGGTTAGCTGAATAATATCACCCTCGCAGGCGCCAATCCAACAGACGGAATTCGACAAGATATTTTTTTCAGCCATGACGGTATTCACAACCAATTTCCGCTCTAGAGGCTGAGGGCGGTAACAGACACAAGGCCGCTGGGAAGCAGCATAAAACTTGGGGGCGGAAGCACCCGGACCGCCTGCGGCAAATCAAAACATGGAGGTGTGTGATGAAAACGATTCGAAGCTTGATGACCCTGGCGGGACTTTCCGTGGTACTTTTTGCCCTGGGCGCCACTGGGGCGAAGGCGCAGGCCCTTGCAAACCCGGACTTTGCCGGGACATTTACTCTTTCCAATAATGCCCAATGGGGGAACGTGGCCCTGCCGGCAGGGAATTACACGCTGCGCTACGGCAGCCTGTACGGCTCCAGGTTTGTGGAAGTGCGCGGCACGGAGAAAGGAAGTCCGCACGGCGTGATTCGCGTAGAAGGGTCAGGCCAATCTTCCGCTTCAAAGAGTGTGCTGGTTTGTGCTCGCGAGGGCGACACTCTTATTGTGCGCGCCCTTGATATGGCCGGGGTCAACAAGTCGGTAAACTTTGTAACGCCGCACGGCACGAAGCTCGTGGCGAATAACGGCAAGCACAACGGCTACACTCAGCTTGCCGAAGCTCCCATGCTGATCCAACGGATCCCCGTCACCCTGAATGCGAAGTAGCCTCACCATGAAGACACCTGCCTATGCCTGGGGCGGGCCCTATGCCCGCCCCGACTCGTCTTTCAAAGCAACCCATAGCCCGAATCAATACAGGTAACTGCTGCGCGCAACGTCGGGCCCAGCCCGCGCCGCTTAGTATATCCGCTCGATCTCCTGCCAGCGTTCGTCCAGTTTGTTTATTCTCACTCACCGCAAGTCTGAGCCCTGGCATAGTAGGCAAGTTGGGCCAAAGATGTCAGTCAATCCGCCGCCGGTGCGTTTTCCGGCGGGAAATTCATGCGGCGCACCAGGTCCTGGAAGCGCGGGTCGGAGCGCAGTGGGCGGAAGAGTCTGTGGCGCTCCAGGTTCAGGAAGTACATCTCATAGCAACGCTCCTGAAAAGCCTTTTCGAGGTAGCCGATCGCCTGGTCCTTCTCTCCCAGGGCCGCATAGAGCACGGCAAACTGATACGGTGAGACGTAACTTTCTTTCGCCTTCTGCTGCAGCCCGGCAAGAATATGGCGCGTTCTGGCCGTCTCTCCACTGACCGCGTAACCGTACCCGAGCCACGCCAATGCCGAGGGATTACCACTCGAGAGCTCTGCTGCCGATTCAAGCTCGCGCACCCCGGCTTCGTGCATGCCCTTTGCCAGATAACTTCTCCCGAGCCACCATCGCAGGACCCAGAAGCCCGGGTCCAACTCCAACGTGGTCCGCAACTGATTGATGGCGAGGTCGTAGTCCCCACCATCGAACAAGGTTGATCCGAAATCTGTATTGATGATCAGCGAAAGAGGGTCCAGTTCCTGCGCCCTCCTGATTTCGGCGAGGGCTTCGTCGTGCCGTCCCATTGACGACAGCAGGCCTGCATACCAGTGGTGTGCCGCAGCGTAGCCCGGGTTGAGCGCAATGGCCCGCCGGAATTCTTTCCCGGCCGCCGGCCAATCCCAATCGTAGTGGAAGTAGGCGTTGGCCAGTGAAGCGTGGCCCTCCGCCAGTGAATCGTCCAACGCCACCGCCTTCAGCGCCGCTGCCTTGGCCTTCGGAAAATTCACGGCAGGAGGGGCCGGACCGTAAAACACCAGCAGCAGATAAGAATCGGCGATCCCCGCATATGCAGTCGCATAGTTCGGGTCTATTTCAACGGCCTGCTCAAAATAGCCGATGCCTTTCCTCATGTCCGGCCCCGTCCTCTTGTTCCAGAGGTACCGGCCCCGCAGGTAAGCCTCGTAAGCCCGGGGATTCACCACCTGCGTGCTGGCCAGGCGTTTCTGTTCTTCCGGCGTAACCTTGATGCGAATCTGGCGGGCGATGGCGCGGGCAACATCGCTGTGCAGGGCCAGAATGTCTCCCAGGTCACGATCGTAAGTCTGGGCCCACAGGTTGCGCTCTGTTTTTGCGTCCACCAGTTGAGCGTTGATGCGCACCCGGTTGCCTGAGTGCATCACCGAGCCTTCAATCACGGCGTCCACGTGCAATTCACGCGCAATCTCCGGCAGCGACTTCCTGGTTCCCCTGTAGCGCATCACGGAGGTCCGTGCGATCACTCGCAGGGCGCTGATTTTGGAAAGTTCCGTGATCAGTTCATCTGTCATGCCATCGGCAAAATATTCCTGCTCCGGATCGCCGGAAAGATTGTCGAGCGGCAGCACGGCGATGGAATGGATTCCGGGCGCCTGAGTGCCTGCGGTGGAACCGCGATGGATGAAGCCTGCCTTGGTTATGAGCAGGAAGAGGAGCGCAAACAGGGCAGCGGCTCCGAAGCCCATCCCCGCCAGCCGAAGTTTCCTGTGTGCAACTCGCGCCGGCGCCGGGCGGGTTGTCGCCGCCGTGGTGCCGGCAGTAGCGTCCCTGCGCAGGCGTGAAAGGTCAGCCCTCAGATCGGAAGCGGTCTGATAACGCAGCTTTCGATCCTTCTCAAGGGCTTTCAGAATGATCTCCTCCAGCCTTGCCGGCACTTCCGGATTCAGGGTTTGAGGCGAGGGTGGCTCTTCCTTCAGAATTCGTGCCAGGATCTCCGCCATGCTGTCGCCGTCGAAAGCCTGACGGCCGGTGAACATTTCATAGAGCACAGCGCCGAAGCTGAACAGGTCCGTGCGCGAGTCAAGCGGCTCTCCCCGCGCCTGCTCGGGGCTCATGTAATTCACCGTACCCATCGTCACGCCCTGCGTGGTCAGTTGCTCGCGGTCAATTGTGGCCGCGAGCGTTTCTGTGGCATGGGCATCTTGCCCATGAACTCCCACGGGCGAGACGCCCGTGCCACCCGTCCATTTTGCCAGGCCGAAATCAAGAATCTTTGCCTGGACCGATTCACCTCGCGGGACAACAAAGATGTTCGTCGGCTTGATGTCTCGATGGATGATTCCTCGCTGGTGGGCCGCCTCCAGAGCGTCAGTGACCTGGATGGCGATGTCGAGCATCTCGGGATTTTGTAGGGGAGGGCTTTGCCCTCCCGCGGGTCCGATTTCTAGACTCCGATGAAGTCCATCGGACTCCTGAGATCGGAGAGCGCGGAGCGCTCCCCTACCAATCAATTCACTCAGTGTTTGGCCTTCCAACAACTCCATGGCGATGAACGGCCGTCCCGCCTCGGCGGGATCGCCCACTTCATAAATGGTGCAGATGTTCGGATGGTTCAACGCTGCGGCGGCACGAGCCTCGCGCTGGAAACGCTCAAGCGCCGTGGGATTGGATTGGAGCGCCGATCCCGCCCCGGCGGGATCGGCATCTGCCGGGCTAAAGCCCGGCGCTACAGACAGGAACTTGAGGGCAACCAGGCGGCCGAGCTTGGTGTCTTCGGCCTTGTAAATCACCCCCATCCCACCGCCGCCAAGTGCTTCAAGAATCTGGTAATGAGAAACCTTGCTTCCGGCCACGGGCGGCCGCTCATCCCTCTGCGCTGCTGACAATTCGCTCACCAGAGATGCCGCCGCCACCTCAATGGCCGGAGTTTCGAGAAAGTTCCCGGCCTGTTCTGCCTGCGCCAGCAGGGACTCCACCTGCTCGCGTAGAGCCGGATCACCGGCACATGCCTTTGCCAGAAACTCCACCCGCGCGCTCGCGTCCAGCTCCCGCGCCGCATGGTAAATCCGCTCGATTTGTTGCCAGCGGTCATCCATCGTGTCGGTCCCCACTTAGCTTGCCGCCGCCAGACCGCCCAACTGCATACGCCCCAAGTCTTGCCGCTGCGGCCAGCGTCATTCTTTGCCTTTCAGTTTTGATTCCCAATCGAGGAGCACCCCGATAGACCGGGAAGCACTGGGATTGGCGCTGGTGATGACGAGGAAGCGGCTGCCATCTGCGTTCACATCGAAGAGAGGGTCCGGGTAGCTCGGCAGGTTCAACTGATAAAGTGGATGCAGCGCTTTCACCTGGAGAGATGCGCCGCTGGCTGTCAGGTCAGCCTCCATCAGGCGGTTGCCCATGGTCAGGAAATAGAGATGCCCCTTTTTATCCCACCGGGCCAGCCATCCGCCGTTTTGCGAGATCTGAAATTTGCCTCCGGGCCCCGGGAACGGGACCACATAGACCTCGGGCCGGCCGGCTTCGTAGGAAAAATAGGCCAGCCAGCGGCCGTCAGGAGAAAAACCGCCGTCATATTGTGCGGCGCTGACGGCGGCGACTTGAAACGGCTTTCGGCCACCAGACAGAGGCAGGATCCAAGTCCCAACGCCCGGATCCCCGGTAACAAATTCGTTGAAGGAAATATAACGGCCGTCAGTCGACCAATCGACGACGTTGACACGGGAAACGCCGGCGCCAAAAGCAAAAAGTGTTTCCTCTCCCCCCGATCCATCCGCGGGCTTGCGGCAGATTCCCGCCTTGCCGCCCGACTGGCATGAGTAGGCGATGTACTTTCCGTTTGGCGACCACACCGAAAAGGTCTTGTGGCCGGGTCCAAATGTCAGCCGCGTCCCAGGTCCTCCCGCGGTGGGATACGACCATAGGTCCCACGAGTTCGACGTCGGATCCACGACGTCGGCAAGGATGTGCGTGCCGTCGGGCGAAATCTTGGCGGATTGGTATTCAGCGACCGGTCCGACGCTGCCCAGCGGGTTCCCAATGCGGTCGAACCATTCAAGGCGCCCTTTCATCGTCCCGCCCTGAAAGGCAAGAACTTTGCCGGTTGACACTGAGAAGGCTTGCGCGTCGGCGATCGCCGTGGCCTCGCCGGACAGCACGCCCGTTGAGGGATCGAAGGACTGTGCAAAGACACGGCCATCCTGAAGGAACAGGAGACGCCCGGAGGTGAAATAAGGGGAACCAGCATCCTTGAGGACAAGCTTGTGCTCGCTTGAGCCAAGCGAAGCCATCCAAATCGAAGTGGGAGTAGAAGAGCTGGAACTCAACACATAGAGAAAATGCCGGCCATCGGGAAGGAAGGCGGGCGACCAGTATCCGTCTCCGCCACTCCCGAGCGTTGTGAGAGGGATGGGGTTTCCGCCCAGGGAGGGAATTTTGTTCAGCGGTCCCTGGCAGCGGGGCAAGAAAAGGATGGTCCCGTTCGGGCTCCAGGCTCCGCCCCCTCCCATACACGAGGTATCAGCCAGGGTCTGAACGTTTCCGTTGGCGAGGTTCACGGTCTTCAGCCTCTGGTTGGCGAAAAAGCCCAACGAGCCGCCATCGGGCGACCAGAATAGCTGTGCCGCGTCTTCCGTACCAGCGACGGCCTGCGACGTGTCCGAGGCAAGAGGCCGCAAGTAGAGCCTAGTAACCCCGCTCTCATCCGATGCCGAAAAGGCCAGTTGCCTGCCGTCCGGAGAAACCGCCACCGGGCCCGCGCTAAAACCAAATTGGCGAAGTGTGGTGTCAGGAGGGGGAGGAATGTAAAAGGAAACGGGAAACGGTTGCGAGGTGGGCGCGGCAAATTTCCATAGAGCTAAGACTGTAACCAGGGCCACTGCCAGCAGGCCCGAAAGCCCCCAGGGCAGGGCCCGGCGTACGGGCGAGATCCCCACCCGGTCCCGATCCGCGTCACCACCCTCTCCCAGAGGGAGAGGGCTTGTGGGTAGGGGGGAACCACTCAGCGTTTCATCAATGATGATGCGCGCGTCGCCGATGTCGCGCTGGCGTTGCTTCGGGTCTTTCACCAGGCATCGGCGGATGAGTTTTTGGATCCCGGCTGGTGTAGTTTCTGGCAATACACTCCAATCGGGCTCTTTGGTCAGCACTGCTGCAAGCACGTCTGAAATCGTTTCGCCGTCGAATGCTTTGCGTCCCGAGAGCATCTCGAAAAGCACACACCCGAACGCCCAGATGTCCGCCCTTCGATCGACGCGCTGGCCCCTCGCCTGCTCCGGGCTCATGTAGGCGGCTGTGCCCAGAATCATCCCCGGCTGCGTATCGAGCGTGGTCAGAGTGGGCGAATCCTGATCCGTGGCATGGGCATCTTGGCTCTGCACGGGCGAGACGCCCGTGCCACCGAGCACCTTTGCGAGACCAAAGTCGAGCACCTTCACCGTGCCTTCGGGCGTGATCTTCACGTTGGCCGGTTTCAGGTCGCGATGGATGACGCCGCGCTCGTGCGCGTATTCGAGCGCCTCGGCAATTTGCCGGGCGATGGGGAAGACGTCGTTGTATGGGAGCCCTTTGGGCTCCCGTGTTGTAGAGCCGGTCTTCAGGCCGGCATTTGCCGAGCTAAAGCTCGGCGCTACGGAAATCCGCTCCGCCAGCGTCTCGCCCTCAACAAGTTCCATCACCAGCGCGTGGATGCCGTTTGATTCTTCCAGGCCATGAATGGCTGCAATGTTGGGATGATTGAGCGAGGCGAGCACCACCGCTTCGCGCTCAAAGCGCGCCATGCGCTGGACATCCTGTGCCATGCCCTGCGGCAGGATTTTGAGAGCCACATCACGCTGGAGCCTGGTGTCGCGGGCACGATAAACTTCTCCCATACCCCCTTCGCCGATCTTTTCCGTCAAGCGGTAGTGCGCAATCATGGCGCCGATTTCAAGCGCCGGTCCTGGAGTGTCCGACAACTGCTTCTCCTTCGCTAAGGATTCAGCTGCCACCTCGATGGCGGGTGATTTCAGAAAGCTCTCGTGCTGGTCGGCCTGCGCCAGCAGCGATTCCACCTGCTCGCGTAGAGCGGGATCACCGGCACATGCCTTTGCCAGAAACGCCGCCCGCGCGCTCGCGTCCAGTTCCCGCGCCGCGTGGTAGATGCGCTCGATTTCCTGCCAGCGCTCATCCATGCTGTTTCTTCCCGCTCAACTCGCCGAAAAGCCAGGCCCGGGCCAGGTCCCAGTCGCGCTGCACGGTTTTTGTGGAAACCTTGAGTGCTTCGGCGGTTTCCTCCAGATTGAGGCCGCCAAAGAAACGCAGTTCAACCACCTGGCTTTTTCTGGGATCGATCTCCGCCAGGCGTTTAAGCGCGTCATCAAGTTCCAGAAGGTTTGCCGCGCGTGAGGGAGCCACCGCCAGGGCTTCGTCCAGCTCGATCACGACCTGGTTGCCGCCGCGCTTTGCGCTGGCGCGGGCGCGGGCATGGTCAATAAGGATCTGCCGCATGGCACTGGCGCAAAGGGCAAAAAAGTGGGCGCGGTCCTGCCAGCTGGCTTCGCGGGCATCCACCAGGCGCATGTAGGCCTCGTTGATAAGAGCAGTAGCCTGGAGGGTGTGGTTAGTGCGCTGACCCGACATGAGGCGACGGGCAATCTGGTGAAGCTCACGGTAGACCAGAGGCGCGAGGCGGTCGAGAGCTTGTTTATTGCCGCCGCCCCAGGCCCGGAGCAGGATCGTGACCTCGTGGGCTGATGGCCCCCTCTCCATCGCTTGCTCCCTCATACAGGAGTGTTAATTGCCAGAAGAATAACACAGGGCACAGGCCAATCCAACGGTCCGCAGGCAGGCACAAATTTTTTACGGGTCATGTCCATTTTCCCGGCTGCATTTCGTTTTCCAGAGTGAAGGTGGTTAAACAACCAAAGCCGCTGGGAATCAGGACTCGGGGCAAGGCCATCCGGGCCGCCTGCGGCAAATCAAAATTCGGAGGTGTGTGATGAAAACGATTCGAAGCTTGATGACCTTGGCGGGAATTTCGCTGGTACTTTTTGCCCTGAGCGCAACCGGGGCAAAAGCACAGATCCTTTCTTCAGCGAGATTTAGCGGCAATTTCACTCTTCCCGTTGCAGCTCAGTGGGGAAGAATGGCGTTGCCGGCAGGGGAATACACCCTGTCTTATGGCCAGCCATTCAAAGGGGGAACCTTCATCGTCGTGGTTGCCGGCAATGCAGACGGAAACATCCGCGGCATGGTTCTGGTGAAGGCGAATGTTGATGCTTCAACAACGAAGGACGCTCTGGTTTGTATCCGCGAGGGCGATGCTCTGGTCGTTCGCGCGCTTGAGATGCCCGAACTCAACACGGCCGCTCAGTTCGCGCTGCCGCACGGCGCAAAGCTGGTGGCGCGCAACGCGAAACAGAAAGGCTACACGCAGCTCGCTGAAGCGCCAATGCTGATCGAGCGGATACCCGTCACATTGAACGCGAAGTAGCCTCACCATGAAGATACCTGCCTATCCCTGGGGCGGGCCTTATGCCCGCCCCGGTACGCCTTCAAACGCAAACTTTCCTGAACCACCGCCACAAGCAGCCGGCCGCGACTCGTGCATACGGACGGATGATTTTTTCACCAGCCATAGAGATCAAGTGCACGGCGTCGCAACTCACGTTATTGGTAGCGCCGACCTTCAGGTCGGCAGGTTCCGAGCTAAGGCTCAGCGCTACGAAGATGTCAGAGTGCCACGCCAGCGACTGTAGCGCAGGCCCTTGCGGCCTGCGGTTCTTCGATGTATTTCAAACAGAGGGCCGCGGGCCATAAAGGCACGCGCTACGAGCGCGCCTCCGTTCGTGATAGGATGCTGGCAGCCACGGCGGCGGCGTAGCGCTGGCCATAAGGGAGGGGGATGGCGGACATAGGATCTTCCTGTTGCCTGATGGGGCGCGGGGATTTAAGCGCGGAACACAAATCAGGGATGTCTCCCCAAGAGTCCAATCATTCCACTTCCTTCAAGCCTTCAGGAAACGATCAAACGCCAGGAACATCAGGTGAACCACCCCCGGAACAACGCATGGCATGAATTCGTAAGAGAATAAGAACTTTAATTTTTAAGCGGGGCCTCAAGCCGGCCTGCGGAAGAACGTCGCGAGCGAGGATGAAAATGAATGTGAAGAAGATGTGGTGGGTTCTCGTGGTTGTCCTCATATCAACCGGGATTGCCCTGGGCGCCGATCAAACGCCGCTGTTGCTGCAGACGCCCACGTTAAGCAAAACGCAGATCGCCTTTGCCTATGGAGGCGACATCTGGATTGTGGACCGGAAAGGGGGCGAGGCGCGGCGCCTGGTGACTGGCATTGGCCATGAGAGCAGTCCCATCTTTTCGCCCGACGGCCAGTGGGTGGCTTTCACGGGAGACTATGATGGCAACACCGATGTCTACGTGGTTCCTGCCGAAGGCGGCCAGCCGCGGCGCCTGACTTACCATCCCGATCCCGACGTGGCCGTCGCCTGGACGCCGGACGGCAAATCCGTGCTTTTCCGCTCGCACCGCGCCAGCTACTCTGACCCGAACCAGTTTTTCACCGTGCCGCTCACAGGCGGCCTGCCGGCGGAAATCCCTCTGCCGATGGCTGAGGAAGGTACCTTTTCGCCCGACGGCACAAAGCTTGCCTACGTTCCGAATTTCCAGTGGGAGCCGTTCTGGCAGAACTATCGTGGCGGACAAACCACGCCCATCTGGATTGTCAACGTTTCAGACTCAAGCGTGGTTGCCAAAGTCCCCCGCGAGAACTCGAATGACCGGGACCCCATGTGGGTGGGCGATACCATCTACTTTATTTCTGACCGCAACGGAGCGCTCACTCTTTTTGCCTACGACACCAGGTCCAACAAAGTAACGCAGGTGGTGGACAACAAGGGCCGGTGGGACATCCTCTCTGCATCGGCCGGGCCGGGAGCGATTGTTTACGAACAGTTCGGCTCCATCCATCTCTACGACCTCAAGTCCCACCGCGAACAAGAAGTGCCCATCACCGTGGCGGGCGACATGCCGCAACTACGCCCGCATTTTGTGGATGTCTCAAAGAAGGTCGCGAACGCGCAGATTTCGCCCACCGGCCAGCGTGCCGTCTTTGAGGCGCACGGCGAAATCCTCACAGTTCCTGCAGAGAAGGGCAGCATCCGCGACATCACCAATTCCCCCACCGTCGAAGACCGCGATCCGGCGTGGTCGCCCGATGGCAAATCCATCGCGTATTTTTCCGACGAATCGGGCGAATACGCGCTGCACATCCGCAGCCAGGACGGCCTGGGAGAGGTGAAGAAGATTGACCTGGGCCAGCCGCCTTCCTTCTTCTATACGCCCACCTGGTCGCCCGACAACAAGAAAATTGCCTACAGCGACAAGCGCCTGAACCTCTGGTACGTGGACCTTGACCACCCGACGCCCGTCAAGGTGGATACCGATCTGTTCGATTCGCCGCTGCACCAGTTTGATGTCGTGTGGTCGCCGGACAACAAGTGGCTTGCCTATACCAAGCAGCTTGAAAACCATCTGCGTGCCGTGTTCGTCTATTCGCTTGACACCAAAAAGGCGACGCAGATTACCGACGGCATGAGCGACTGCCTCTATCCCAACTGGGACGCGAATGGAAAGTATCTGTACTTTACCGCGAGCACCGATATGGGACTCACCGCCGGCTGGCTCGATATGACGAACGAGGCGCATCCTGTCACGCGCAGCGTCTACGTTGCGGTGCTGGCCAAAGATCTGCCTTCACCACTGGCGCCGGAGAGTGACGACGAAAAAGCAGAGGAAAAGAAAGACGGGAAAGACGGCGGCACAGCCCAGGCGGAAGAGACAGGAAAGAAAGGTAAGGAGAAAGGCGAAGAGAAGGCCGGCGAAAAAGGCGAGAAAGCCGAGGAGAAAAAGCCGGTAAAGGTGACTATCGATTTTGAAGGCATCAACCAGCGCATCCTTGCCATGCCGATTCCCGCGGAGAATTACATCGGGATCTCGGCAGGGAAGACGGGCGAACTTTTTCTGGCCGAGCTTCCGCCTGTTCCGCCGGCGACCATTGGCGACGGGCCCGAGGGTCCCAAAGCGAAGGTTTCAAAATTCGAGCTGAAGACGCGCAAGGTGACGCCGTTCCTTCCCGCGGCCGACGCGTTTGTTTTGTCGTTCAACGGCGAGAAGGCGCTCTATAAGCTCCAGGACAAATGGTTCATTGTGCCCACTGACAAGGAACCCAAGCCGACGGACGGCGCGCTCAAGATGGACAACATGGAGGTTTACGAAGAGCCGCACGCCATGTGGAGCCAGATGTACAACGAGGTCTGGCGCATAGAGCGCGATTTCTTTTACGATCCGCACTACCACGGCCTGAATCTCGAACAGGCCAAGAAAACCTTTGCGCCATTCCTGCCTGGAATTGCCAGCCGCAACGATCTTTCCTACCTTTTCCGCGAGATGCTCAGTTACATGGAAGTGGGGCACATGTTTGTGGGGGGCGGGGAACAGCCGGAACAGAAGAAGGTGACGGTGGGCCTGCTGGGCGCCGATTACAAGGTTGAAAACGGCCGCTACCGTATCACCAAGGTCTACAGCGGCGAGAACTGGAACCCCAAGCTCCACGCCCCGCTTACGCAGCCCGGCGTGAACGTCAAGGCGGCGGAATATCTGCTGGCGGTGAACGGCCGCAACCTGCCCGGCACGGACAACATTTACAGCTTCTTCCTTGAAACCGCGGGCAAGCAGACGGTGATCAAGGTGGGGCCGAATCCGGACGGCGAGGACTCGCGCGACGTGACCGTGGAGCCCATCCCGAGCGAGACTGCCTTGCGGAACCTCGACTGGATTGAGGGCAACCGCCGCCAGGTTGACAAGTTGAGCGACGGCAAGCTCGCCTACGTTTACCTGCCCAACACGGCCGGCGGTGGCTTCACGAATTTCAACCGCTATTACTTCTCGCAAATTGAAAAGGAAGGCGCCGTGATCGACGAGCGCTTCAACCATGGCGGCCAGCTTGCAGACTACATCATTGACCACCTGCGACGTCCGGTGTTGAGCATCGTCATGTCGCGCGAAGGGCAGGAGTACAAGGAGCCGGTCGAGTCCATCTATGGTCCCAAGGTGATGATCATCAACCAGTTTGCCGGATCGGGCGGCGATGCGCTGCCGTGGTATTTCCGCGGGACCGGGATCGGGCCGCTGGTTGGCGTCAAAACCTGGGGCGGCCTGGTCGGGATTGGCGGCTACCCGCCGCTGATGGACGGCGGCATGGTGATGGCGCCGCGCTGGGCCATCTATGGATTGCACGGAGAGTGGGAAGTGGAGGGCCACGGTATTCCGCCCGATTATGAGGTGGAGATGGACCCCAAACTCTGGCGCGAGGGCCACGACCCGCAGCTTGAAAAGGCCGTCTCGGTGGCTTTGCAGCTGCTCAAGGAACACCCGTTGCCCAAATATCCGCGCGCGCCTTATCCGGACCACCACCAGCAACTGCCCACCACGCCTCCGGGAGAGTGAGTCGCCTGGTTCGGTGGCACGGGCGTCCTCGTCCGTCCTTCGGTCAATTGACACGGCCAAGATGGCCGTGCCACAAAATGAGGACCAAGCTGAGGCACAAGCGCTTCGTAGGGGGGTTGCCCGCTCATGCTAACATGCTGACGATGACGGTGGCAGGGGTGCGCCGCCGGATAGCTGATCCGGACGTAGAGGCGGCTTCATGCCGCCATATTTTCAGGAGAAAAACATATGGATCGAAGGAACTTTTTGTTGCGGGGAAGTGCGCTTGCCGGGGGTTTTGCCATTCCGGGGTTGGCTGGCCGGGCTCTGAATGCCACGCAGCCTTCGCCCGCAGCCCAGTTGGCTTCGGCGGAAGTCAAGGCAGGTGGAACGCGGCTGGTTCCGGTGCGGGGCGGGAAGTACAACGTCTGGGTCAAGCGCGTGGGCGCGGGACCCATCAAGGTTCTGCTGCTGCACGGCGGGCCGGGCATCAATCATATCTACTTCGAATGCTTCGAAGATTTCCTGCCTCAGGCGGGAATTGAGTTCTGTTATTACGACCAGCTGGGCTGCCTTTTCTCCGACACTCCCGACGACGAGAGCCTGTGGACGATTGACGGCTACCGGGATGAGGTGGAAGACGTCCGCCGGGCGCTGGGCCTCGAGAACTTTTATCTCTACGGCCACTCCTGGGGCGGCATGCTTACTTACGAGTATTCGCTCAAGTATCCCGAGCACCTGAAAGGCATTGTCATCTCCAACATGGTGGCGAGCATTCCCGGCTACGTGAAATATGTGACCAAACTTCGCGATGAACTCCCTGCGGACGTTGTGAAGAGGATGAAGGAGTACGAAGCCAAAGGCGACTTTGAAGCGCCGGAATATCAGCAGCTTGTTTTCGGCGAGTTTTATGCCCGGCACATCTGCCGCCTCGACCCCTGGCCCGCGCCCCTGCCGACGTCGGTCAAGGTCATGAATCCCAAAATCTATAACTACATGCAGGGTCCCAATGAATTCATCATTACCGGCACTTTCAAGGACTGGGACCGCACGGCCGACCTTGGCAGGATCAAAACGCGCGCCCTGACCATGGGCGCCCGCTACGACGAAATGGATCCCGACGAGATGCGCCGCATCGCCACGCTGATGCCCAACGCCCGCGCCGCCATCAGCAGCCGCGGCAGCCACATGAGCATGTACGACGACCAGCAGTGGTACTTCCGTGAGCTGATTGGATTCCTCAAGCAGCGGGTGTAGTGGGTTGCTGACAACCTCATTGTGCCATGTCGTCCTGTGCCCTTCGGCCGTCATTCCGATCCCGCAGTGCGGGAGAGGAATCTGCTTCTGATTCGGTGTAGACTCTGCGAAAGATCTGTTTCGTTCATTTTTGACGAGGATACAGCAGATGCTTCTCCCGCTTCGTGGGCTCAGCATGACGGGTTGCCTTTTTTAGCAGCCTGGTAGGTTTGCGCTGGCATGGACGGAGGCTCGAAGCCCGTCATGCGGGGGCAAAATGAGGAGGGAGTTATGCGGGTAAGAATTCTTGCCAGGCTGGCGCTCGTTGTGTTGTTAGGCGTCGGTGCAGGGTCAGCCCTGCGGCTGATTGCGCAGGGTAAGGCCCCAGCAACCGCGCAGGAGGAGGCAGAAGGGGGAACGGACTACCCGTATCCTCGCCACCTCAACCTGCCGATCAACTCTCATCCCCTCAGTATCATCTCGTTCACACTCTTTCCTGGAGACAATGGCAACGGCTCCTCCACACTGACTAATTACCTCGCTGTATTGGACGAATCCGGCGAACTTCGTATCTTCAGACCTGCAGCTGACGGTAAGTTGGTGACAGAGTTTTCCCTTAGCTCAACAAAAACGGTCGGGTGGTTCAGGCTTTATTCCTTCCCTTCCGACGCCCATCCAGGCGTCGTCATTGTGGGAGAGTACGATGCGTCTGCAGAGCACGGAGGATTTTCCACCGGCGCTGTATGCTTCGTAAACGGTAAGTTCCGGGTGGTATATCGGGGTGACCAGGCGGCCTTTGTTAACATCAGTGGGTTCGAAATGCCGGAGCTATTTCAATACACAGATAGCGGGGAGGACATTGAAACGGGTAATACTTATCCGACGCGAGTTCGCATCTGGACATGGGTTGGCATGCAATACAAGCAGGTGATCGAAATACCTTACAAGCAACGCTTCTCGCCCCAGGTGCTCCACGCCATCAGGAAAGTCCAGGAGCGAGGGAAAACACTTCCTGTGCCACTTCAGTGGACTATGCCGCAGTAGGCAGTTGGCAGCCACGGCATCGCCTTTCTGCCGTGCGTTCGTCGGTAATCGCCCGCCAGAAAGCCCACGGTACAAACCCGTTGCGGCGGCGCTGCCTTCCATGGCCGTCACTTCACATACGCCTTCCGAGTCCCAGCCAAGCCTCTGCTTGCAGGAATGTACTTTTTATGGTACATGTATTTTATAAGGTGCACAATGGCGGATGCTCCGCAGCCCCGGAAAGTCCCGCTCATTTTCTTCCGCTCTGGGGCGGGAGGCGAGCCCGTGCGGGAGTGGCTGAAAGGATTGCCGGTAGCGGAGCGCCAGGCGATTGGGAAAGACCTGTTGAGAGCGCAATGGCGGTGGCCGGTGGGCATGCCGCTCTGCCGCCCGCTCGGCAGCGGCCTGTGGGAGGTTCGGACGGACCTGCCCACCAGGAGGACAGCGCGCGTCCTGCTTTGTCTTTACCGCGGGCACATCGTGGCGTTGCACGGGTTTATCAAGAAGACTCGAACGACGCCGGAAGAGGACCTGGCATTGGCCCGCAAGCGTCAAAAGGAGTTGCAGCAATGAGCAAGAAACATATGGGTTCAAGCATTGATGATTTCCTCAAGGAGGAGGGCATCTTTGAGGAATCGCAGGCCCAGGCGATCAAAGAGGTCATTGCCTGGCAGCTTGCACAGGCCATGAAGAAAAAGAAAATATCCAAGGCGCGGATGGCGCAGTTGCTGAAGACGAGCCGCAGCCAGATTGACCGCATTCTCGATGCGAAAGACGATATCACTCTGTCAAGCCTGCAGCGCGCAGCAGCGGTGGTTGGTCGACGTGTCGTGATTGAACTCGTCTAGCGGGTAGCAAGTGCGCAGATATTGCCTTGCAGTGCCTGCGATGTCGTCAGTCTGTTTCAGAAGCTCTCACTGCCGGAATGGGTTTTCAACGGACACGCCGAAATATTGCTGGCCTGGGTTCAAATCTTCTGACCAGATGCGCGAGCAGCCTGCGCTCTCTGCCGCAGCCACAATCATGCCGTCATAAAAATGGATGCCGTAGGCTGCACAGGCTTCCACGGCCCGGCGGACGGTGTCCCCATCCAGATTCACCAGTGGGATAGGACTGAGCGCGTCCAGGACAGCGAGCAGGCGGGCGGGCCGGACGCGCGGGGACACCCTGTAAAGAAGCGTTGATGCAAACTCGCCCAGCACCTGTGAGGAGATGACGATATCGCCGGTTCCGGTTACCGCCTTACGCACAATCTCCCGCGCGATGCGCTGTTTTCGCCGATCGCCCGTGTCGTAGGCATACACGAGAATGTTGGTGTCCAGAAAGTCAGGACCTGGCATGGAGGTCTGCCCTCGTCCAGGTCCGCTTGCCAATCTTCAATCGAACCTGCTGAAAAGTGCGCTCGAGTGCTTCGCGCTCACGCCGTTTTCGGCCGGACGCGGCCTTTTCCGCCGCAACCTCTTTCAGATAGGCGCGAACCATCCCCGTGAGAGTCGTGTCACGCTCGACGGCGATCTTCCGGACTTCCTTCACCAGTTCATCCTCAAGAGACAATGTGACGTTCATAGACCCATAATAAGGGAATCCCTTAAACTGTGCAAGGGCCCGGAAACACAGAACCTGCCATGAAAGATGAACCTATGGCTGAAAGCCCGGCCCTCCTGAAAAGCCGCGGACCTCACACCTGGAGGTCATCGCTATTCGCTTCAAGAGTCTTGACTTTTTGAAATAGAAAAATCTTTACTCACCGCAACGGGACCACTCACTGAAAAACAAAAAGAAAAGCCGCTAGGTGGAAAGCAACACCACGGAAGTGAGGGCGCACAAAATTCCGAGACCTTGCAGCGGGCTGATGGATTCATGCAAGATGACCGGGGCGATCACTACGACAACCAAAGGATAGAGCGCCGTAAGCGGGACGACAATTGAGGCCTTGCCGCCGTTTTTCATCGCTGCCAGCAGAGCCCAGGCTCCCAGCGTATTGAGAAATGCGCTTATGAGCGTGAAGGCCAGGCTGCGAGTCGAATATGTAAAGACCGACCTGCCTGAATAGAGCCAGGGCATGAGAAGGATGTATCCGACCACCAGCCAGATAAGAGCAGATTCCGCTGAGATGTAATTAGTGGAAAGCTTTTGCAGCAATCCAACCGCGCCCCACGTCAGAAGGACCAGGGCGGCTGGCAAGCACCATGATGGAATCGAAAAATCAGCCATGTCTTTACAGTGAAAAAATAATGAATGCAGCGGCCGCAAAAAAAAGACCTAACTTGTGAAGATTGGTAAGGCGCTCCCTCAATAACGTCACTGCCAGCAACACTGTGATCATGGGGTACATCGCCGTCGCAGCAGTTATTACCGACGTGCTCCCCCCGCTCCGATAGGCGCCGGCGAGAGCCGCATTTCCCACCCCGGCAAGAACGCCATTTCCAAGCCCAAAAAGGATTCCCCTGGGGCTTTTCTCAAGTTTGAAATGGCGGGCGGCCAAAAGGACCAAAGCCACCGGCATGGCTCCAAACGTAAAAAGGAACTGGACAGTACTTTCCGGGATCTCGGTTGAGGCCATCTTCTCCAGCATTGCCCATCCTCCCCAGCAGAGTACGCACACAAGTGAGTACCAGAACCACTTCGCTCTTAATGTTGTCGGCAAGGTCACAACGCGCTCCGGCTTGGGTCTGAAATCAATTCACTTCGAAAGATTCGCGGCTGGCGCAGACGCTGGCCCTGCAGTGTCTGCGATGTCGCGAAGCGAGAGACAATTCTTGTTTTCATTCCACCCGGTTCATTGCTGCCATTGTGGTGGCTCGGGACTGCCTTTTTCATCCTTCATAATTCAGAATTCATAATTCTCTTCGTCCCCACTCAGCTTCGCTGACCGCAGACATCAAAAATCAATGTCTGCGCCAGCGACGGAATACTGGGCTACTAGGCGGCGTCGATCCCCCCAGAGCCGGCGGACGCCCTTACTCGCTCCGGGGCCGGCCAATGATCAGACTGATCGGCGAGGCGGTTTGCACAATCTGCTCCAGCTCGAATCCGCTCAGTGCATACAACTCCCTGTATTCAGTAGCAGTGCGCTCTCGGCCACGATGCATTACCAGCATGTGGGGGTCCAGCCACATGCCGAACGTCGGTTTGGGAGGTTCAGGTACGACTTCTTCTATCAGCACCAGGAAAGAACCAGGTTTCATAGCCTGGCGCACATTCTTCAGGATGGAGATTGCTTCCGGATTCGCCCAGTCATGAATAATCCACCGAAGCATGTAGGCATCGGCGCCTGCGGGCACGCTCTTGAAGAAGTCTCCTCCCATTACTTTGATCCGGGGGTGAGGAATCGTGCCTGCTACGACGCCAGGCTGATCCCACAATATTCCCTGGCAAGACGGGTGCGCGTCCAGGATATCCGCCAGCTGCGTACCGATTCCGCCGCCAATATCCGCGATCACTGGAAAGCGGCTCCAATCGAAGGCGGCTGTCACCGCGGGCGTGATCATCGCACTCAAGGACCGCATCGTTTCGTTGAAAGCCGAGAAGACTTCGGGATGGCGAGGATACCATTCCCACGCGGTGCATCCGAAAACCTGATCGAACGCCGCCTCTCCGGTTCGAATGCTGCCAAGAAGGCCACCCCATGCCTCATATTGCCCATAACCGACCGACAGGATCGTGCGCACGCTCGCCCACTGTGAGCCGGGAACATTCTTGCGCAGGCAATTGCTTGCCGGGGTATTCGCGAAAACCCCTGGCGACACTTGTTGAAATACTCCGATGCTTTCAAGCACGCGTAAAAGACGAAACAAGCTGGCGGCATCGGTTTTTGTTTGGCCTGCCAGCGCGTCCGCAGATAATGATTCATCGCCAAGGAGATCGGCCAGTTCCAGTTCAGCTGCAACCGCCAGAGCGCGACTCTGCCAGAAGCCCATCACGATATTCAATATCTGTTCGGGCGGCGCTGGTGAAACAGATTCATTGGCGGAAGGCATTTCGGACATGTTCTTGCAGCTCCTTGATTGATTTTCTCGCACGAGCTTGGAGAGAATGGATTGGTTCAATGATAACCAACTCCTGACGGCACAGTAGAGCTTTCTAATGCACGCTGTGATGTTTCAAGACATAAGTCTCAGTTACGCGGGCTGGCGCAGAGCCACGCTTCGCGGTGTCTGCGATGTCGCGAAGCGAGAGGCACTTCTTGTTTTCATTCCACCCGGTTCATTACTGCCATCGTGGTGGTTCGGGACTGTCTTTTTCATCCTTCATAATTCAGAATTCATAATTCCCTTTGTCCCCACTCAGCTTCGCTGACCTTAGACATCAAGAATCAATGTCTGTGCCAGCCGCCCATCTATTTCCCTCACATGAATTCAGCCAATAACCCAAATCAGGATACAGAAACAGACCGCCACGATGGCGACACAAAGGTCAAGGAAAAAGATAAGTTTGCTCCCGGGATATAGCTGCTTGAATTTCTTTCGAACCTCAGTGCCCCACCAGAGGTACGAGATCCGCTCGCCCTCGGGCAGTCGTTCGTTGACTTTGCCTATCATGACAAAATAAATCATATTGGCGAAGACGGCGAATGATCCACCGGCTAAGGACAAGAAAATCTCAGTCCAGGTAAATGGCAAACTTAGTTGCATGGGTGCCTCGGGGGGTGTCCCACATAGTCGAGCGACCTGTCTCCGGTAAACCGCCCACCGTGCTGGCCGACATTCTAGCCAGCCCAGCGAAAGAGACCCCTCACCCGGTCGCTCGCGCGCCCACCCTCTCCCCTCGGAGAGGGCGATCATTTCTCTTAGCGAGTGCAACTTGGCGGCGGGGTGAAGCCCTGCCACCAGGACAGAACATCTTTATTCCACTAATGCTGCTCAGGCTGCCTTGACCTTCAGCATCACAACTCCGTGCGCTGGCACCTTGGTTGAATAGTGGGCGTCGCCGACTTCGACGGCTTCATGTTTCCACAGGTCGCGCGCCTCGATCTTGCCTTCCACTTCCACCGCTGACCACTCTACGCCGAGTTCGTCTTCCTTATCGCTGCGGTTGAAAAAGGCCACGGCGGTTGAGCCGTCGTGGAGTTTGCGGTAGGCCACCACCTGCTTGCTGACGGGGTTCACCAGTTGCGCGGGGTTGGCGGCCGGGTCCTGGTCAACGGCGATCACCTCGCGGTTCATCAGGATGGCGCGCGTGTCTTCCGTCATGGAACTGAGATCGTTCCCGGCCAGGAGCGGAGCGGCCAGCAGGCACCACAGGCTCATGTGGGTGCGGTATTCGTCGCTGGTCATGCCGCCGTTGCCGATCTCGAGCATGTCGGGATCGTTCCAGTGGCCGGGCCGCATGTAGTGCTGGATGTCAAACTGGCTGAAGCCGATTTCGTCCATCCGTTCCCAGTGGTCGTTGATGTCGCCAGTGGTTCGCCAAAGGTTGCCGCTCACCCTGGCTCCCCACCCCCAGACGTTGTCGCGGCCATACTGGCAAAGGCTGTAGACGATGGGCCGGCCGCAGTCGAGCAGGGCTTCGCCCATTTTCTGGTAGACCGGGCGCATGTCTATGTCCTTATAAACGCGCGCAGCGCTGCACCAGTCATATTTCAGGTAGTCGAATCCCCACTCGGCGTAGGTTTTGGCGTCCTGCTCCTCGTGCCCGAAGCTGCCTTCGTATCCGGCGCAGGTCTCCGGGCCCGGCCCTGAATAAGTCCCGATTTTGAGACCCTTGGAGTGGACGTAATCGCAAAGCGCCTTCATGTCGGGAAACTTCGTGTTGCCGGTGATCCTCCCCTTGCTGTCGCGCTCGCCCTGCCAGGTGTCGTCAATGTTGATGTACTCGTAGCCCGCCTTGTTCATGCCGGAAGCCACCATGGCGTCTGCAACGGAGCGCACGATGGAATCGGTGACTCGCCCGGCGAACTTGTTCCAACTGTTCCACCCCATGGGCGGCGTTCGCACGAGGCCATTGTCCGGCAGGTCGCGAAGCTCGGGCAGAGGCAGCGGGGCGGGTGGCAGCGTAGCCTCGCGGGTGGTGCGCTGCGCCTTTCCTGTAGACGGGCTGCGGCCGGGGAAGTCAACCTGCATGTCAATCCTGTCGCCGTTCATCCGGCCGGTGTAAACGATTTGCCGGGTCTCATTGCGGCGCCGGATTGCGACTTCAAAACGCAGTTTGCCGTTCTCAAAACTTCCGCTGCCGATGGGAAGCTCCCGGCTGCCGGAGATGACCTGGCCCGAGATGGTTTCTCCCGACTGCTCCAGGTGGAAATACGACTTGCGATAAGTGCCGTCGCCTGTAGGTGACAGCAGCACCCAGTAGCCGCTCAGGTTGGTCTGGGCTGCCAGGTTGGACGCTCCCAGCAGGAGAACAGGAGTTGACGCCAGCGTGCGAAGGGCCGACCTTCTGCTGACGCGTGGACCAAGTATGAAATCTTCAGGCCTCATGTTGGCACATCCTTTCCGGTGGAGCAGGGCGAGCGTGACCGCATCGGGCCGCCGCCGAGACACTTGTTCAAGAAATCCGCCGCACGAATTCCCGCGGGCAAAAATAGGATCGAGAGCGGCAGAAGGATATCACAAGGAAAAGCGCAAGCCAACGACAGGAACGGGAGGCGGGAGTCTGTTGCCGCATAACTTTTGCCGATGCCGGGCATCAAAATAACCAGGAAGGAACCGGGAGAGTTCCGGGCTGCGGACCGGGGAATTTCTGGCGGGCGGTTTTGTTGACAGGCGGGAACCTTATGCTATACTGAGCTTTGGAACCCGGGGAGTTGAATACCCTCTCAGGGCTGGGTCATTCCCTCAGTTAGAAGTTTGAAGAACCACCTTCCGTTCTCTTTCAATCTAAACAGCCGCTATTGGGGAACTGTGGAATCTGAAACCTGCAAGAAAGAACTCGTAATCGAAATACCGCCTGACATCGTCAAACAGGAATCCGACGCAGTAACCGCGCACTACCGCCGGCTGGCTCGAATTCCGGGTTTCCGGCCGGGACGCGCGCCCGCGTCGTTGATTCGACGGCACTTCCAGGACGACATCCGCAGTGAGGTGGTGCAGGCGCTTCTGCCCAAGTATTTTGAAAACGCCATTAAAGACCAGAAGATGTCGGTGGTGGGTCGCCCTCATTTTGCCGATTTGAAGTTTGAAGAAGACAGCCCGCTCACGGCCACTGCAAAGTTTGAGGTCCTTCCCGAGTTCGAGCTGAAGGAATACAAGGGGCTGGAGGTTGAGCAGGGTTCGTTTGAGGTGTCTGAGGACGAAGTGAAGCACTCCCTCGATGACCTGCGGCAACGCGCGGCCACCTTCGAACCGGTGGAAGACCGCGCCGCCCAGGAAGGCGACTACCTTTCAGTTAACTACCGCGGGGTGGACAAGGCCGACGCGGAAGCCAAGCCGCTTGAAGCCACTGATGCCATGGTGCATCTGGCAGGCGAAGGCTCCGTGCCTGAGTTTACGGAAAACCTGGTGGGCTCAAAGCCGGGCGATGTGCGGGAATTTGACGTGAACTACCCGGAAGATTATTCCTCCAAGCCGCTGGCGGGAAAATCGCTGAGCTACCGCGTGGAAGTCGTGGCGGTTAAGAAGAAGGTTGTCCCCGAACTCGACGACGAGTTTGCCAAGTCGGTCAGCGAGCTCAAGACAATGGACGAATTAAGGGCGCGCGTTTCAGAGAACCTTTCCGCCCGCAAAAAGTATGAAGCCGAGTCAGAGGCTAAGCACGGCCTTTTGAACCAGCTGGTAGCCACCCACAGCTTTCCTGTTCCTGATACACTGGTAGAGGGACAGGTTGACGGCAAGCTGGAAAGGTTTATGGGCCGCTTGATTTCCCAGGGTATCGATCCCCGGAACGTCAGTCTCGACTGGCAGAAGCTGCGGGAAGATGGAAGGCCTGAGGCCGAGAAGGAAGTCCGCGGCTCTCTGATCCTGGAAAAGGTGGCCGAGGCCGAGGCCATCGCGGTCAAGGAAGAAGAAGTTGATGAGCTGATCCGGGAGCTTGCGCAGGAGCGCCACGAAGCTCCGGCGGCGCTTAAAACCCGCTTGACACGCGATGGGGAGCTTCCTACAATTGAACGCAGGCTCCGCAATCAGAAAGCTCTTGACCTCATCTATCAAAACGCTAAGATCAAACCCAAATCCGAAAGTGTGCCGGACCAGGCCAGGGAGTAGAGGCAGGGAGCGCCGATGAGTATGGAAAGACCAGCGAATACACTGATTCCAATGGTGGTTGAGCAGACCAACCGTGGCGAACGGGCCTACGACATTTATTCCCGCCTGCTCCGCGACAATATCATTTTCATTGGCACTCCTATCGACGATAATGTGGCCAATCTGGTGACGGCGCAGCTGCTGTTCCTTGAAGCCGAAGACCCAGAGAAAGATGTTTCGCTTTACATCAATTCCCCCGGCGGGGTGGTGACGGCAGGAATGGCGATTTACGACACCATGCAGTTTATCCGCCCAGACGTGGCCACCATCTGCATTGGACAGGCGGCCAGCGTTGCGGCCCTGCTGCTGGCCTCCGGCACCCAGGGCAAGCGCTTTGCGCTGCCCAACTCCAGGGTTCTGATTCACCAGCCGACCATGGGAGGGTTGTCCGGGCAGGCCACCGACATTGATATTCATGCGCGGGAAATTCTGCGCGTCCGGGCGGGTTTGAATGAAATCATGGCCAAGCACACCGGCCAGCCTCTTGAAAAGATTGAACGCGACGTCGAACGCGATTTCTGGATGAATGCACAGCAGGCCAGGGAGTACGGTATTGTTGATGAGATTATCGAGAAGCACAAATAACGGAGGCGACCTTACTTGAAACGATTAGTTTCAGAAGAAATACTTCGTTGTTCGTTTTGCCAGAAGACCCAGGACGCAGTAGGCAAGCTAATCTCTTCCCCCGGCGATCATCCCCGAGCTTACATTTGTGACGAGTGCGTAGCGATCTGCAATACCATTCTGGAAGAAGACCAGGTTGAACGCGTCCCGACGGTGGAAGCCAAGCTGCCGCGTCCGGCAGAAGTCAAACGGTTTCTTGATGAGTACGTTATCGGCCAGGAAAAGGCCAAGAAGAAGCTGGCGGTTGCGGTTTACAACCATTACAAACGCATCATGCTGGCCAAGGTGCGCAATGATGTTGAGCTGACCAAGTCCAACATCCTGCTGATCGGCCCCACCGGCACCGGAAAGACGCTGCTGGCCCAGACCCTGGCGCGCCTGCTGGAAGTTCCTTTTGCGATTGTGGACGCCACCACGCTGACGGAAGCGGGCTACGTTGGCGAAGACGTTGAAAACATCATTCTGAAGCTGCTCCAGAACGCGCAGGGCGACGTCCAGCGAGCCCAGCAGGGAATTATTTATATTGATGAGATTGACAAGGTGTCGCGCAAGGACGAGAACCCGTCAATCACTCGCGACGTTTCCGGCGAAGGAGTGCAGCAGGCCCTGCTGAAGATTCTGGAAGGGACCGTGGCCAACGTTCCGCCGCAGGGCGGCCGGAAACACCCGCACCAGGAATTCACTCCCGTGGACACCACCAACGTTCTGTTTATTTGCGGCGGGGCGTTCGTGGGGCTGGAGAAAATCATCGAGCGGCGGACCGGGAAAAAATCCCTGGGATTCCACAGCCCCGGGGAGCTGACCGAGGCGCCGACGGGACGCAGGAATATCGAGCTGCTGGAACAGGCTCAGCCGATGGACCTGATTCAGTACGGGCTGATTCCGGAATTCGTGGGGCGATTGCCGGTGGTCAGCGTACTGAGCGACCTGGACGAGAAGGCGCTGGTGGAAATTCTGACCGAACCAAAGAACGCGCTTGTCCGGCAGTACCAGCGGCTGTTTGAATACGAGAATGTTAAACTGAAGTTTACCGAGGGAGCGCTGAAGACGGTTGCCAGCCAGGCGCTGCAGCGCAAGCTGGGGGCACGGGGCCTTCGCATGATCCTGGAAGACCTGATGCTGGACTTGATGTATCATTTACCCAGCCAGCGGACCATCCGCGAGTTTGTGGTGACGGAGGAAATGGTTCAGAAGCACGAGATTCTCTTTGACCCATCTCTATTTGAAAAGGCGAGTTAATGGATTCTGCTATGTTTTCAGGCCGAGAAAAAGGTGAAACCCGCATGTTGCCCATGATGCCCATTCGGGACGTGGTCATCTTTCCTTACATGATGACGCCGTTCGTGGTGGGGCGCGAAAGTTCCATCCGGGCGCTCGAAGAGGCGCTGGCCGGCGACAAGAAAATCTTTCTGGCCACGCAGCACGACGCCTCGGTGGACGACCCCAAACCGAACGACATTTACCAGGTGGGCACCATCGCAAACATCATCCAGAGCCTGAAGCTGCCGGACGGCAACATCAAGGTGCTGGTGGAGGGCAGCGAGCGCGGAAAAATCCTGAAGGTCTCGAGCGAAGAAGGCTACTTCCGGGCCAGCGTCAAGACAGCTACCTACCGGATTGTGAGCACACCCAGCCTGGAACAGCTGGTGCAGCGCACGATTTCGCTGTTCGAGCAGTACGTGAAGCTTTCCCAGAGCCTGAATTATGAAACCATGATCGCCGCCGCGAAGGTGGAGGAGATCAGCAAATTCACCGACACAGTGGCCGCGAATCTCAGCATCAGTATCGAAGAAAAGCAGGAATTGCTGGAACTGTTTGACCCCGTTGACCGCCTGACCCGCCTGGCGGACATTCTGGATATCGAGATCGAAAAGCTGAACGTTGACCGTTCCATCCAGGGGCGCGTGAAGCGGCAAATGGAGCGGGCGCAGCGCGAGTATTACCTGAACGAAAAGATCAAGGCCATCCAGAAAGAGCTGGGGCGGAATGAAAAGAGCGAGATCGACGAGCTGAAGAAGAAGATCGAGACAGCAGGCATGACGAAAGACGCCTACGACAAGGCCATGGGCGAGATCAAGCGCCTGGAGCTGATGCCCCCCATGTCGGCCGAGTCCACCGTCTCGCGTAACTATCTCGACTGGCTGTTGGCTGTGCCCTGGAAGAAGAAGTCGAAGGAAATCCGGGACATCCGCCGCGCCGAAAAGATCCTGAACGAAGACCACTATGGCCTCGAGAAGATCAAGGAACGCATTCTCGAGTTCCTGGCGGTGCGCCAGCTGGTAAAGACCCCGCGCGGGTCGATCCTCTGCTTTGTGGGCCCACCGGGAGTCGGGAAGACATCGCTGGGGCGCTCGATTGCGCGCGCCACGGGGAGGAAGTTTGTGCGGCTGTCGCTCGGGGGAGTCCGCGACGAAGCTGAAATCCGCGGGCATCGCCGCACCTATATCGGAGCGTTGCCCGGCCAGATCATCCAGATGATGAAGAAGGGCGGGACGGTCAATCCCGTGTTTCTGCTCGACGAAGTGGACAAAATGAGCATGGACTTTCGCGGCGATCCTTCCGCGGCCCTGCTGGAAGTTCTCGACCCCGAGCAGAACGACACCTTTACCGACCACTACCTGGACGTTGAATACGACCTCTCCAAGGTTTTCTTCATCACCACAGCGAACGTCATCCATACCATCCCGCAGCCGCTCCAGGACCGCATGGAAATCCTGCGGCTCTCGGGCTATACGGAACCTGAAAAGCTCGAAATTGCCAAGCGCTTCCTGGTGCCCAAGCAGCGCGAAGCGACCGGGCTGAAGGAACAGAACCTGGCGTTTGAGGATGATGCGATCGTGGGCATCATCCGCAACTACACGCGGGAAGCGGGCGTCCGGAATTTGGAACGCGAGATTGCCAACATCAGCCGCAAAGTTGCGCGGAAGGTTGTTCAGGATGGCCGCGACCTGAAGGTGGTGGTCAAGCAGGAAGACCTTCGCGAATACCTGGGCGTAATCAAGTTCCGCGATACCAAGGCCGAAGAGAAGAATGAAGTGGGCCTGGCCACAGGTCTGGCGTGGACCGAGGTGGGAGGCCAGATCCTGAACATCGAGGCCACGGTGATGACGGGCAAGGGCAAGCAGACCCTCACCGGCAAACTGGGCGACGTGATGCAGGAGTCAGCGCAGGCGGCGCTGAGTTACGTGCGCTCCAGAGCGTCGCGCCTGGGACTGCCGCCGGATTTTTACCGCCGCGTGGATATTCACATCCACATTCCCGAAGGGGCAATCCCGAAAGACGGACCTTCCGCGGGCATCACACTGGCCACTGCAATGGTGAGCGCCCTCACCAAGATTCCCGTGGACCGCGACATTGCCATGACCGGCGAAATCACCCTGCGGGGCAAGGTGTTGCCGATCGGAGGCGTGAAGGAAAAGATCCTGGCGGCCCACCGCGCCGGCACGCGGACGGTGCTTCTGCCGCGGGACAACGAGAAGGACCTTTCAGAAATTCCGGAAAACATCCAGGAAGATCTCGCCATCAAATTTGTTGAGACCATGGACGAGGTTCTTGATCTGGCGCTTGAACGGAAGATCGAAGGAATTACAGCTCTTGCAGCTGAGCCGGAAGAGGCTCGGAGGCTTGACGCGTCGCTTGAATCAGACCGGGAGTCGCTGACGAACTGACGGCATCTCCCCGGAAGCCTGCCGGAAGAAGGAAAGGCGTCCGGATTTATCTATAGCCGTTTACCCGCCGGGGCTGATACTGAACCGCCGATCAGAGGAAAAGTACCAGGGTCTGAGGGTGGTTGCCATGAAAAGGACAGGCCGGGCATTGTCCGGAGTTTGCGTACCCGCCCGGGACGAAAGGTGAGTATTTCTCGCTGCGTCAGGTAGTAACACCAATTAACCCAATCCAACTCGGATTGGTAAATCTCGAAACCACAGCCAAGGAAGAGACCATTCGAAATTCCGCTGACTTGCCTTAATGAACCGCTCGACTCACTTTCCAGGTTTAATAGGGAACAACAGATCAGCGGCAGGTTTTCAGGGGCCCAAACGGGAATTGTGACACAGGGTCCTAAATTAAATTGAATTGAGAGAGTAACATGCCGTCCAAAAAACAGGAAGAAAAGCCAATTGATGTGCAGGAAGAAAAGATCGAGGAATTAAAGGATAGCGAAATCCTCGATATTGCCAAGCTGAAGGAAA
>DATLWV010000307.1:0-10125 GCA_035576145.1 Terriglobia bacterium
AGCAGAAAGGACGTTGTGCTCAAGATCGGTATTGTAGGCCTCAACATGGTGGGCAAGACCACCCTGTTCAAGATCCTCACCCATGCCCACGGCAGCAAACTCGCGAGCGGAAAACCGGAAGCCCACCTTGGCGTTGTGAAGGTGCCTGACGCCCGTCTCGACCGCCTGGCGGAAATGTTTAATCCCAAGAAGCTGGTCCACGCCAGCATTGAATACGTGGACACGCCCGCCAGCGTCATCCAACTGGCGCGTACCGGAACGCAATCCGCTGCCTTGAAAGAAATGGACGCCCTGATGCACGTGGTGCGCGCCTTTGAGGACCCTGCCATTCCTGCGGAGGGCGGCGCCGTCGATCCCAGGCGCGATATCGAATCCGTCGAGCTTGAGCTGGTGCTTTCTGACCTCTCCATTGTTGAAAAGCGGCTGGAGAGGCTTGAAAAGGACATCAAGAAGCAGAAAAATCCCGCCCTTGAAAAGGAACACCAATCACTGCTGCGAGCGAAACAGGCGCTCGAGACGCAGACTCCTTTGCGCGAACTCGATCTGAGTCCCGACGAAGAGCGCGCCCTGCGCGGGTACACTTTTCTCTCGCTCAAGCCCATGCTATACGTCCTGAACCTGGGCGAGAAAGATGCTCCCCGAACCAATGCCGCAGATGAATTCGCGCACCAGGCCGGGCTGAAACAGCGCCCGCGCACAGCAGTCACGGCGGTCTGCGGAAAAATCGAAGAGGAGCTTTCCGAACTGAGCGACGAGGAAGCGAGCGAATTTCTCTCCAGCTACGGCCTGACGGAATCAGCCATCTCCCGCCTCATCCGCTCCAGCTACCAGTTGCTGGGGCTGATATCGTTCTTCACTGTGGGCGAGGACGAATGCCGCGCATGGACCATTCGCGAAGGCATGACGGCGCTCGACGCCGCGGGTGAAATCCATTCCGACATCCAGCACGGCTTTATCCGCGCCGAGGTGATTCCCTATCAGGAACTGATTGACGCAGCCGGCTTTGCCGAGGCCCGCACACGCGGCTCGTTGAAGCTGGAAGGCAAGGAGTATGTGGTCCACGACGGAGAGATTGTGCACTTCCGGCATTCGGGCTGAGAGCCATTCCGGAACTTCAACCAACTGCTATGCTTTTCGCCATTGAGATCAGCCTTGTCCTCGGAGTGGCCGCCGGACTTGCCAACCTGTTTGGCGCCTCCATCGTTTCAGCCCGCGCCTGGAGCCGGCCCTTCCTGGCTTACTTCCTGGCCCTGGGTTCCGGTTTTATGCTGGCTACGGCCATGATCGAGATGATCCCGGAAAGCCTGCGCCTGGCGCCGGTGGGCGGGCCAGTCCTCATCCTGGCCGGCTACCTGATCGTCCACATTTTTGAGCACGTGTGGCCGGGCCACTTCCACTTTGGAGAAGAAACTCACGCGGAAGAATTTTTGGATAGCCGGGTGGCTTACACTGCTCTGGGCGGGCTGCTAGTCCACACTTTTCTCGATGGTGTCGCGATTGTCTCGGGTTTCATGATCTCAACCTGGCTGGGCACGGTTATCTTCGGCGCCACCATTCTCCACAACATCCCGGAAGGTTTTACGATATCTTCCGTGATGGTGACGGCGGGCAAGGGCCGCGCCTCAGGACTGAAAGCGGCGGGCGCGCTCGGCATCTCGAGAATGTTTGGCATCCTGACCATGGGATTTGCGCACCGCTGGGTGGCCCTTGGCCTGGCGCTATCCGCCGGGGCCACGCTTTATGTCGCGGCGTCAGACCTGATTCCCGAGGTGAACAAAAAGCCGGGCATCAGGATTGCGCTTACAGTAGGCGCCGGCGTTGCCATGGTTGTTTTGCTGAAGATGTTGTTTGTATAGGGGCATAATGTATTCCCGCGAGGTCCTTGACCACTTCCACAACCCGCGCAATGTGGGCGAAATTGAGGAACCCACTGCCGTGGCCGATGCCAGCAATCCCGTCTGCGGCGACGCCATGAAGCTGTGGATTCTGGTTCGAGCCGGGAATGTGGCCGAGGCGAGGTTTAAAGTCCAGGGATGCGTTCCGGCCGTTGCCTGCGGGTCGTGGCTGACCGAAGCCATTAAGGGCAAGCCGGTCGCGCAACTCGCGGCCATCAGCGCGGAACAGATTGAAAAAGCACTGGGCGGCCTGCCCCCCGCCTCCGGCCACGCAAGCATGCTTGCGGTGGCGGCCCTGCGTGAGGCGCTCGGGAGATTAAGCCAATGAGAGTTATCCAACAAAACATTTTGAAGTCCTGCCAGCCAAAATTTGCCAAGGAGAAAGAATGAAAATCGTCAACCTGCTGGTCCTCATGTTTCTTGCCGTCCCGCCTGGGTTCGGCCAGGTCGTGCACGTGACGCACGGCCAGCAACCGACATTGCCCAAGCCTTTCACTCAGCCTATAGTCGCCAATCCTCCGCACGGCCGGCCCTCGCCCAACTTTACACCCAGCGCACTGCCAGGCTTCCAGGTCTCTGTGTTTGCAAAAGGATTCAGAGAACCCCGTTATCTCGCGATTGCTCCCAACGGGGATGTTTTTCTCGCTGACACAAGCGGCAACACGGTTTACGTCCTGCGCGACCCCGGCAACGTGGCGGCATCCGACGGCCGCACCACGTTTGCCGAAAGCCTGCATGAGCCGTTCGGGATCGCTTTCCATGACAACTACGTTTACATTGCTGACACCGATGAAGTGATCCGCTTCCCCTACGACCCGAAAACCTCCAAACGCACCGGTGATCGGGAACATATTCTGGACCTTCCGAGCGGTGGGATGCATTCAACGCGCACCGTGGTCTTCAGTCTGGACGGTAAGAAAATGTTTGTCTCTACCGGCTCTGATTGCAACGTGTGCGTTGAGCCCGACGCGCGCCGCGCCGCCATCGAGGTTGCGGATCCGGACGGGAAGAACGCAAGAATTTACGCCAGCGGCCTCCGCAATGCTGTGGGCCTGGCCGTGAATCCTGATACCGGCGTGCTATGGGCCGACGTGAATGAGCGCGACATGATGGGCGATAATTTGCCTCCGGATTACTTTTCGCACGTGCCGGACGGCGGCTTCCTGGGATGGCCGTACAGCTACATCGGGAAGAACCTCGACCCCAGGGTGAAGGAGAAGCGGCCTGACCTGGTGGCCAAGGCCATTGTTCCTGACGTCCTGCTGGGGCCCCACGTCGCGCCGTTGGAATCCACCTTTTACACCGGCAAGCAGTTCCCTGAGAGCTACTGGCACGGTGCCTTCGTCGCCCTGCACGGCTCCTGGAACCGCAGCATCCATTCGGGATACATGGTGGTCTTTGTTCCGTTTAAGAATGGAGAGCCGACGGGCAA
The DNA here is from genome assembly GCA_035576145.1 of Terriglobia bacterium. Taxonomy (GTDB): domain Bacteria; phylum Acidobacteriota; class Terriglobia; order UBA7540; family UBA7540; genus SCRD01. The sequence continues at coordinate 3,328 of DATLWV010000307.1, forward strand.
TCCTGTCAGCTTCCTGAACGGCTTTGACCCGAACCCGCGCGACAAGGCAGTGCTGGGCCGCCCCGTTGGCGTTGCGGTGGCAAAAGACGGGTCGCTGCTTGTTGCCGACGACGTTGGCAACGTGATCTGGCGAGTGTCAAAGAAATAACTCCGCATTGGGACGGGGCCGGAGCCGATTCAATGGCTCTTGCCCCGTTTTCGGCACAGAAACCTGGCTTGCCTGCAACCGACTTGCTTCAGGGTAGATCCATTTCTTCTTCCAGCCATCCCTAATATTTTCAATAATTACCATGCATATCCTTTAAGAATCTTCGGCTGAAGTGGCCTTAAGCAGTAGCTTTGGCGTGGTACCGTCCCCCGCCATGCTGCAGCAGGGCCTCTTGATGTTTGGTCAAAGGAGTATAATTGCAGGAAAGGGGGGGACGCAGGAGATAATCCATGCGTGCCTTGGCTGATGGCTTATTTATTGCAGGCGGGATGGCAGTGGTGGGTTACGTCCTGCAAAGCGTCCTGCCCAACTCGTCGGTTTTCACGGTCGATTGGCAAACCCAGGAATATCTTATTCCCTACAACGTCGCTGCGTTTTGGGCCTGCGTGGCAGTTGGCGTAATCTGGGGGTTTTTCCAGACAATCCGCGAGATGCTCCGCGACGTGGGACGATTGCAGTAGACGTCAGTCAACAGAAGATGAGGCGACGAATAGGCATCAATAGCGGCAGTACTTAGCGTGATGTTTGAAAAATTCTCTCAGCGCGCAGGGCATGTCTTTTTCCTGGCTCGTTTCAAAGCCGGACAACGCGGGGCAAAAGCAATTGAGCTGGAAGACCTGCTCGTTTCCTTGGTTATTGAGGACCAAGGAAAGTTCCAAGAGGCCGTTTCGGGGGTGTGGACGAATGGCACGCCAGTGATTCAGCCAGAGACGCCACCACAAAATCCATTTATCGCCCCCGAAATTGCAGGCGAACTCCTTGCCCGGTTCGGGGCGCCCAGTCCACAGGGCGAGCCTCTGCCCACTTCGGCGGAAATGCCTCTCTCCCAGGCGTCCAAAAATGCTCTGTCCAGAGCAAATTCACTGTGCGATGAATTGCAGCACAGCTCAATCGAACCGTTGCACCTGCTTGCGGCGATCCTGGAGAACCAGAAGAATAAGGCGGCGCAGGTCTTCCGCGACGCCGGAATAACGCGCGAAAAGATCATTCCATTCCTTAAGGGAGAACAATAACTCGCGGGGAGAGACCTTAGCTCCCCTTTTCCCCGCCCCTTTCGGGAGGGCAGAACACTCCCCCTATTTTTGCTTTGCCAACTTCAGGTAGCTTTCGGGGTCGTCGACGTCGAGCAGAATCCCGGGGTCGGTGACTTCGACATATTCCGTCCGGTCGCGGTACTGGTGGATCACGATGTCGGCCCCCAGGCCGGGACCCAGTGCAGCAATCCGGCCGAACACTTCCCTGCCCAACAAAACCGGATGGCCGTGCTTGCCCTGTGTTTGAGGAACGATAACCGGCTTGCCAGTCGACTTAAAGTATTGCTTTAACTTTTGCACAGTATCCGCAGACAAGGCTGGGTGATCTACGAGGCACAAAACAATGCCGTCGGGTTCATCCTTCCCCAGTACGCCCAAGCCTGCCTGTAGCGATGAAGTTTGCCCGCGGCGGTAATCCTGGTTGAGAACCACTTCAACTGACGAGAGGTCGAGGCTCTGCTGAATCACGTCGGCATTATGCCCCAGGACCACAAGGACCCGCTGAACTCCACCTTCGCGCAGTGCGGCGATTATGTTTTCCAGGAAGGTCCTGCCGCGATACATCAGCAGCGCCTTGTCGGCGCCCATACGGGAAGACACGCCGGCCGCCAGGATGATGCCGACAATAACCGGAGGCGAAGATGGTCCCGATCCGAGGCTCATGATGTTTGCTGAACCTTGGGCTTCCAGGTGAGCGAGGCTGAGGAAGAAACGTTTCTGCGCGCTGCAATCATTTCCGCCACGATGGAGACAGCAATCTCCTCCGGTGTGAGCGCGCCGATGTCGAGGCCCACGGGCGAGTGCACCTGCTCGAGCCGCTCCGCGGAAACTCCTTCGGAGCCGAGGATTCTGAAGAACTCGGCCAGCTTGCGCTTGCTGCCCACCATGCCGACGTAGCGCGCTTGCGTGCTGACGGCCCATCGCAGGCAGTCAAGATCGCCCTTGTGGCCGCGAGTGGCGATCACGATGTAAGATAGACCGTTGGGCGAGATCTGAGGAAAAATTTCTTCCCACGGCGCGGCGTACGTGGCCACGGCGGAGGGAAACCGCTCCTTGTTGGCGAAGGCCTCGCGGTCGTCGCAGACCACGATGTCAAACCCCGCCAGCGCTGCCACTTTCGATACGCTGAGCGATACGTGGCCGCCACCGAAAAGATACAGGGTGGGTGTGGCCAGGATGGGCTCAACAAAAATGTCGAGCGATCCGCCGCAGACGAGCCCCGTGTCGTATTCGGGATTGGCGTTCAGATTAAAGTGCAGGCGGCGGGGTTTCTCTTCCCGCATCACGTCCTGCGCAACGGACCACACCTCGGCCTCAACGCAACCGCCGCCGACCGTGCCCACAATCGAGCCGTCATCGCGGATCAGTATCTTCGAACACTCGTAGCTCGGGATCGATCCCTGCACCTGAATGATGGTGGCGAGAGCACCCTTGCGGCCTTCATTCCGCAGCTTGACGATTTCGCTGAAGACGTCACTCATAAAATTATTTTCAGGTTAAACTGGTGCGCTGGCATTGTCAATTGCGACACGCACCCGGAACCCGCCGTTTGCGCGGGGCCCATGCAGTTGGGTTTCGCCAGAAATCGATCTACGAAAAGGGAGCCCCGATATGAAAGCAGTTCGATTCCATGAGCATGGCGGGCCGGACGTTCTGAAATACGAAGATGCCCCGAAGCCCGAAATCCAGCCCAACGAAGTGCTGGTGAAAGTGAAAGCCTGCGCGCTGAACCATCTTGACCTTTGGGTGCGCAGCGGGGTGCGCGCCTGGAAGCTGCCCATGCCGCACATTGTGGGCAGTGACATTTCGGGTGAAGTCGCACAGATTGGCTCGCTGGTGACCAACACGAAAGTGGGCGAGCGCGTGCTGCTGTCTCCGGGAATCAGTTGCGGCCAGTGCGAAGCGTGCTGGAAGGGGCTCGACAGCGCCTGCCGAACCTTCACCATTTTCGGCGTGATGGTGGACGGCGGCTACGCCGAATACGTGAAGTCGCCGGCTGCGAACGTGATTCCGATTCCCGGCGATCTGAAATTTGAAGAAGCGGCCTCGGTACCGCTGGTTTTTCTGACAGCGTGGCACATGCTTTTCGGGCGCGCGAAATTGCAGCCGGGCGAAGATGTTCTGGTGGTCGGCGCGGGATCCGGCGTGGGGATCGCCGCCATGCAGGTGGCGAAACTTGTGGGATGCCGGGTGATCGCTACAGCCGGCACCGATGAAAAACTTGGGAAAGCACACGCGCTGGGCGCCGACGAGGGCATTAACCATACGCAGCAATCCATCACCGAAGAAGTCTCACGCCTGACCGGAAAACGCGGTGTCGACGTAATCGTCGAGCACGTGGGGCAGGCCGTGTGGGAGGACTGCTTTAATTCGCTGGCAACCTACGGCCGGCTGGTAACCTGCGGGGCGACCACCGGAGCGGAAGGCAAGGTGAACATCCAGGCGTTGTTCGGGCGGCAGCGGACCATTCTGGGCTCGTACATGGGCGGCAAGGGCGAACTGATGGACGTGCTCAAGCTGATCGGCGAGCGCAAGCTGAAGCCTGTGATCGATTCAGTATTCCCGCTGGCGGAAGCGGCAGAGGCACAGAAGAAAATGGAAAGCCGCGATTTCTTTGGAAAGATCCTGCTGCGGCCATAAGAGGCGGCAGTTGAAGGGCCGGACCACGCAAAGGACAACCAGGTCCAGCAAACCTGCCACTCTCGCCAGGAAGTCTTCTCTGTGTGCTCGGCGGCGCTAAAAGCTCAAACGCAGAGGGCACTGAGAACCTCTTTGCACTCTGTGTTAAATCAGTTGGACCACAGAGGACACAGAGTCCGGTCTTAGGTGTTGCCGCTTCCGCGACAATTCGGGGTCCGTCTTGCCGCTCATCCGCGACGCAGGTAGGCGGAGATCAAGATAACGATCATGGCCAGGCCGAAGGCGGCGTACATCAAGTCCTTCCGGCGCTCTCTGAACCTGTCGAAGATTTTCAGTGGAATGGTGAGGCACAGAACGATGCCGAAAACTCCGAAGGCGAGAATAATCTTGAGGGTCAGGAAGGTCCAATAAGGTCCCCAGGGCACCAGCCACACCAGTTTCACGTTGTAGAGCCCCGAGGCCAGCAGCAGCGCAATCACCGACCATGACACCCACCGGAACCTTCCCAGGACGGCTTTCAGCAGGCCCGCGCGCCGTTCATCATCGAGGACGCCGACGGAGGGAAAAAGGACAAAAAGCATGAACGCCATTCCTCCCACCCCGATGACGGCTGCGCTAAGGTGGACCCATTGTACGAATGTGGACATTCGTCTGCCTTTTTGAGAACAATTGAGTTGCCGCTTATTGAACCCGACCCCAATGGTTGCGTTCTGGAACGCCAGGACTGAAGCAAAAAGTGTGCCTCAAAATGAAGCAGTCAGGATACTGCGATGCCGTGTTCCCGCCTCGGGGGCACGGGCCGTCGCTTGCAGGCGCAAAGGATACCGGCCTTAGGAGTGGGTTTCAGCCAGCTTGTCAATCTGCTGCGCGAGATTAAAATCCTTTTGCGTAACCCCGCCCTCGCTGTGCGTGGAAAGCGAGATGCCCACCACATTGTAATTGATGGTGATGTCCGGGTGGTGCTGTTCCTTTTCCGCCAGCTCGGCAATCTTGTTCACCAGGCCGATGGCGGGTAGAAACGATTTAAGGCTGTACCGCTTCTGAATGGATTTCCCCATGTGCGACCAGCCCCGCATCTCCTTCAGTTTCTCGTGGATTTCAGCCTTGCTGAGAGCCGCCACTCCGCCTCCTTTCCCTTGCGCATGTCGGATTTGAGTATAAAAAGCCCGGCATGACAAGTCAACGGAAGTTAGGGGAGAGCTATACGGAGGGGAAAAGTGCTACACTTGGGCGACATCACTGCAATCTACCTAAGGCCTTCAGCGGACAGCCGGACATGATTGGGGAGTCTAGCCGATGCTATACTTTCCTCGAAGACGTATACCTGCGAAGTTAAGAAAAGTTGAATTCCAAAAGCAGAGGCAGCAATTATGGCTAAAACAATAGTCTGCATTCTCTTCCTTCTGGGTGCGCTTCTGGCGAAGTGTGTTTATGCTACGCTTATCCCACCCCATTTGGAGAACGCTGTGGTCGCGCTCGGGTCAATGCGGCCAGTTGAACACCCAGGACAGCCGTGCAGGCTACAGTGGGCAACCGAAGGGACAGGTTTCCTCTACGGGTATTTAGTTAAGGACGACCCAGACCCAAAGAAGCGCCAATACGAGATCTACGTTGTAACAAATCGACACGTAATCGAGGACCATGTGAGGGATCAACTCTCGGAAAGAATTAACTGGCAGCCGTCGAGGTTTCGCGGGGAATGCGCCTCGGCGCAGACTGACCCGACCACAATTATGGTTAGAATAAATCCAGTATCCTCGTCCGCAGAGGGGCGTCAGTTTCCTCTACCGGTCAATAAATGGTTTTTTCATCCAAACGAAAGGACCGATATCGCTGCAATCAGGTTAAACGCTCAGTTCTTGAAAGAGCAGGGACTTATGGATGTGTTTTTCCCAAACGATGTACTTGCAGCCGATAAACAGAAACTTAAAACAATTGGAGTATCAGCAGGAGATGGAGTATTTGTCCTTGGATTTCCGATGAACCTAGCAGGGATACAGCGAAACTACGTTATCGTTCGACAGGGGTGCATCGCGCGGATAACAGACATGCTCCAAGGTGTTTCCCCAGACTTCCTTCTTGATACGTTCATATTCCCAGGAAATAGTGGAAGTCCGGTCATACTTAGGCCGGAGCTGACATCCATTACTGGAACGCCTGCGCAAGCCAACGCTTATCTAATTGGGATTGTGAGCGAGTACCAAACTTACACGGACTTAGCAATCAGCGCCCAGACACGTCGGCCTAGAATCACCTTTGAGGAGAACTCGGGCCTGGCCGTCGTTCTTCCGGTCGACTTCATCAATGAAGCAATTAGGTTATGGAAGCAGTCAAATCCGCAAGCGCGATAAAGATTTCTGTTTGAGTGAGTGTGCCTTCATATGTTTGCTTTTGGTTTACTGCGCTTGATCAGTCCTTAATTCTGTCACGATGCGAGTTTAAGATTCACGGCTTTACTATCTGATCACCGCTTGAATACGTCTCAGCGTAGCGCGTCGAACTGCCTTACCGCTTCGTGCCGCCTCAATCGTGTGCTGGCCCAATCCGGTCAAGCGCATTAATTCGCGCATGCCTCGTTTGGCGATTTCATTTCTTAGCTTTGTGTCAGCAGCTAATTTGCCAGATCGGACATATTCAATCTGCTTGAAGGTCAGAAGACTCAAGTCCTCGCCTTCCGTCCATCGTCGATCTGTTTCCTTCCCTACATAACGCAGTTGCCCTGCAATAATCGAAGCTCGCTTCAAGAGGCCGCGTGTGTTTGCCTTACAGGTTGTGCCGTCGGGAGCAAGCGACTTCGATTCGGGATGGCGGCCATACAGTCTCAATATGTACCCAATGGTTTGAGGAATAACCTTATCAAGCTTTCTGGTTTGCTGAAGTGCGAGGCGATAAACCTTACCATCATGCACGTTCGTG
>DATLWV010000308.1:0-57134 GCA_035576145.1 Terriglobia bacterium
AAGTTGTCTTGAACCCCGACGATGTGACGCTCACGTTGTAAGTCCCGGGCAGCAATGCGCCAGACGTATAGGTTCCCCCGGACGTTGTGCTTACGTGAATGGTCTGCCCCGTGGCGGTATTAACGATGGTCACAGAGGCGTTCGGGACGACTGCACCTGAGGGGTCCATGACAGTTCCAACAATACTGCCCGTCGAAATTGTTGTCTGGCCTGAAAGTTCAACGGGGAGACTCAGGCCGAACCCAACAAGGATTAGTGTCAGAATGGCCAGCGTCAAACGCGGCACAGCTCGTTCAAATCTGTAAACCATGTTATCCCCCTTAATTGTGGGAATCTTATTTCGGAAAATCAGGGCAAGTAGCATTGCAGGCGGAGACAACAGTCGAGCATAAGCTTTGGTCTTGCGAAACCAATTAAAGAAAGTCATATGTGTGTTCCTCCTTCATAACCACCCATCCCAAGTTCAAGAAGAGACGTTTGCGCAGGCGCTAGCGGTTTCTGGATAGGTGACTCGATAGCTTATGACCCGAACCCGTCGCAAAAAGACCTTCAATCAAAAGCAATATCGCAGGCGCACGCCCTTGATAACGCCCTTCCCTCAACCGCTTAATCTGACGGGGAAAGACTGAAGCAACGCCAACGTACATTCCCAAGGCAGACCAAAAGTTTCAGACGTATTCAGCCGACTTATATGTCGATTAAACCGAAGCACAGATTCACGGGACCTTCCGCGGCAGATGTCAACATGTGCTGCTGCAGGTTCTGAGCCGATGGCCCATTGTGTCGACTCTCAACCTTTGAGGCTGTGATTCCGGTCACACAATCCTGTGATAAACCTAACAAGTCAATCAGGAAGGCATGAACTTGAGTTAGTATCGATCTCTTGGTCAGCAGGAGAAGTGTTTCGACTGATTCTATTGAGCTTCCCGATCGCGTTTTCTACCCGGTGATGGAATGTACACCTAAATTTGCGGTTTGTACACCAATATTATGCATTTTTTTACAAGTTATTGTTGTATACCCTTCCGGTGAGATTCGGCGAGGATCGGTCCATGTCGTCAAGTCCCTCCTGACCTTGACCATGCTTTTATTTGGAAACTAGAATCAGTTTGAGCTACGGGAACAGGAATGAGACTTGACAACTCGCTGGAATTCAATCCGGCGGCAGAAAGCGAACCATTTTTCGAACAGTTCGAGCATCGCACAGCCGTATTCGCGCTTTTTCCGGATACGGGTGCGGCACCCGGCGCCGCGCCGTATATCGGCCGCACGCACGACCTCCAAAGGCGGCTGAGGAGGGTCCTGCGGAAAGCCGAGACGCATTCCAGGCTTTTGAACCTGCGCGAGTCAACGCGGCGCATCGAATATCAATATGCGGGCTCGGGCTTCGAGATGCAGTGGCTGGTTTATCACCTCACCCGCCACTATTATCCGCGGGAATATCGGGCGCGCCTGCGGCTGAAAGCTCCAGCGTTGCTCAAGCTGAACCTCCGAAATCGTTTCCCTCGCCTTTACCCCACGCGTCGCATCTCCAAAGACGGCTCACTTTACTACGGCCCATTCCCTTCCCGTGCTGCCGCTGAACGCTTCGCGGGAGAGTTTCTCGACCTCTTCAAAATCCGCCGCTGTATTGAAGACCTCGATCCTGACCCCAACCATCCCGGATGCATTTACTCGCAGATGCGCATGTGTCTTGCACCGTGCTTCCAGGGTTGCAGCGACAGGGAATACAACGATGAAGTGGAACGCGTCGTCAAGTTCCTGGCCAGCGAGGGCCAGGCCCTGGCAGGGAGCATGAAAGCCGAACGAGACCAGGCTTCCGAAGACCTCGATTTCGAGCTTGCCGCGCAATTGCATCGCAAAGTGGAAAAGATCCACGACGCATTGGCCCTCAAGCCGGAACCCGTTCGAAATGTAAACGACCTTCACGCGGTGCTGGTTTTGCAGGGCACTCAACCCAAAACGGTTTGCTTTTTTCTGATGTGCTCGGGCAAACTGCTCGGACCCGGATCGCTGGACCTTGGAGAAAACGTCTCATCGCCACTCTCGCTTGATGAACGGTTTCGGCTGCTTTTTGACGGGTTACTCGGCCAGGCAGAGGGTTCCGCCGGCGCACCCCCCTGGGAACATCTGGGCCTGTTTGCCAGATGGTATTACAGCAGTTTCCGCCAGGGAGAGCTTTTGATGCTTTCTTCTCCGTCCCAGATTCCGTACGCCCGGCTCATCCGAATCTGCCGCAAAATTATCGCCCCACCCTCCTGACACCAGTTGTGCCTGCCGGAGTCTTGCGCGCTGGTCATGCGAGTCACACCCCGGAAAGCAGCCGCCGGTTATCAATTCGGACCAGTGTTGCGCGAGCCTCGGGCGGACCGCTTCTCTGTTTGACTGGCCTCTGGTTGTGGCCCTAGAATTGGTGGAGAGGCAAGCACTCATATGGATAGTCCGCAACTGCAGCCTCCGAACCGCCCAATTCGCGGCGGGGCGGCAACTCTCCTGAGAGACCGAAAATTATTTGGCCAGCTGGTTTTTGTCACCCTGGTTGTTTTCTCGGCCGGAGCTGGAGTGCTGGGAGGACTTTTATTCGTTTACTCGTCTGATCTTCCCCAGGTTCGACAACTCGAGGATTACCGGCCTGACGTGATGACGGAGGTGTTTGCCGATGACGGCACTCCCATCGCGCGTTTTGCGATGCAACACCGCGTGATGGTGACCTACGATCAGATTCCGCCTCTCATGCGAAATGCCGTCATTTCCGTCGAAGATCGTAATTTCGAAAGTCACTGGGGGATCGACGTCTTCAGGACCATCCGTGCTGCGATCACGGACATTTTGGAACTTCGCTACGCTCAAGGCGCCAGCACATTGACCCAACAGTTGGCCCGTATGCTCTTTCTGACTCCGGAAAAGAGCCCTCGGCGAAAGATACAAGAAGCTTTGCTGGCCCTTCAGATTGAGCGCCGGTTTACCAAACCGCAAATTTTTACCATGTACGCGAACCAGGTTCCGATGGGTTATGGCAACTACGGTTTCGCTGCGGCCGCTGAATTCTATTTTGGGAAGAGCCTGAATCAGCTCAAACTGCCTGAGGCTGCACTGCTAGCCGGCATGGCGCGTGGCCCCATTTACTGGCCGATTCTTCACCCACAGTACGCAGAAATGCGCCGCAACGAAGTCTTGAAGGCCATGCTTAATAACGACAAGATCAAAAAGGCTGAGTACCAGGCGGCCGTCAAGGCGCCGCTCGACCTGCACGTCCGGGGCTGGCATGAAAACGTTGCCCCCTATTTTATTGAGGACGTCCGGCAGTTTCTCCAAAATAAATATGGTGTGAAGGCGGTCCAGCAGAAGGGCCTTCGCGTTTATACGACTCTAAACATCAGCATGCAGCGCGCGGCCCAGGAAGCCCTCCGGAATGGCCTGCGTGCGGACGACAAGCGGCGCGGATGGCGGGGTCCTGAGCGGAACATCCTGAAGGACCCGGTCCGGTTTCAAGACGGCCAGAAAGCCACGCTCAAAAGCTATGATGACTCTGATTGGTCCGACCCCATGGAAGCGGGCAGCCTGGTTCACGGCATTGTCATGGAAGTGAACGCTCAGTATGCCGAAGTGCGCTTTGGCAATTTGGCAGCCCAGGTCAAACCCGCCGACTTCAAGTGGACCTGGCGCAAGGACCCGCGCAAGGTTTTCAGCCCGGGCGATGTGGACCTTTTCAAGATTGAGGAGATTAAAGAGACAACGATCCACGCGACACTCGATCAGACACCTGTCGTCCAAGGCGCAATGGTGGCAATTGATAATTCGACGGGCGAAATCAAAGCAATGGTGGGTGGATACGACTACGAAACCAGCCAGTTCAACCGGGCCGTACAGGCTTACCGCCAGGTGGGATCATCATTCAAGGTCTACGTGTATGCCCAGGCGCTGTTGGACGGTATCGGGCCCTTCGATACCATTATGGACACTCCCGTCACATTCCCAAGCCCCGCCGGCCTCTGGGCGCCGCACAACTACGATGGCAAGTTCGAAGGAAACATGACGCTGTTGCACGCGCTGGCGATGTCAAAAAACGTGCCAGCGGTTAAACTGCTTGCCAAAGTGGGCATCGATAATGTCATCAAGCTCTGCCGCCGGTTCGGCGTGGAGTCGCGGCTGGTTCCTAATTTGCCGCTGGCGCTTGGCGCCTCTGACTTGACACTGCTGGAGCACACGTCGGCCTTTTCAACTTTTCCCGATGACGGCGTCCACATCGATCCGCGTGAAATCCTGCGGGTCACCGATTACAACGGCCGCGTGATTGACGAGTTCCCTCCCCAGGTGACCGATGTCCTGCCCGCCGGCATCGCGCGCATTGAAATTTCAATGCTGCGCGAAGTTTTCAATTCCGGAACCGCGGTGAGCCGCCAGTGGCTTGCAAAGAAGTATGACCTGGCTGGCAAAACCGGAACCACCAACGACTTTACGGACGCCTGGTTCATTGGATTTTCTCCTTCAGTCACTGCCGGCGTCTGGGTGGGATTTGACGATCATCACCCGCTGGGACATGGGGAAGAAGGCTCGCGCGTGGCATTGCCTATCTGGTCGGATTTTATGACCCAGGTTCTTAAGGACAAGCCGGCGGAGCGTTTCCCGGGTTCGCCGCTATTGTCAACTCCAGACCAGGTGCAGCAGATTCTGGCCAGCGCGGGATCGAGCAATGCGCTTGCCAGCGATTCCAATCTCAGCGCGCTTGCAGCGAGCCTGTCAGACGCAAAACCGGTATCCTCAATTCAGCAGACTCCACCAGCCGCCGTGCCCCCGCCAGCAGCAACTCCGTCTGTCCAGCCACCAGCAACTGTGACTCCCCAAACCTCTGCTGTCCCACAGACCAACTAGCATGCTGCTATGCGGTTTTCACAAGGAAGAACGCCTGCGCCAACTGCGATCGTCACTTTGAAAAATGGTCGTAGCCTGCGGCCGCAAGACGCGAAAGGCCGCCGTCTTCGTTAACCAGCAGGACGTCGCGCGAACGGCAGATACGCCCGATCCGATGGAGCGGAATGCCACGGTAGCTCCGCGGAACCTTCGCCAGCCTCTGCTTCGGAACAGTAAAGAGCAATTCGTAGTCCTCTCCTCCGTTGAGAGCGAGCGCCAGGGAATGCTCCGGCTGCACTCCGGCCGGGCCGGGAATAAGCCAGGCATCAACCTTTGCACCAACTTTGCTGGCATCGCATAACCGCGTCAGGTCCGTAGAAAGCCCGTCACTGATGTCCATCATCGCAGAGGGAATGCCGCCGTGCTGAAGCCATCGCCCGAGCTCGCAACGGGGTTCAGGATAAAGGTGAGATTTTACTGCCGCCACGGTTTCGGAATTATCCCGCTGGTTTCTTGGGGCCCGCTTCCTCCCTCTTGCCCGAGACTTCAAGACCTCCAGTCCGCGGGCCGATTGTCCCAGCCTGCCGCTGACAAGTATCATGTCACCGGGCCGGGCTCCGCAACGCAGCAACCCCTTGCCTCGAGGGATCTCGCCGGCCAGGGTCACATCGATCATCGCGGTTCGGCGCACAATGGATGTGTCTCCGCCGATTACGGTCACCTGAAAGCGTGAAGCAAGCTCCAGCACTCCGCCATAAAATTCCTTGATCCAGCTGCGCGAAACGGCCCGGGGAAACGCCACGGAAATCAGGGCAAAGCGAGGAACACCTCCCATAGCCGCAATGTCGCTGAGGGAGCGTGCGAGAGCGCGGTGGCCAACTGATCTGGCCGGGTGCAGACGGGTGGTGAAATGGACACCTTCGATGGAAAGGTCGGCGGTGAGGATCAAGTCGCGGTCGCGCCCCACCCGCACGATGGCCGCGTCGTCTCCAACACCCATCCTGACTTGTGGCGACTTTCCCAAAGTCAGGGCGCGAAGCCACCGCACAAATTCATCTTCCGATTGAAAGATCATCTCCGCTGTAGTATACATTCAGCTTTGATTCCCAGCCCCTTCGTTTGAAAAACCATGGGATGCATGTGCGGACAACCACCGGCAACGGGTTGTCTGCTTCACCGCCCATGCGAATGACGTCCCGCTGAGTGCCCGGAGGATTCTGATGATCACGCGTCGAAAGTTCATCCAGTCCAACATGCTGGGGCTGGCCTTGCCACTGGCCGGTGCAAATACCTTAGTGGCTGGCGCCGGGTTTGCAGGCGGGGCCGGGGATTCGCAGGCGCCGGCTGAGACCGAGCGCGACTGTTGGAACGACTGGCCAGCGTACATGACCTCCCAAATGAATGAAGCGCGTAAGCGGCGGCTGGCGCAACTTCAGGCGCTGCGGAGCGAGTCCGACGTCCGCGCCCGCGTTGAGAAGGTCCGCTCCACGGTCTGGAACCTTGTTGGCGGCCCCTTTGAAAAGACACCCTTAAATCCGCGCACAACCGGGACCCTTGACCGCGGGTCCTATCGCATCGAAAAGGTCATTTTTGAAAGCCATCCTGAAATCTACGTTACCGCCAATCTCTACGTCCCCAATGGGCGCAAAGGGCCCTTCCCGGGAGTTCTGGCGCCTCTGGGGCATACCAGAAACGGGAAAGCCTACCGCAACTACGCTTATGTGTACCAGACGCTGGCTCGCAAGGGATATGTGGTCCTTGCTTTCGACCCCTTCGGCCAGGGCGAGCGCTACCAGTATCTTGACCCGCGCACCGCGAAGCCACTCTACGGGCCAACGGGCGAGCACTCCCAAGCCGGACGCCCGATGTTGCTTTTTGGCTCTACCTTCGCGCAGTACCGCGCCTGGGACGGCGTGCGGGCTCTCGATTACCTTCTTTCCCGCTCCGAAGTTGATCCGGAAAAGATCGGCCTGACGGGCCAGTCCGGCGGCGCGACCATGACGATGTATCTCTGCGCGCTCGAGCCGAGGATCAAGGTTGCGGTGGAAGTTGATGGGAACTCTGAAAACCTTGCCGGGCCGTCGTATGCACCGCCGGGCGCGGTGGCCGACGCAGAACAGAACCTGATCTTCTCTCTGCCTGAAGGTATTGACCGCGGAGACCTGCTGCTGGCTTTCGCTCCCAAGCCCCTGCTCATGATCTATACACCGAGTGACCGCGGAGCCACTTATTCACCGACCTACATCGAGGGAACCAGGGAAGTTCACCAGGAAGTCCAGGCTGCCTACAAACTGATGGGCGCCGCTGAGAAGGCCGCACTTTTCGCGACATCGCTGCCGCATGATTATGACTTCTTCAGCCGGCAGGCTGCCTACAGATGGTTCAACCAGTGGCTCGGCCGCGAGGATTGGGGAACAGAAGAAGCAGAGTTCGACGAAGCAGCCGCCGGCAGTCTGGACTGCACATCCACAGGGCAGGTGCTGACATCCCTGGGCGGGCGCTCGGTAGTTCAACTGAACTCCGACCGGATCAATACGGCCAATTCCCGGAAAATCACACTCAGCGACACCAAGGCATTCCGCCAGAGCGCAAGAACGACACTCCGGCAACTACTGGCACTCCCCGAAGAGAAGAGTCCGCTGGATTCGGAGACGCTTACATCCCACTCACGGAAAGGCGTTCACATCGAAGAGATTGTCCTGCACTCGGAGCCCTCCATCCGGGTAACGGGGTGGTTTCTGAAGCCCGATCAAGGCTCCGGGCCGTTTCCTACTGTCCTCCATGTGTCTGAGAGAGGCAAATACGATACCCCCGAAGAAACAGGGGATTTTGTTGGTTTGGCAAAGAAGGGGTTTGCAGTCCTTTCAGTCGATTTACGCGGCCTGGGCTATTCCATCCCTCGCCTGCCAGCCGCCGGTCCGGTTTTCTACAACGGTGACGACATTCAGGAAGACTACGCCTGGGCGAGTTTTTCGCTGGGCAAGCCGGTCCTCGGGCAGCGTGTCTGGGACTGCATTCGCTGCCTCGATTATCTTGAATCGAGACCGGATGTCGACCGTAACCGGATTCACGGGCTTGGAGAGCACGGTGGAGCGATTGCTTTGTTGCTGGCCGCAGTAATTGATGACCGTGTGTCCTCGCTAATGCTTGATTCTATTGTAGCTACGTACCAGTCACTGGTGGAGTCCAAATCTTATTCGCTGGGACTCACTTGGTTCCTCTATGGGATCCTGAGGCATTTTGACCTGCCCGATTTGGTTGCCGCGTTAGCACCCAAATCCTGCTGGATTCTGAATGCCAATAATGCAGAGGGCAGCCCATTGCCGGAAACAAAGCTGGCGACGATTTATCATCCTGCACTGCAAGTTTACGAACAAGGCGGCGTTGGTAAACGGCTGCGGTTATTAGTCCGAGCAGACGGTGAAAAGCAGAAAGTGCTTGACAACTGGCTGGAAAGCGCATAAGTTGCCGCACTTAACCGCTTGACAAGCCTGGCATGCTCCACTAGGATGTGTTTCTTGTTTTCCTGGGCGCCCCCTAGGGAGGCTTCCCTTCGGCAAGGGAGGTTGGAGGCGTTCAAGATTTGACGAAAGGCCGTTTGGTGGTTGAAGCCCATGAACAACAGGTTCTACACCCTCCTTATTACGCCTGGTGCCCACGGTAGAGTCCGCAAGGTCCAACTTCCCTTTTACGTGGTCCCCGTGGTTCTTGGCCTCAGCATCGTGGGTGTTGTGATGCTGGCCGGTCTGGCTACCAGTTATGCGCGCATGCTGATCAAGGTATCAAACTACAACACCGTCCGAAGTGAGCGCGAGGCGTTAAAACAACAGTTCCAGACGCTGGAAACCAAAGTCAGCCGCGCTAACGTCAAGCTGAACTCCCTTCAAACACTTGCCGCCGAAGTGGCCGTGACCTACGGATTCGGCAACGGCCGCCGTCAGCAGATTACACCTGACCTGCTGAACCTTGCCAGGCAATCCAATGCTACCAGCGGCTTGGACGGCGACTCGTCACTCTACGCCCTCAATACGATGAAGACCGTTAGCCTCAACGGAATAAGCAGCAGGTTCAGCCCAAGCACTTTCCCGGGCATGATTGACGACCCTAACGCCATTCCGGCGATCTGGCCCGTCCGCGGAAGGCTGACAGCGGGATTCGGGCAGCGGATGGATCCCTTTAGTGGCGAAGATGCCTTCCATCCAGGCGTCGATATTGCCGATTCTGTCGGGACTGACGTGGTGGCTACCGGCAACGGCCTGGTGATTGAGGCTGAACCCGACGCCGGCTACGGCCGAAGCATTCTGATCGACCATGGCGACGGAATTACGACCCGCTATGCCCACCTCAGCAGAATCTTTGTAGTGGTTGGAGAGCAGGTGAAACAGGGTGAGATCATCGGCGCTATCGGCGTGAGCGGCCGGACGACGGGGCCCCACCTCCACTACGAAGTTCGAATTCATGGTACGCCAGTGAATCCGGGGCGATTCCTCCACGGATAAACGCAGCCGCGAGAGCATTGAACCCACTACCAGCAAACCACTACTTATACAGGATGCTAAAAGTCTGCTTTGGGAAGGTGCCTTAGCTGCATTCATAGTCGGATTGTAGAAACATCTGCGGAAACAACACAAATCCAATGAAAAACAGTGGAAATCTTGCCGGTTTGGCTGAAAACTGCATTGACAGAGGGGCCGGTTTTCCAGCATCATATATGGAAAGGGATTGTGCGAATGGGCGCTGAATTACGAGCAGAACCTTCGGCCAATTCTTGCCGCTTATTAATACGAAAGAAACCTGGCCCTCGTGAGATTATACAGTTTGTTGTGGGCGGCATTGAAATTGGTCAGCAAATCGTAGTATTGGCGGGACCCGCGTGGCTCAAGGAGCTTGCTCGGATCCTGGGCGAGCACGGATTGCGCCCCGAAACCCTCATCCGAAACAGCCGCCTGGTCTTTCTGACCGCTCCTGACTGCCTCTCCCGTTTTGCAAAAATGGATAACCCCTGTAAACGGCCGATCATTCGCCGGAACGGATCGATGGTCCGGTGGGTCTCCGACTGGTCCTGGGCGTACCGCCCTGGGGCCGATCCTGCAACAATCCTGCGCTATCAGTGCCGCATCCATGATTGCATCCACTCGCTTGCTGACATGTCGGTCTGCACGGTCCACTGTGAGAAGATGGAGCGCAGTTCCATGCTGGCCGTCCTGGCCCAGCACCGGCGCGCCACCCGTGCTACCGACCGTCCGGTTTAAGTTTTTCAATCACGGTATACAATCCAGACGATCAGGAACCTGACCAGGAGGGGCCGGCATGTCCAAGTGGCTGGAAGGCCGAATCGCAGTGGTCACGGGAGCTGCCCGCGGAATTGGGCGTGCCACGGCAGACTTGTTTGCGCGCGAAGGCGCCCGCGTCGTCTTGAATGATGTGGACGAACGAAAACTCGCAGAGGCAACAGAGGGGATTCGTCGCACCGGGGGCGCCGCGCACAGTTTTCCGGGTGACGTAACCGCAGCGAATTTTCCGGAAGACCTCCTTGAAACCTGCTTCGAAATCTTTGGCATCCCCGACATCCTTGTCAACAACGCCGGGTTTACCTGGGATGGCACGCTCCACAAGATGACCGATGAGCAGTGGCAGTCGGTGATCGAGATCCACCTCACCTCGACCTTCAGGATTCTCCGGGTGCTTGGCGCGGCCATGCGCGAAGCCGCCAAACAGGAGATTGAAGAACGGGGCGCCGCCCGCGCGAGAAAGGTGGTTAATATCAGTTCCACATCCGGCACCCGGGGCAACTTTGGCCAGGCCAATTATGCCGCTGCAAAGGCCGGCATTGTCGGGCTCACCAAAACTCTGGCACGAGAGTGGGGGCCCGTGAACATCCAGGTGAACGCCGCGGCCTTCGGCCTGATTGACACTCGACTGACGGCCCCCAAAGAAGACGGTGAAAGCATCCAATGGCAGCAGGAGGAAGTTAAACTCGGCATACCAGCCAGGATGCGTGAAGCCGCTATCCATGCCATCCCCATGGCCCGGCCGGGAACTCCGGAGGAAGCAGCAGGAGTGATCTTCTTCCTGGCTTCGCCGCTCTCCAACTACGTCTCCGGACAGGTGATCGAAGTGACGGGTGGCCTGTAGGAATCCGGGAGGACACCCAAGCCATCTGAAGGCTGCTGGAGCCAGCGTGCCCCGCAGCAGCCACCTGAGACCCCATTGATTCCGCACCCGCGATTAGTGGTAGCGGCCCGTATAGCTGGTGGGATTCACCGGCACAGTCGTACATTGCGAATCCGCGTAGCCGCACAACCATCCCGAAAAATTGTCAATAGTGAGAACGCCCGAATCCGCGTTGGGGGCAAAGGGCAGGGCCAGAATGTAATAATTTCCGGGAGGAACGCCATCCAGGGTGTAGGTGCCGTCTAAAGCTGTGATCCCATCGATCACGGCATTGCCCGTGTTGGCATTCACGGCAATCACATGGGCGCCAAAGACGCCTGTACCGCTCAGGTTGACCGTCCCGGAAATGGCCCCGGTGCTACTCAGATAGTTCGAGGAAGGATAGAGGAAGGAGATGCCAATAGCATCATCGGCGGCAAGTTGCGTCTGCTGGCCGGCAGCGGTGGAATCACCGTAGGGAAACATGACGGCGTGGCCAATTCCGCTGTGGTCAAGGCCCAGCATGTGGCCTTCCTCGTGAGTTGCAACTGACTGCACGCTGAAAGTTCCCGACGCTGGTGTAAGCGATGTTGTGAAGTTCACGCTGGGATTGAATTCCATGTCGGCATCCGCCACGCAGTCTTCAAAGTTGCACGTCTTGATGGTGCTGCTCGCGTCGTTGCACTGGTACTGAAAGGGTACTGCAGTCGGGGAGGTTGCCGTTACGGTTGCTACCTGCGTGAACGCAATGGTGCCCGTTGGGAAATCGCTGCTGTTGGTGTCGGAAAATCCAATCACGTTCTGGCAGTCGTCGAAAACAGGGTCGGTCAGCGTCGATGCCCCTGAGTAATTCGCGGACGTGGTGGTGAGACTCTGGCCTGCCACCAGGGCGCTGCTCCACGTGGTGAACCCTGCCGCAAGGGATTGCTGGATGCAGGTGGCCGGGGTGGCGCAACCCGGCGTTGCGACGTTGCTGCCGGGCGTAGTGGCATTAAGCAGCCACGCCAGCGGCATGGAATTCCAGCGGGCCACAACCGGAAGGGGCGAGTTAATGGTACCCAGGTTGTCCTGAAAAGGATTGTAGCCAAACACCAGGGCTGCGGAAAACATCGCCACCAGGGCCGCCGCGCCTGCCGCAATCCTCGTTCTTCGACCAGCACGTCGCTTCTGACTCATCATCTTCACCTCGTCTGGACCATCATGGACTGGCCTTTCAGGTCTTCCGCGTTCGAAGTCTCACTGACGGCGGAAACGTGCGCCGCGTTGCCGCGCACTGAAACGGAATTCCAGTAGATTTTCCATTTCGTTCCAATTCGCTGCGCATTGCCCACCAGCTGGCTGCCGGCGGGAATCACCACGGCCTTGCTGGGAAACAAATCAGAGGTTGTCTTCGCGATGACCACGGCCTGCCCGGCGCCCTGGAACTGGGTTGACACGATCACCACCGGAAGCATGGTTCCCGCCGGAATCACGATGGGCGCGGCAACAGCTCCCGAAATGGTCATCTGGAATTCCCCGAGCGAGGGGGACTGGCCGATTGTGGTGGCCTGGGTCCCGGTCGAGAGAGCGCCGAGCGGAAGAACCACATGACGCTGCACGCCGTTTCTTTCTTGGTAAACGCGAAAAGCACCCTGCATCATGCCCACCGTGTGGAAAGTTCCACTGCTGCCCGCCACCGGCTCCAGGAAAAGAACATATTGCGTCTGCGGCCGTAACTGCGCCGCTCCAGGCACGTGAACGTGAAAGTTGCCAACGGTTCCGCCCGGTTGCTCGATGATGACCGTACTGGGAGGATTCCCCTTGAGGGCTTTCTCAACCTGCACGGTTGTGTAGGTCATGATGCGGGTACGGCTTGCGTTTAAACGGGCTGTCCTGGCCACCACCTGGCCCTGCACAATCACGCTGGAGGCCTGGGTAAGCTGGCTGAGGCTCATCCGCACGAGCGTTGTTGCACCCGTGGGCGGCGCCAGACAAAGTGCTGATACGAAGGCAAGCAGAAACGTGCGAATCTTCATAGGATTTCACTCACTGTGTGATGTCCACTGCGCCCACAAAGGAGGTGAGCTCGTTGCCGGTATTCGTCACCACCAGATTGCGGGGCCCGAGCGTGGCCGTAGGGCTCACCACAACCTGGAAAAACACGACCGGAATGCCGGTGGTCGTGGTCGAAAAATTCCCGCCCGCGCTGGTTGGCTGGAGCGGAATGGTGACGTCGCCCCCGTTGCTGCTGATGTCATAACTAGTCCCGGGGAGAATCCCATTACCCGCTATAAAGATGTAAAAGGTCTGCCCTTGCGAAACCTCAGTCCCCGTACTGCCGGCGGAACAGGACAGCTGGGTAGCCGTGGTCTGCGTGCACTGGCCGACGGCCAGGATTGAAATCCCGGTGAGCGTTACGGTTGCGGATGCTGACTTGGTGTTGTCTGCCTGGCTTGTGGCCGTTACGGTTATCGAATCAACAGAGTTCAGGGCAGGGACCGTGATGTCCGTGTTCTGAACGTTACTCCCTGGATTGACCGTGACAAGCTGGGGAGGAGACGCTGCAGACAATGTGGTGGCCATTGGAGCGGTATAAAGCCCCGAACTCGAAATGGAACCAATCTGGGTGCTGCTACTGCTGCTGGAGCCTGATACAGTCCAGGTGACGGCATTATTAGTGGTGCCGGTTACCGTTGCCGTGAACTGCTGCGTGGCGCCAAAACCCACGCTTGAGCTGGTGGGTGAAATGGTAACGCCCACGGTCCCCGGGGGCGGGTTGGTCGAATTGAAGCTCCTGCCGCTGTTGCACGCTGCCCCAAACAGCGCCAGGAGAATCGCTGTTGCAAGCGCAGTCCGTCTGCCGTATCTCATAGGTTCTCCGAATTGTGTGTCCATTACCAGAAACTCAGAAACAGGACTTCCTGGCGCAACTCCAAGGTTGCCTGGCTGCACCCCCGCGCAGCATTTCAAAGTATTATATCGGACCTTCCCGGCGGGAGGGTCAAAATGTCCTCAATAATCTAGGGTTACTTACCCACCGGACGTATGGCAGGGAGAATCTGAACCCGTGGCGCAAGGTTGCGCTCACGCAAGAAACCCCGGGATGGAGAAACAATTGGCCTCACCAAGCTTAGCTAGCACGGTAGCGTACTTTTTCCAAGGAATCTTCTCCACGAGCAGCATGGCCCCTCAGGGATTGGAATTGCCGCCGAAAATCGAGCCGGGTTGAGAAGGCTGTCCGGGCTGGCTTGGATTCAAGTGGAACCCTCCACCTGGATTCTGCGACCCGGGCCCGGGGGTTGGAGACTGTCCGGGCTGCCCTCCAACGACAGGAACAGCGCCTACTCCCGCCCTGGCAGGAGCGCCGGGAGCGCCCGGTATGCCCAGGAATTCCCATTGGTCGTATTCGGTCCGCTTGTCAAAAACGCCGATCGACTGGTGATTGCTGGTGCTGGCGACGCCGACGATGAAGGCCCCCAGTGTCTGATTGTCGCTAAAGAAGGCTGAGCCGCTTTTTGATTGCTGGTTCTGTGAGGAATTCTGCCCGGAGTTTTGCAGGGAGAAACTCCCCATGCTGAAGCCGCCCTGTTGAGAACCTCCCTGGGCCGCCTCCGGGTTTGTTTGCCGCGCCGCAGGTTCAGGCTGTGACCCCGCGCCGCTGCTGTTGGCGCCCAATGGCTTGTTCTGCTGTTTGCCGGGCGGCGCAAGGATTTTGGAATCGAGGACCACCCCTGTGGCCGTGGCATGGATAAACCGCCACTTTCCGTTCCGTGTCATCGGATCAGGGTAAGCCTTCCGCAGGAAGCTCATGTTGTTGGTGTGGAGCAATTCTTTCACCGAGGTGGGATAGCGTTTGAACTGCTCATGGAAGAGTATGATGGCGCGGGCGTATTGTTCGCCGCGAAAGATCAGCTCTTTTTCCTTGTCCCGCTGGCCTTCGACGTAGATGCTGGGGAGCGAGGCGGCCAGAGAAATCAGCAGCAGCGTGGCCATCATCATCACGATCAGCAGAATATAGCCAGCTTCCGACGAGTCCCTTCTCCGCCGCCTTTCCGGCGGATTACTGGACCAATGGAATGGGCAGTTGAGCTTTTTCACCTGAAGCTCCGTCCTGGACTTCGACAATGAGAGAAGTAATCTTGAGAATTTTGAACCGTTGCGAGACAAGGTCGCCATCGTGGACGATATAAACGTCATTGGTATCCACCAGATAGGCTTCCGGCCCGACGCCGTGCTTCTCAGAGTAACCGATGGCGCGCAGCGGCATTCCCGCCGGCCCCGCGGTGGTGCTGGCCGTCATGGCGCCGCCGCCGGCGGCCTGGGCTGCCTGCATGGCCCTCTGGGCGGGAGTAAGCGGCGGTGGGCCAAAATCAAAAGGATTGCGACTGAGGTCCGGAAACGCTTTCGGCCGGTACTCGTCGAGAGATTGCACTTGCAATGCGGAACCGGAATTGGAGGAAGCGGTGGACTTCTTCGTGGCGTTATTCGCAGGTGCAGACTTCGGGGCCTGAGCAGAAACCTTTGGTCCAGCGTTTTCGACACCGGCAGGGGTACTCACAAATGCCGAGACGATCTTGAAAACCAGAAACACACACAGACCTGCCAGCGCGACAATCCCGATCTTTTCGATATTTGACCGGTTCTTCATGGCGTCAGATAGAGGACCCCGCCAACCCGCAGGTTGACCGTGCTGCCCTGCCCGGCCGAAAAGGAGAAGTTCCTGACCAGAATAAGGTCATCCGTTGTTTCAAGCGAATGCGCAAAGTTCAACAGATTCGCGAACGGGCCTTCCACGGAGACATCCAGGCCCAACTGGTCAAACGGCTCACCTTTTTCTGAACTCAGTTTATAACTTAAGTTATCCAATTGCACGCCGGACTTCTGGGTGAGTTTTGTGACGAGGCGCAGGGCGTCTGAAAAGACACTCTCCCGCGACGGAACATGGTCCTTGAGATAGTCGTTCAGCTTGTCGTTCGCGGCCGGAAGGTCAGCCTCGACCTTCTCAAGGCGCGCCACATTGGCCTTCTGGAGCTGCAGCCGCGTGGACGCCTGCTGATAGGAATTCTCCGCCTGGAGGGCCTTTGCCCGTTGAGGCCGGACAACCAGAAAATAAACCGCCAGGTCAATGGCCACAACCGCGAGGGCGGCTGTTTCAAACAACCGGATGATTTTCTTTCGGCGTTCTCTTCTCATGCTTCGATCAGTTGCCTGCCTGCGGGATTAGTCCAACATATTTCGCCGTGCAGACCAATGCGATTTCCTGCGGGTTGCTCCCACCGCCGCCTCGAAAGCCCTGGCTCTTGATGAGAACATCGCTGAAGTCATTCGACCCTTCCAGGTTAGTCAGGAAAGTTTCTATGGCCTCTTCGTCTTTTCCCATGACGGCAAACTGAACTTCCGGGTTCGCCGCCGAGGCGGAGGCCAGGGCCAGTCCGTTAAGGCGGGCAGAAGGAGGCAGCAATCTGCTGACCTTGAAAGTGAGGTCCGTGAGAGAAAACTTTCTCTGGCTGATCAGTTGGTTCACAAATTCGGTCTTCTGGATCATGCTTCTGAATTCAGGGCGGTCAATCTGGCGGCGCAGGCTCGCTTCCCTGGAGATCAACGCAGCTTCCTGCGACTGCACCTGCGCAAGTGACTTCTGCGCCTGGCGTGCGCGCCCCGCATAATGGAAGGCCGAGCCCACAAGCCAAAGCAGCACAATGAGCGAAACAGCAAGCGCAGGGACGGCCCAGGTAAGCGCGTAACGCTCATGACGGTCAGAAGCAACGGCAAGGTTGAAATAAACTTTCATGTCTAAGCCGCATTCATCAGCAGTCCGGAAACTGTGGCGCCGAATTCATTAAAAATCTGTCCTTCTTCGGTGGTCAGCTTCATTCTGACGGGCAACGTCGGCGACACTACACCGGCCACGTCCCGCGCCAGCCGCCTTTCGAGTTCCATAACCCAGCTTCGGGGGACGCTGGGGCGCGCGCAGATGTAGACCCGGTTGATTTCGAGCTTCAGGTGGTCAAGCGAAGCAGCCAGTGTCCGCACCGCCTCTTCGCTAACGGCCGCCAGCCCAGCTTCGACAGACTTTCCATTCATGGCCTGGTTTCTCCACAGCCTGATCTGCCGCCCTTTGGCAACAACCGCCGTCAGGTGTGTGGGGGAAATATTCAGCAGTATTTCGCCCGCATCGGCGTTTTCGTTCAGCAAAGGCAGCAGCGCCGCGCTGGATGGCAGAACCAGATTGACATCACCGTTCAGAGCGTCAAGCACAGATTCATATTCTGCCAGCACCGACTTCCGCACAGCCATGACAACCGCTTCCAGGCCTCCCGCTTCCTTCGGCGCAATCTCAAAACTCAGCCGGGCCTCCTCCAGCGGGAATGGCAGCAAGGACTTCATCTTCCACCGGATCAGCGAATCCTGTTCCTTGCGGTCAGATGGAAGCGCCTGAAAGTCAAGGATACTCACCCGCACCGCGCCATCGGGAAGCAACAAACCAAAAGGCCCTTTGTCAGTTCCGAGAGCGCTTGCCACGCCGCGCACTCTTCGTGCCACCTCGTCCGGCCGCACAATGTTGGGACGCCCCAGAAACGGAGTAATGGCGCCGTCATCCAGTTCTCCCATCGCCACACTGGCAACTCTGCGGAACGACCTGAAGATTCGGGCCCCCAGGATATATTCCGGCTGGAACTCAAAGACCATCGCAGGCAAGGCAGGCTTCCGTCTTGCGGGAGCGCGGAACGGGCGCGGCTTCCCGGCAGAAGGGGGCTGTCGCAATAAGAGCTGGCCGAGCGATGGTTTATTCAACAAAGGTGACCTTGTTAATTTCCTTCAGCGTTGTAACTCCCTGGCGAACCTTGTCCAGCGCGGCTTCGCGCAGCGTCTTCATTCCCTCGTCCCGGGCCGCCTGGCGGATTTCCGACGACGGGCGCTTGTCCAGAATCAGCTCGCGAATCCTGTCAGAAAGCGCCAGCAATTCTCCGATGGCGGTCCGGCCTCGGAAACCGGTCTGGCTGCAATGCTGGCAGCCTGCGCCTTCGTAAAAAATGACTCCCGCCCACTTTATAGGATCAATCCCGGACTCTTCGAACAATTGACGGGGGATTACAACCGGACGCTTGCACTCCTCGCAGATCATTCGAAGCAGCCGCTGCGCAAGAATGCAGTTGAGCGCCGAAACAAAGTTGTAGGGTTCCACGCCCATGTTCAGGAACCTGCCCAGAACGTCAACCACATTGTTGGCGTGGACGGTGGTAAAAACCAGATGGCCGGTCAGGGCCGACTGGATGGCAATCTGCGCGGTCTCATTGTCGCGGATTTCGCCCACCATGATCTTGTCCGGATCGTGCCGCAAGATCGACCTCAATCCACGGGCAAAAGTGAGCCCCTTCTTTTCGTTGACGGGAATCTGCGTGATGCCGCGAATCTGGTATTCAACCGGGTCTTCAATGGTGATGATCTTGTCTTCATCGGTCTTGATTTCCGACAGCGCCGCATAGAGCGTGGTGGTCTTGCCGCTTCCCGTCGGCCCGGTCACCAGGACCATGCCGTAGGGCTCACGGATGAAACGCCGCAGACGTTTAATCTCGCGGTCGGAAAAACCCAGAATGTCCAGGCGAAGCTGCCGAAACTTCTCATGCAGGGATTCCTTGTCGAGAATACGCAGCACGGCGTCTTCGCCGTGTATGGAGGGCATAATGGACACGCGGAAGTCAATGGGACGCCCGCGGTAGCTGACCCTGAAACGTCCGTCCTGTGGCACGCGCCTTTCAGCAATGTCGAGGTCGGCCATTACCTTGATTCGGCTGATCACGTTGGACTGGTGCTCGTAGGAAAGCGGATTCATGGCCTGCTGGAGGGCGCCGTCGATGCGGTACTTCACCACCATCGAGTTGTCACGGCTCTCAAGGTGAATGTCACTGGCGCGGCGTTCGAGCCCCGCGAACACGATCGAATCCACCAGCCGGATGACCGGGCTGACGTCGCGCTCGCCGACCAGTTGCTCAAGCGAGAGATTTTCTTGCCCGTTCTCTTCTTCGCGGATAACGTCCAGGCGAAACTCGACAGTGGCTTCGTCCAGCACGCGCTGCGAGGGATCGGTCTTGCTGAGGAACTCCCTCACCTGGCTGGGAGCCGCCACCTTGACCACCAGCTGGCGGTCTAGCCGCATTGAAAGCTCGTCAAGTCGCGCCAGGTTGGAGGGATCGCCCACAGCAATCGAGAGCTCTCCGTTGTGGGCTTCAAGCGGCAGGAACTGGTAATCCAGCATCACGTCGAGGGGAATGGACCGCAGGATGTCCGGGTCAGGACGCAAATCGCGCAGGTCAACGAACTCGAAGCAGTAGCGCGCTGCGGCACGCCGGGCCGTTGCAAGCTCCTCTTCGGGATCAACCACCATTCCGGAAAGCGGGTTTTCTTCCATCAGTGCACCTGGGCCGCCAGTGAAAACAGCGGCAAGTAAAAGGCTACGAGCACAAAGAGAACCACAATCGCAATGGAAGCGATCATGATGGGATCCACCATGGCCACCAGCGTCGAGAGGTCGATATTCACGTCCTCTTCAAAAAACTCAGCAACAGATTCCAGCATGCTCGGCAGCGCGCCCGTAGTTTCCCCCACCTCAATCATGTCCAACGCCATGGGAGGGAAAAAGCCGGTCATGCGGAGGCTTTCGCTCAGCGGACGTCCTCCCATCACTTCTATTCTAGCCTGCTCCAGCCCGCGCGCCAGCAGGGGACTCGATACCGATCCCGCCGAACTTTGGAGCGCGGCGACAACGGGAAGTCCGCCCTGCAGCAGCGTAGAAAGCGTCCTTACGAATTCCGCCACGGAGAATTTCAGGAGCAATTTACCTGCCACAGGGAGCCGAAATTTCAACTTGTCCCATTGCACGCGCGCCGCATGGGACCGGCCCGCCGCCCGCAGGGCCAGAATCGCAATAACAATCCCGGCCAGCACAAAGACGCCGATCCGCTTGATCGACAGGCCCAGGCTGATGACGAACATGGTCAGCGGAGGCAAGGGGACTTCCAATTCTTTGTAAAGCTCGGAGAACCTCGGGATGATGAAGGTGTCAATCAGGACGATGAGCCCTGTAAGAAAGACCAGCAGAAAGGCCGGATAAACCAGCGCAGACACGAACTTCTTGCGGAATGATCGCGCCGTCTTCTGGTAAGTGACATACTGGCCCAGAACCTTGTCCAGGGTTCCGCTGCGCTCGCCGGCCCGAATGGTCGCGCAGTAAATCTTCGGGAACTTTCCCATGGACTCAAAAGCTTCAGAAAGCAGGGCCCCGCCGCGGACCCGTTCCTTCACCTCATCCACTGCCGCCCGGAGGCTTTCGCTCCGGCTCTGGCGGGACAGCATTTCCAGCGATTTCTGCAGCGGCAGGCCCGACTTGGCAAGGGTCATGAACTGCTGGTTAAAGATCAGAAGGTCATCTTCCTTGATCTTGCCTCGGCGTGGCGGCCCCACCCGCATTGCGAGAATAGACTTGGGCCGGACGGAAAAAACGAAGTATCCCTGCGAAGCCAGACGCGCGCGCAGTTCTCCTTCTGAGGACGCTTCATGCGTCTCGTTGAGGACCTGGCCAGTCCCTGTGGCGATCCTGCAAATGAATTCACCCATACCTACCAACTGCTGTAAGAAGTGCCATCCAGCGATTCTGCGGTGGACCCGCTGTGGACATCCACCACACCCGGCACGGTTTGTTCCGGGCTCAAAGGAACTTCTTCAATGTCAACCTGCCAGGTCTGGTTGGACCCGGTAAAAGGGTCAATGGGCAGCCCTCCCCGCAAATAACCGGCCTGGACGAGGTCGTCCAGCGATTCCGGGGGCTGGTTCTTGTCCAGAGTATACTGGTCAATCAGCTTTCGCATGGTGAACAGATCATCATGCAGGACAGCTTCACGGGCACGAATGATAGCCACCCGATAGCTGGGAGCGGCAATGGCGGCAAGAATCAGGATCAGCACAAGCACCACCATCAGTTCAAGCAGCGTGAAGCCCTGCTTCGCCGCTGGCTCTCCGTGAGTAGTTTCAGACACTGGCTTGAGAGACCTACCAATCCGCATAAGGGATCCCGTTCATACCAATTCCCTGGCTCTTCGAAAACACGTCAAAAACATCCTGCCCGCCCCAACTCCGGGAGTCCGAATCATCCTGCATGGAGCGCATCCCCCAGTCCGTGGTGCCCGTCATTGGGTCAACCGGGATTTTTCGGAGGAATTTATACTTGTCCTTGCTGCCTTTTAAGGGAACTCCTTTAACCAGCGTCTCCAGCGTGGGCGGATAGCCGAAAGTGTCCATTTCCGTGGGTATCATACCGCTGTCGGCGAAGTCTTTGTAGCGGTCGATGGCGTTCCGCATGGTTCGGAGGTCTTCCTTCAATTCCCTTTCCTTTTGCCGTCTGACTACAACACTAGCCACAGGCAGAGCGACTGTGGTCAGCAGCAGCATGATCGTCATGGCGGCAATCAGTTCCACCAAGGTAAAACCCCGGCCGGCAGGCTTCATCTTCACCCGATTTCGTATAGAGCGTATCATCGCCGTTGCGGTGGACTTCCCGATGAAGGAGGCTCGGGGCCAGGCGTAATGGGTGGGGCGGGACGCGCAGGTGCTGAAGTGGGAGGGGTTGTAGTTTGTGTGACAGGCTGCGCAGGAGTTTGCGTCGCAGCCGTCTCCATGGAGGATTCCGGCAGGCGGATAATGCGCGGAGTCAGCATGATCAGCACATCCGTTCGCACCTTCTCGCGTTTAACATCGCTGAAAAAGTATCTAAGGCCGGGAATGCTGCCGAGTCCAGGCACACCCGAGGTTGTCTCCGTGTCTGTCGTCTGGAGCAAGCCGCCCAGCACACTGGTTTCTCCTTCTTCCAGCCGAATGTCGTGTTCAATTTGCCGCTGGCCGAACGTCGGCTCATTCACGCCGGCGATGCTGACCGACGGCTGCACTGAAGAAATCTCAATCTTGGCGTGAATCGCGACTTCACCGCTGGGCAACAGGTGTGGCGTCAGGTCCACATTGACTCCAACATCCTGAAATTGAAATTGCGTATTTGTGACCAGCCCCCCAAACCCCGCTCCCGTTTGGCCCCCCGTTGTAGCGGCTGTGGGCAGGCCAAAACTACCGGTGGCGTAAGGGACGCGGCTTCCGATTCGCAACGTGGCGGTTTCGCCGTCGGTGACCCGAATTTCCGGATTCTGCATGATGCGCGTTGTGGAATCGTTCAGGATGGCATTCGCGATGGCGCTGGGAACAACCAGGCCGTAATCATTCACCCCAAAATGCCCGCCCAAAGTGGCAGAACTTTGGGGATTGAAAACAGCAGCTCCCTGAAGTCCGTTGGTAATAGACCCTGTTGGAGAAATGGTTGCCGGCGTCAGCCCCAGTTCCCGGACCCGGTCGGCATCAGCTTCCAGCACGGTAACGTCGATCATGATTTCAGCCTTGCCGTGGTCAAGGTCGCGAATCAGGGCGACGGCCTCCCTCACTTTATCCGGCGTGTCCCGGATGATAATCGCGTTCGCGCCCGGATTGTCGATAATCCGCTGAATACCCAGGATCTGCTTCAGGGCCGTTGTGATCGCCGTCCTGTCGGCCGGCTTCAGTGAATTGCCCAGATAGACCGTCTTCAGCACTTCGGTTTGATAATCGCGCCGGTTTGCGGGATTGTCAGGGACAACCAGGATGGTGTTTGAAGTGACCACCCTCCAGAACGTGTGGGTCTGCAGCGAAAGGATGTGCAATGCGTTCTCGATCGTCACATTGTTAAGATCCAGCGAAACCGGCTGTACCTGAAAATCGGAGGTGAAGGCGACGTTCAATCCGGCAAGCTTGCACAAAGTTTCATAGACTCGCTTGCTGTCCGCACTGATGCGGAAGTGAGTTAATGGCTCTGTCGGCAGGGGTTTCAACTCGGTTGCGGCAGGCTGCTCCTGGCGTTGGCTGGCCTTGATGGCCTCTTTCAAACCCTTTTCGCGCTCCTGCTTGGCGGCCAAATCTTTAGAGAGAAGAATGGCCAGTTCCTGCTTCGCAGCCTGATTACTGGGGTCAATGCTGGCGGCCTTCTGGAACTCTCCGATGGCTTCCGAAACCCGCTGCTGTTCCAGAAGCTTTTTCCCCCGATCCACATGGAACATCCCGGCTTGCAATCGTGCGTGCCGCTCCCGGAGCTGAAACTCGGCGTTTGCAGGCTGCGACTGGGAGGCCTTTTCGTAGTTGATCAGCGCCGTGTCCCAGTCCTTCATAAGCTCCGCCTTGTGCGCCTTCTGGAAGTACACGTTGCCGGGAGCACAAGCTATACAAACCAACAGACCCGCCAGCGCCGATACTCCTGCCAACCGCTGCTTCATGGACAGCTCCCCGGGACATCACAATATCATAAGTAGAGTCTATTATCGGTGAAGAAGTTGTCTGAAAGCAAGCGAACTCGCGCAAATCAGATACTTTTATGTAGGCTATCGAAGGAATTAACTAATTAAGCAATATATTGTGCTAGTATAGTGGTTGCGATTCATTGAAATAGCCAGGAGGATAAAATGGGTAAGGTATTACGCTGCAGTGACTTGGGCACCAACTGTCCAAAAGAAATCCGGGCAGACAATGAAGAGGAGCTCATGAAGCTGGCGGCCGAGCACGCCGAAAAAGACCACGGGATTAATACAGCCAACATTCCGCCCTCGATGCTCCAACTGGTTAAAGCCGCCATTAAAGATGAGTAAGTAACCTTTCCCTGGCTCCAATCAGGGCAGAATTGGGCGTTTGTGCCCCAAAAAGGATAAGCCCCTGCCGGAGGCCCGGCAGGGGCTTGATTTCCCTGATGTAACGGTCGTTACTGTCCCTGACCTTCTGTTGCTTCCTTCTTCATTTTCTTCTTCGAGGCCTTCTTAGCCTCCTTCTTCTTGGAAGCGTGCTTCTTCTTCGCTTCTTTCTTAGCAGGTGCGGACTGAGGAGCGGCTTCAGCCGGGGCTTCCTGTGCTTCCTGTGCGAATGCCGGCATCGACAGGGAAACAGCAATCGCCAGCGTTGCCAACAGTGTCAAAAGTTTTTT
Source organism: Terriglobia bacterium (assembly GCA_035576145.1). Classification (GTDB taxonomy): domain Bacteria; phylum Acidobacteriota; class Terriglobia; order UBA7540; family UBA7540; genus SCRD01. The sequence goes on from DATLWV010000308.1 coordinate 24,023, forward strand.
CATACTGGGAGGTTCCTCCTTAAAAATTGGGTCTTGCGTCCACTTCTATAAGCACGGCTGTGGCCAAAAACGTAAACGCTAATGCCTATCAGCAGATCCATGATTTATAAGAAGTTCCAAGTCGGGAAGGCAAAGTGTCCTGGAAAATTGACGGGGGCCACGCACACCATCATACGGGTTGGTGCATCTCTGCACCAACCGGTGTATAGGGCTTGACTGAAAGGGTTAGGAACCCGAATAACCTTGCATGACGGCTGGACATAAACAGGGCCAATATCGCTGCGCCCCTGCTTCATTACAGGTGGTCATCACCGGATGGACCCACCGCCTTCGATTTCATTAGATCCAATGAGTTGGGCTAAGCCGCGCCCTCTTGGAAGGCCGGTAAACCATTTCCAGGACCGAAGGGTGCAAAGGCCCAAGCTATTCAACTGCTGGCCGCAGTGTCACCTGTTCGCACTCAATCGTCGCTGTTGCGGGCGCAAGACCCGGCGAGGTGGCCTGGACACTAATCTGGCCGGCCGACTTCGCTGCTTGAACGATGGCCACGCATAGGCCGTTGAAGGCATGTCTCTCGCTTGCTTTATCGGCCCCGTGGCTCGAGGGATCACCGTTGCCCACACCGATCAGCCTCCCGTTGCCCGAAACCTGGAAAGTGATAAGATTTTGCGCCACGGGAACCAACCGCCCCTGCGAATCCACCACACTCGCTGCCACAACGGATACGTCTTCACCGTCTGCATTGATCGTTGACCGGTCGGGCTTGAGCACGATTTTTGCGGGCTTGCCGGCGGTTTCCCTCTTGGCCGTCATCACTGCGCGGCCGCCCTTAAAACCCCTGGCCTCGATTGTTCCCGGCATGTAGCCCACCTTCCAGGCCACATGCGAATTCTTCTGTACGGTTTGTGTGCCCAGGCTCTTGCCGTTCAGGAACAGCTCTACCTTCTCAAGGTTGGTGAAGCACCACACATCAATGGGCTTGCCTTCCTGGTCCCAGGTCCAGTGGGGAAACAGATGGAGCACAGGCTGGTCTCCCCACCACGTCTTGTAGTAATAGGCGAGGTCTTTGAAGAAGCCGCAGGTGTCAATGAGCCCGAAGTGCGAGCTGATGCACGGCCAGCCGTAAGGTGTGGGCTCGCCGCGGTAATCGAACCCGGTCCAGACAAAGCCCCCGGAAAGCCACGGGCGCTCGTCGTAGATTTGCCACCACTCCTCGGCCAACGTAGCCCAGGACGGATAATTCTCATCGTAGGCGCTGAGGTAGCCTTTCATCGGGTCGTTGAAATAAATCCCGCGCGTGGAGACCGTGCTGGCCACCTCGGAGCCAACGCAGGGCTTGTCGGGGAACTTCTGGCGAAAGCCGTCGATCTCGGGGGCGTGCTTGTAATTGAATCCCATGATGTCAAGCACAGTGGTGATTCCTTCACCCCAGCCACCGTTCATAGCCTGGGTAATGGGCCGAGTCGGGTCAAGGCGCTGGACCAGCCTTTTCATGGTCCGGCACATTCGCGCCCCCCGGTCGGTTCCCTGCTCACCTTCCTCGTTGCCAGTTGACCAGAAAACAACGCTGGGATGGTTGCGGTCGCGGCGAACCATCCTGCTCAACTGGCTGAGACCTTCGCCAGAGGACGAAAACACGCGCGTTTCATCCAGCACCACCATGCCCAACCGGTCGCAGGCGTCCATCAGTTCGGAGGTGGGCGGATTGTGCGAAGTGCGAAGTCCGTTCGATCCCATCTCCTTCAGTTTGGCGATGCGGAAATACTGCAGGCGGTCCGGCAGCGCGATTCCCACGCCCGCGTGGTCCTGATGGTTGCAGGTTCCTTTGATCTTCACCGGTTTGCCGTTCAGGAAGAAGCCCTTGTCTTTATCGAAACGGATGGTTCGAATGCCGAAGGAAGTCTCGTGGCTATCCATTGCCGTCCGATTGGACTGAACAGTGGTTTGCAAGCGGTACATGTTGGGCTCTTCGATAGACCAGATCTGCGGGTTGTTGACCTTGACTTTCTGAGTAACCGTTCTCTTCTGCCAGCTGGGAATCGAGACTGCGGTCGCGCTATGCGTAACAGCCACATTGCCCTTGCTGTCCAGAATCTTCGAGACCACCACGCACGAGGCTTCACTGTCCTGATCGTTCCTGACCTCCGTCGTGATGGTGAGTGTGGCGGAGCCGTTTGCGACTTCTGAAGTCACGAAAGTGCCCCACTGCGGCACATGTATGGGACTGGTTTTCACCAGCCAAACGTGGCGGTAGATTCCTGCGCCTTCATACCACCAGCCCTCGTGTTCGGTGGCGTCCACTCGGACTACCAGGACGTTCTTGCGGCCGTACCAGGCATGGTCTGTGATGTCATAAGAAAACGGCGCGTAGCCGCTCAGATTGCGTCCAAGCAGGTTGCCGTTCAGCGCCACCATGGAATCACGAAAGACACCGTCGAATTCCAGACTCAGGCGCCTGCCAAGGTCCCCGGCCGGAATTTCAAACACACGCCGGTACCAGCCGATGCTGGTTTCCGGGTAGTCCCTTCCCAAGGGCTTCGATCCGTGGGTGGTAAGCCGGCGGTCGTCCTTGAAAGGCAACTCCACTGCCCAGTCATGAGGGAGATCGATGGCCTGCCACCCGCTATCGTCAAAATCCGGGCGCGAGGGCTTGGAAAACAAGGCGCCCGTCTTCTGGTAATCGTTGCCATGGCCATAGTCAAAATCTTTTGAAGAATCGGCAGCATTACCAAGATGAAAACGCCAACCAAAATCGAGCAGCAGTCGCTCCCGCAACGAACCTGCGGAGGAGGTCTGGCCGGCTCCATCAGAAAGCTCCCCGCGCGGTTCTGCCAATAGTCTTTCCGCATCCGTATCCAGCGAAGCTGCTCCGGCTGAAACTGCGATACCGCTCTTCAGAAAATCACGTCTGGTCCAGTTTGGCATTTTTGACTCCTGTAGTGACCACATCCGGGTTGGGATCTGCAGGCCAATTCCGGGCAGGAGTGGCGGATTGGCATGATTGGAATCGACCCGATTATATCCCATAGGAAGGGCTGCATTGCATAGAATATCGAAGACCGTTCAACCCGCCCCGTGACCAATCCTCCGACCGCGGCTTGCGCTGGCATTGCAAGCTTATCTTAAGAAATGGAAGACGGAGCCCGGCCAGCAAATGGCATTGACTAGAATTGTGCGAAAGTGCACAATTAAGAGTTAAAGGCCCATACACCCCTGCCGAGAAAATGGGCGTACAGTTGCCGGAGAGGAACACCAAAACTCATGGCCAACAAGAACAAGAAGCTGAAATTTGGAATCGGGATCGCGATCATCCTTGCAGCTGTGGGGTGGGAAGCAGTTTCAGGGTTTCAGCAGTCGAAGACTTACTATGTAACCGTCAAGGAACTGACCAGCGGGAAATCCGCGCACAAGCACGTGCGGGTGGGCGGCATTATCGTGCCGGGATCCATCCACCGAAGCGGTCAGACCCTGACCTTCCGCATCTCCCAGGATGACGAATCGATCCCCGTCACCTACATTGGCAAAGATACCTTACCAGATGACTTCAAGGGTGGCGCCAATGCGATTGTGGAAGGCAACTACCTGGCAGACGGCACTTTCAACGCGCAGCAGGTGCAGGCCAAGTGCGCTTCCAAGTACCAGGCTGTGCCTGCGGCACCGAAGGAGGCGAACACGGCCTCAAAAGTAGCTTCCTACGGTGAATAAGCATTGACGTCAACCACTATCTTTTCCGCCACGTTCAACATCCCACTCGAAGCGGCAAGATTGGAATCCGAACAAGGGGGAATTGACCAGCCATGAATCAAGTCGGAGCTGTTGGACTTATCGCCGCGCTGGTATTTGCAATCTACGGGATGGTCTCCGGCGCCATCGCCGGAAAGCTGCGAAGTCCCCGGATGCTGAAGAGCGCGCAGCGTGCCGTGTTGGGCTTTTTTGCCATGACCACGTTGGCCGTGGTCGCGCTCGAGTACCTGGCCCTCACAAATGATTTCCACAATTCCTACGTCGCATCCCACTCCAGCATTGCGCTTCCCTTAGTCTACAAGATCCCCGTTTTGTGGGCGGGGCAGGAAGGCTCCCTGCTTTTCTGGACCTGGCTCCTATCGATTTATGTCGCCCTGGCCGTCCTGCTGAACCGGCGGAAGAACCGGCAGTTGATGCCTTACATCATCGCCATCTGCATGGGCGTGGGAACATTCTTCTCCTTGCTCACTTTCTGGGTCGCGAACCCCTTCAATCAGCTTTCCCTGGCAACGGCGACCGGGGTGACACCCTACGCCCCGCCGGATGGAAACGGCATGAGTCCGTCTTTGCAGTACCATTCGATGGTGATCCATCCGCCGATGCTTTACCTCGGCTACGTCGGGATGGCCATTCCCTTTGCTTTTGCCATGTCAGCCCTGATGACGCGCCAGTTGGGTGACAACTGGATCCGCGTGACCCGCCGCTGGACCATGGTGCCCTGGATGTTCCTGGGCACCGGCATTGTGCTGGGAGGCCAATGGGCTTACCACGTTCTCGGATGGGGCGGCTATTGGGCCTGGGACCCGGTGGAAAACGCTTCCCTGCTCCCATGGCTTGCCGGCACAGCTTTTCTGCATTCAGTGATGATTCAGGAAAAGCGCGGCATGCTGAAAGTCTGGAACATGGTCCTGATTATTCTGACTTTCTTCCTGTCCGTTTTTGGGACATTCCTGACGCGCAGCGGCATCATCTCTTCCGTCCACGCATTCGCAAAGTCCGACATCGGCCCGTGGTTTTCAGTGTTTCTTGCCATCATCGCGGCATTCTCGCTCACTGTGCTCTTCCTGCGCCTGGACTTCCTGAAAACAGAGAACAAGCTGGACTCCATCGCGTCTCGCGAGAGCGGCTTTCTGTTCAACAACTGGATCCTTTTGGCAGCTGTGCTGGCCGTGCTGTGGGGCACCATTTTCCCGGTTGTCTCCAAAGCCATACAGGACGTGACTGTGACGGTGGGACCGCCGTTCTTCAACAAAGTGATGATCCCCATCGGGTTGCTACTGCTTTTCCTTACGGGCGCCGGGCCGTTACTGGCCTGGAGGAAGACATCGTTCCAGAGCATTAAACGCAATTTCACATTCCCCTTGATATTCGCAGCCATTGTTGGCGGAATCCTCTTTTTCGCAGGCGTTCATCGGCTCTATACCTGGATGTCTCTGTTCCTGTGCGCTTTTGTCGCAGCAAGCATCGTCGCTGAGTTTTTTAAGGGCGCACGCACGCGAATGAAGACTAGCAAGGAAAACTTCTTCGCCGCCCTTTACAACCTGACCATGCGGAACACGCGCCGCTATGGCGGGTATATCGTCCACTTCGGAATTGTTCTGATCTTTGTGGGTTTTGCAGGGCAGGCTTTCCGGTTTGAAACGCAAGGGCTGATGAGCCCCGGCGACTTACTGCGAGCCAAGGATTATCTGTTCCGGTGCGAAAGCATCGATACCGGCCAGAAAGCGAACTACGAGTACGAAACCGTCGCGCTGAGTGTGACGAAAAACGGCCACGCCTTGACCGTCATGCATCCGCAAAAGCGTTTCTTTCTTGCAGAACAGCAATCGCTCAGCCACGTTGCGTTGCATTCCACTCTGGCCCAGGACCTTTACGTCGTCCTGGAAGGCCAGGACCAGGATACGGGCAAGGCCATCATCCACGTCATCATCAACCCGCTGGTGCAGTGGGTATGGATTGGCGGCATGATCGTCCTTTTAGGCACGTTGTTGGCTCTGGTGCCCAGCAGGATCGAACGCCAGATGGCGGATCTCCACAAGAACAAGGAGGAGGTTGCCGAAGCGCATCATGTCCTTTAGCAGGCTCGTGAAAAGCCTGGTTCTGGTTCTCGCCCTGGTCAGCGTTGCCATGGCAGCACAAGCTCCTTCGCAGATTGAGAAGGACATTGGGGACAAAGTCTACTGCTTGTGCGGATGCGTCACCTCATTGAACACATGCCCTCACCCGAACTGCGAGGTGAAGGATGAGATGCTGAGAATCATCCGGGCGGACCTGAAGGAGGGCAAAGCGGAGCCCGCCATCCTCCAGGACCTTGTGAACAAGTACGGCGAAAAGGTGCTGGCCGCTCCGCCTGCGCATGGATTTAACCTTACAGCGTGGATCCTTCCGGGAGTTGGACTTTTGATCGGGCTGTTCCTGGCCATCGGGATTGTCCGAAGATGGCGCAGGCCGACAGCCCAGGCAGCAGCCCCGGCAGGAGCCCCGCCGGTGGATGAGAACGTCCTCAGCGCGGTGGAAGAGGAAATGAAGAAGTACGTTGATTGATCTGCTGCTCGCGGCAGATATAGAGAAGCAAAGGCAACAGGATGGAATTAGGAGTTGCAATACTGCTGGTGATCGGGCTGGCTGTGTTTACGGTCACTCCCTTGCTCGCTCCGGACGGCCCCTCAGAAGATGCCCTGCCCATCGACGTCACACCGCTGGCGGACTTGAAACGCCGGCGGATGGTCGTGTATGAAAACCTCCAGGACCTGGATTTTGAATACAAAGCGGGAAAGGTCTCAAACGAAGATTACAAGTCCCTGCGGGAGAATCACCTGGCTGAAGCCGCCCAGTTGATGCTGGCCTCTCAGGAGCAGGAAGAAGTGACGGAACACGATCTGATGGTGGAGAGGCAGGTTGCGGAGCGGCGCGCACAGAAAAAGTCACAGCGCCCGGATCCCTACGTCTGCCCCGAATGCGAGTTCGAAAACCCGCTGCCCGTGAAATACTGCGGGAACTGCGGCAAAGAACTTCCGCAGAGGACTTACAAGAAGTAAGCCAGCCAGAGGTTGAGTGTTCGTTCGTGACGCCTTGCAGAGTTGAATTCTTGTACAGAGTGAAAAGAAAGACGACATTTACGGTCCTGACGGTTCTGGCAGTGCTTTCCGTTCTTTTTGGCGCGTCCTCCCGCTCTCTCGCAGCCCGGATTCAGGGACAGGTCACCAACGGCACGACGCAGCAGCCGCTGGCCGCGCAGAAGGTGCATGTGATCAGCCCGCGAGGCGGCATGGCCGTCGTGGGTGAGGCCACTACGGACGCGAACGGCCATTTTGTTATCGAAGATAATCAGACTGGCGCCAACGGGTTCTTCCTGCTCCAGACGACCTACGAGGGCGTGGACTACAACGCGCCAATACAATTTGACCCCAGCGGGAACGCCAGCGTCAGTGTTACAGCTTATGAATCAACCGGCGAAGAACCCGGCCTTAGCGTCAATTCTGCCCGCGTGATCGTCCGCGCGGAGGGTTCGCAGGCGCACATTCAGGAACTCTTTGCCGTCGATAACCCTTCCCGGAAAGCCTACACAAATCCCAAGGGAACCTTCTTCTTTCACGTTGCGCCGAGCGTGGGCAACCCGACCGTCGCCGCTGTCGGCATGATGAACATGCCTTTGCCCCAGAACCCTGAAAAGGGCAAGTCGCCCGGCGATTTCTATATTAACTACGCCCTGAAGCCCGGGACGAACGTGTTGATGGTGACATACGACGCGGATTACAGCGGACAACAGTTGAACCTGGACGACAGCGTCGCGTATCCGATCGCGCGAATGCAGCTCTTTGTAATCCCGCCAAGCCTGACTGTAAAGTCGAACCTGTTTACCTCTGCCGGCCGGGATTCGGATACCGGCGCGCAAATTCATGAGGCCAGCGGGTTGAAGGCCGGCGCCGGTTTCGCGGCACAGGTGGCGGGAGAACCCGCCGCAGGCGGTGAGCAGGCAAACACTGACCAGCAGCAGGAAGGGACGCCGGTCAAGATTGTTCCGGATTCAATAAGCTCCGTAGGCATTCCCTTTGTGCTCTGTTTCCTGCTGGTCTTGCTGTGGGCGCTGGGAATTCGAGCGTCCAAAGAATGGCCGCGCTGGAAAGCCAGGCAGCAGGGCAGTCCGGTACAAAAACAATTTCGAGCCAAGCTGGACACTTTGATAAACTCCATTGCGGACATCGACGAGTTGTTTGCCTCCGGCAAAATCCCGGAAAAACAATATTGGAAGGAACGCCTGGAATTGAAAGCAAAGGCGGTAGCCATTTTGAAGGCAGGCCCTTCCGCGAAATCCAAGCCTTATGCCTCCCGGGGATCACGTCACTAAACCGGTGCTGGAAGTCCGTAACGTTACCAAGTTCTTTGGCGACCTTGCCGCGTTGAAGGAAGTCTCCTTGGGCATCCGCTGCGGCGAGTCAGCTCTTCTTTACGGCCCGAATGGGGCCGGGAAGACGACGTTGCTGCGCATGCTGGCTTCGCTCGCGCGGCCCAGCTCCGGCGAGGTCCTCTTCGACGGGAAGAACATCGAGCATGACGGAGCGAACGCCAAAGCGGCCATCGGATTCGTCTCGCATGCGACCTTCCTTTACGGGGAACTGACAGTCCGTGAGAACCTGAAGTTCTTTGGAAGGCTCTTCGGGCTCAGCGGCCTCGAAAAACGCATTGACGCTGCGCTTGAGATGTTTGACATGCGGCCGCGTGAGGACGATTTTGCTCGAGACCTCTCTCGCGGACTGCAGCAGCGCGCATCACTGGCGCGGGCCTTTCTGCACAATCCGGACTTTGTGATTCTCGATGAACCGTTCACCGGACTGGACCATCAGTCAGTAAAGAAGCTCGAAGACCTGCTGCTGCGGCTGCCGCAACAGGGGAAGGCCCTCCTGTTCTCCACACATGACTTTGAACAGGGCGCCGCGCTGGCCAGGCGGCTGATCGCGCTCAAGGCCGGCCGCGTTCGCTATAATGGCCCCTTGGATATCGCGCCCTTCAAAAGTCTCGGAATCGTCCGGGCCAACGGTCAGAGTCGCGATGAATAGCTTTAAGATCATCTGGAGCATCCTGGCCAAAGACCTTCGCGTCGAGTGGCGAAATCGCGAGACTCTCGCCTCCATGTGCGTCTTCGGTCTGCTCATTGTGTTTCTTTTCAATTTCGCATTTGAAACCGCGCGCGAAGAGACGCTGCGGTTGCTGCCGGCCGTGTTGTGGGTGGCCATCGCTTTTGCCGGTGTGCTGGGCTTTAACCGGTCATTCGCCTCAGAGCGGGAAAATGCCTGCCTGGAAGGCATGACGCTGGCGCCCGTAGATCCCAGCATGATCTTTGTGGGGAAGATGCTGGCCAACCTGCTGTTCCTGGGCATTGCTGAAGTTGTCATGGTGTTTGCGGCCACGCTCTGGTTTAACTTTTCTTTTCTGCCCGCCCTCGGCCAGTTGCTGCTGATCGCTTTTTTCGGCACACTGGGCTATGCGGCGCTGGGAACCATTTTCGGGGCTATTGCAGCCAACACTCGCATGCGTGAAGTGATGCTCACGGTCCTGCAGTTTCCCATCGCTTTCTGGATTCTGATGCTTTCCATTGACTCCACCAGCAGCGCAATGCGCGGCAATCCTGACGGGAGCTGGGTTGGCGGCGTGGCCAGGGTAGCGGGGATCAGCGTTATCTTTACGGTTGCCTCATTCCTGCTTTTCGAATACGTTCTGGAGGAGTAGCCGGTTCAAGGGGCCTCCCCTTTAGAACGTGAGGCAGCATGCTGCATTCCAACTGATGACGATGACTGAACACAGGTGCTTTGAATGAACAAGAAGTTTCCAATCTGGTTACATGCCGCGCTGACGGCCGCAGGCCTGATTGTGACGGTCTATATGATTTTCCTCTACGCCCCGGAAGAAATGACGATGGGCGAAGTGCAGCGGATCTTCTATGTCCATGTGCCCGCAGCCTGGGTTTCATTGATGGGATTTCTGATTATTTTCATATCCAGTATTGTCTACCTGTCGAAACGTACGCAGTTTTCCGACGAGCTGGCGCAGGCTACAGCCGAAGTAGGATTTATTTTCTGCACCTGTGTTCTGGTGACGGGGCCATTGTGGGCGAAGCCCGCCTGGGGAATCTGGTGGACCTGGGACGCGCGTCTGACGCTGACGTTCCTTCTGTGGCTGCTTTACGTGGCTTATCTGATGCTGAGAAACTATCTGGTCAACCCGGGGCGGGCAGCCAGCCTTTGCGCCGTGGTGGGAATTATAGGTTTTGTGGACGTGCTCATCGATTACATGGCCATTCGGTGGTGGCGGACGCAGCACCCGCAGCCCGTTGTACTCGGCGGACCGGAATCAGGACTCGATCCGCGCATGCTGGCCACGTTGCTGGTCAGTTGGGCCGTGTTTACGCTTCTCTTCTTCCTGCTGCTCCGCATGCGACTGCGGCTGGCGGGGATGCGAAGGGAGCTCAGCGAGATTCGTCACGTTCTGGCGTTCAAGGTTTCGGAGGATTAGCGTGGTTAACAAATACCTATTTGTTGCTTATTCGTTTGTCTGGGTGGTTTTTATGCTGTATGCCTGGAACCTGAGCAGGCGGCAGGACAGTCTGAAGAAGGAACTGGACGAGGTGAAGAGCAAAGTTGCCGAGTCCAGCCCTACACCCGCCTCAGGCAAGTCCGGCTCCTGACTTCCCGCTCTTTCCCTGTTTCCACCTGATGAATCGCAGGGCCGGATCTTGCGCCCTGCCGCTCCACGCAGGCCGCTGCGCAAGTCGGCCTGATGGCCGGCGCCGCATGCCTTGTCCAGGAACTCTATTAACCAGCGAGGATTGCAAAGGGGGCGCGTGGTCATGCGCCCCCGATGCACGATTAACCGGTCGGTCTTACCGCACGGTGAACGAGGCCGGAGCTGTCAGCCTGAACGTCATTGCAGTTTCGGCAGGGAGATCAATTTCCTGCTTCCCGGTAGCGTATGCCGCCCCGGTACCACCTGCCGCCCCGACCGCGCCCCCAATGGCAGCACCTTTGCCGCCGCCTGCGATGGCGCCGATTGCAGCTCCCACTCCGGCGCCGCCGCCAGCCATTAAGATATTACGCTTCTTGTGGGATTTGCCGGCCATGCTCCACGTCTGGGTTGAAACGGAAGTCGGCCGCCCACCTTCTGGGGTGATGGAAGTCACCATCAGAGAAATCTCTGCAGGGCGTTTCAGCCGTCCAGAGCTGACAACATTAGTTACCCGCCCACCAACCAGACTTCCCTGAGGCGCCACGGTGACACCGCGCGACACCAACGGTTCGGCCAGTGTGCCCTCAAAAGCGCTGCCTGGAGCCGTAGAACCCGTGTTGAGCTCAGTTGAGAGCCGGATGTGAATGGACGCCCCCGCTGGAACGCTGACAGTTCGAGGTGCAGCAGGCGCTTGCGAAGATGCGCGCCGACGGGCCAAAGCGGCAGGCTGCCCGGACTCAGCTGCAGCCGAAGATGTGTCCGTGCTGTCGGGCTGATTAGCCGCCGACTGGCAGCCAACCATCACGGCGAGGGTGAACGCAATAGCGAGAGTTTGGAACGCTCTTTTCGTCTTCAATAGAATCCTCCAACGCAGGCTCTAAGCCTGGTTTGTTTGTCATTCAGGCGTCCCCCCCATGAGGCCACTGCCCCATACAATCCCAGATACTTCATCGAAGGGTAAACAATTGGCAAAGAAAAATCAAGTGCCCGAAGAGATGTGTAAGATTCTGCAAGCTTTGCCGACGCAGCGTTTCATGCCAGGAACCCGCAACACCATCTTCAACCAGCCAAACCCGTCGACGGGAGCCGGGTCTGCATGTTACGCTAAGTGAGTTGCGGATTCCGCTTCGAATCCAGACAAGCGGTTTCATGACATTTCAGACTTCGGGCTCTGTGCAACGGATGTTCGTGAACCCCGCCAGGTCCGGAAGGAAGCAACGGTAGCGAGCCGCTTCGTGTGCCGCAGATCAACCCGAAGTCTGACCAATATTCAGGACCATGAGCTCGGGTGCGGCGGGACGTTTTAAGCTTCACGACCAAATCCTCAAGCCCTGGCCCTAACCCCTGCTCTTATGTCTTACCAGGTTATAGCCCGCAAATACCGGCCCCAGATTTTTGATGACGTTGCCGGTCAGCGTCTGATCACTGACACCCTGAAGAACGCCGTCATCAAACAGCGGGTCGCGCACGGGTACATCTTTTCCGGCGCGCGGGGCGTGGGCAAAACCACCACGGCACGAATCCTGGCCAAGTCCCTGAACTGCATCAAGGGGCCGACCGTCACTCCCTGTGGCGAATGCCCTTCCTGCCAGGAAATTGCGCAGGGAAATTCAGTAGACGTCTTCGAAATTGACGCTGCGTCCAACCGTGGCATCGATGAAATCCGTGAACTGCGTGAAACCGTCCGCTACCTTCCGGCGCGGGACCTCTACAAAGTCTTCATCATCGATGAGGCGCATATGTTGACAACAGAGGCTTTCAACGCGCTGCTGAAGACCCTGGAAGAACCGCCGCCACGGTCGCTGTTTGTCCTTTGCACTACTGAAGCCCACAAGTTGCCGACCACCATCCAGTCGCGCTGCCAGCATTTCTCATTCCGCCTGCTGGATTATTCTGAAATCCTGAGCCGCCTGGAGTGGGTGATGGAACAGGAGCAGTTCGCAGCCGACGAGGGCGCCTTGAGCGCGGTTGCTCAAGCTGCCGAAGGCAGCCTTCGCGACGCTCTCTCCCTGCTGGACCAGGCCATCGCTTCCAGTGCCGAGCGCCTTGAAGAGGCGCACGTTCGCCAGTTGCTGGGCGTAGTTCCCAGCCAGGTTCTTGCCGAGCTGGTGGAAACCATCGGAGCGGGCGACACGGGGAAGGTCCTTCAGATTGTCGAGCGGGTTGCCGCGGAAGGATACGAACTGAACCATTTTTGCGGGGAGTTCACGCGCTATGTCCGTAATCTGGCGGTTGCCAAGAGCTGCGGAACGGAAAGCCCGCTGCTTCAACTGCCCTCTGCCGAACGCGCCATGCTGGACAAGCTCCGCGAACAGTTCAGCGAGGAGGACCTCGCACGCTTCTTTCAGATCCTGGTGCGGACTGAAAGCGACATGCGCTATGCGTTGAACCCTCGCTTCCAGCTGGAACTTGGACTGATCAAAATGGTGCACGCCGGCAAGCTGGGATCGCTTGAAAGCCTGCTGGCGGAACTGGGAGCCACCGGTCCCGCAACACCCGGCAAGCCAGGGACAGGATCCTCACCCAGGCTGTCTTCTTCCGCGCCTGTCACCGAAAAAAAGTCCCAATATATTCCTCGTTCGGCTTCTCCAGCGCCGGTATCCGTTCGGGAGCCTGAGGCGCCGCACCGTCCGGTGAAACCACCTGAGTTGCCTGCAAGCGCCCCAGTAGGCCCCGGCAGTTCCCGTCCGGCGGAAGTGCCTCGTGCTGCTGCGCCCCCGGCACAGCCTCCTCCACCAGAAGCGCCCGGCGATCCACGCCTGACAAAAATCAAAAGTCTGGCGTTCGGGCAATCCAAACTGCTGAGCAGTTGCCTTGATCCGGTTGCGGGATGGCGGTTTGAAGATGGTGAAGTCCGTTTTATTTTTTCCAAGAGCGACTCCTGGGCGGCCGACCTGTTAAACTCACGCGAGCAGCAGGAAAAGCTGCACGCCTTGTGCGCGGAGGTGCTGGGGCAGCCCGTGAGGATTTGTGTTACACTCGATAGCGAGGAAAGGTCGGGGCTCAAAAACCGTCGCAGTGTTCGCGAACGCGCTGAGAATGACGGAGGGGTTGAAGCACTGGTCAAGAAGTTCCGATGCACCCTGGTTGATGTGATCGATTTGAGCCGGGAGTGACCTATGAAAAATCTGCAACAGGTACAGCAAATGCTAAAACAGGTTCAGCAATTCCAGGAGCAGCTCCAGAAACAACTGGATGACCTCGTGGTGGAATCTTCCACGGGCGGCGGCATGGTGACGGTCAAAATGAACGGACAAAAACACCTGGTCTCCGTCCACATCGATCCGGAAATCTACAAATCGGGCGACATCGAAATGCTCCAGGACCTGCTTCTTGCCGCCGTCAATGAATCGGCCAGGAAAGTCGACGAGCAGGTCGCCAGCCAAATGGGTTCGCTGGCTGGCGGGCTCAATTTACCAGGGCTGAGTTTCTAGCAGACTCCTTCCGTGCCACAACTCAGGATTTCTCCAGAATGAACGAATACGCAGCGCCACTTGCGCGCCTGATCGATGAATTGAAGCGCCTTCCGGGCATCGGACAGAAGTCCGCTCAGCGCATCGCTTTCCATCTTGAGCGAGCGCCACGAGAAGACGTTCAGCGGCTGGCCGAAGCCCTTCTTGACGCCAAGGACAAGATCCGCCTCTGCAGCGTGTGCAACAATCTGACGGAGTCAGACCCGTGTGAATACTGTTCAGATCCCCGGCGCGACCCGGAGGTCCTTTGCGTGGTGGAAACTCCTTATAACGTGATCTCCGTGGAAAAGGCGCATGAATTCCGCGGCCGTTACCATGTGCTGCATGGCGCTCTTTCGCCGCTGCAGGGCATCGGCCCGGAACAACTGAAGCTGAAAAACCTTATCGAGCGCCTCAAAGACGGCACAGTGCGCGAGATGATTGTGGCAACCAGCCCCACCGTCGAAGGCGAAGCCACGGCCGTCTACCTGGCCAAGCTGGTCAAGCCGCTGGGAGTCAAAGTCAGCCGCATCGCCATGGGCATTCCAGTCGGCTCGGACCTCGAGTTCGCAGACGAGGTCACCATGCTCCGCGCATTGGAAGGCCGCCGGGAGATGTAACCTCCGCAGCGCACAAGTTTCGATTTTGAAGGGGTGGGGCCCTCGCGGGCCAGGGCCGTGAGACTTGCCGCGAACAACTTCAGCCCATACGCGGCATCGCACGATTCCTATTTGAGACTGTTCATCACGTCGTCGAGCACCTTCTTAGGCGGGCGCACCGAAGACTCTGGAAGCGTAGCCAGGGGCTCATCGACGAAGTTCAGCATCTCCATAAAGTTGGGCTTTTGAGTATCCAGGTAGAACAGGCCCGTCACAATTTCTCCCTTGTCGTGCGCTTCTGTCAACACTTTCAGGGCTTCAGTCTTGTTGGTGGGATCGTATTCAGAATTCAACTTCTTCAATAGCAAACGGGACCCGTCGTGAAGAGTGATTTCGGTTGTCGATCCGGGATCATAGTCAATCGCGATTTCTTCAAAGAAGGGGATGTAGCTTACCTCTTCAACCGGCGCATCGTGGTCACGAACGTAGCTGTAACTCTTGGTCGATCCCACGTGATCGTTGAAGGTGACACAGGGGGAAATCACATCCAGCATCACGGTCCCGTTGTGGCCGAGCGCACCTTCGAGCAACGCCAGCAACTGCTTCTTGTCGCCGGAAAATGACCGCCCGACGTACGTCGCTCCCAGCATGATTGCCAGCGCGCAGGTATCGATGGGCGGCAGGTCGTTGATCACTCCGTTTTTTAATTTGGATCCCAGATCGGCTGTTGCCGAAAACTGGCCCTTGGTCAGCCCGTAAACCCCGTTATCCTCGATAATGTAAATCATCGGAATATTGCGCCGCATCAGATGGACGAACTGCCCGACTCCAATGGAAGCCGTGTCGCCATCTCCGCTTACGCCGATGGAAATCAGGTTGCGGTTGGCGAGCATAGTGCCGGTGGCAATCGACGGCATGCGCCCATGGACCGCGTTGAATCCGTGCGAAGTAGCAAGAAAATAGGCGGGGCTTTTTGAAGAGCATCCGATCCCTGACAGCTTGGCAACACGGTGCGGCTCAACGCCGAGCTCATAACATGCCTCGATGATACGCTCGGAAATGGCATTGTGGCCGCAGCCCGCGCAGAGCGTGCTCTTCTTACCTTTATAGTCGGTAGGCTCCAACCCGATGCGGTTTACCTTCTTGGGGGAAGCTGAGGGCACAGCAGTAGTGGACATGTTATTTCTTTCCCTCCTGGGAAACAATCTCGTCCGTCACACTTCTGGCGTCAATGGGAATTCCTGCGTAGTGCCGGATGCTGCGGAGTTTTGGAACGTCCTGCGCAGGGGTTTCCATTCGCAGAAGTTCGAACATCTGGCCGTCACGGTTCTGTTCCACCACGTAGACGCGCTTGCAGCGGCGGATAAAATCAAAAACCTCACTCGAAAACGGAAATCCACGGACTCGGCAATATCTCGCCGGCAGTTCGTATTCCTGCTTCATCTGGTCCAGCGATTCCACAATGGCCCAGTGCGTGGTGCCGTAAGCAATGATGCCAATTTCTGCTTTGTCGCCTTCCTGAACCTCCGGAGCGGGAACCCTTTCACGTGCCGTGTTGAACTTCCTCGCCAACCGGTCCATGTTGTTGACATAATCTTCCGGCCGTTCGCTGTAAACGGCCTGCTCGTTGTGGCCGCTGCCGCGCGTGAAATAAGCCGCCTTGGAGTGCTTCGTGCCTGGCAGAGTGCGGTAACCGACACCATCGCCGTCCACATCCCGGTAACGCTCAAACCCGCCCAGGCGTTCCAACTCTTCCGCGGTCAGGACTTTGCCGCGATTGATGGGCTTTGAGGGGTAAGGAAACGGATCGGACATCCAGTTGTTCATGCCGAGGTCAAGGTCGC
Source organism: Terriglobia bacterium (assembly GCA_035576145.1). Taxonomy (GTDB): domain Bacteria; phylum Acidobacteriota; class Terriglobia; order UBA7540; family UBA7540; genus SCRD01. Next base: position 40,382 of record DATLWV010000308.1, read on the forward strand.
TCATCACGAAGACCGGAGTTTGAAATTCTTCCGCCAGGTCAAAAGCTTCGACGGCCATCGTAAAGCATTCTTCCACGGAGGAAGGAATCAGCATCAGGTGCCTGGTGTCACCGTGCGAAAGCACAGCGTTCTTGAGGATATCGCCCTGCTGCGTGCGCGTCGGCAAGCCGGTGGAAGGGCCGGTGCGCTGGACGTCAAAAATCACCGCCGGAATTTCCGCGTAGTAGCCCAGGCCGACAAACTCCGACATCAGGGAAATGCCCGGGCCGGAAGTGGCTGTCATGGCCCGCGCACCCGCCCAGCCGGCGCCCATCACCATTCCGATGGCTGCCAGTTCGTCTTCCGCCTGGACGATGGCAAAAGTGGCCTTGCCGCTTTCCGGATCCATGCGGTAACGCTTCATGTAACTGGTGAGCGTTTCGGCCAAAGATGAAGACGGCGTAATCGGATACCACGTACAGACCGTGACGCCGCCAAACATCGCGCCAAGGGCCGCGGCGGAGTTGCCGTCAATAATGATCTTTCCCCGCGTCGCATCCATCCGTTCCAGGTAAAACCGGCCCCGCTTGGGGAGGTTCTTCTCGGTGTATTCGTAGCCCACCTGAGCTGCGGCAAAATTCAGGTCCACGGCGCCGGGCTTCTTTTTGAACTGTTGCTTCAGCGCCTCGTGGACCTCTTCCATGGGAATGCCCAGCAGCTTGGCGAGCACGCCGTCGTAAATCATGTTGCGAACCAGCTTGCGCAGTTTCGCATTCGGGCAAACTGGCGCCACCAGCTCATCAAAGGGCACGGGATAGAAGATCACGTCGTCCCGCAATCGTTGCAAATTGAGCTTTTCATCAAACACAACACTCGCGCCAGCCCCCAGCGACATCACGTCTTCCTCTGCCGTCTCGGGATTCATGGCAACCAGGAAGTCAATCTCCTTGCGCCGGGCAATATAACCGTTCTTGGACGCGCGGATCGTGTACCAGGTGGGTAATCCTGCGATGTTGGAGGGAAACAGGTTCTTTCCGGAAACGGGAATCCCCATCCGGAAAATAGACCGCAGAAGAACGGTGTTAGCGCTCTGGCTGCCTGAACCGTTCACGGTGGCCACCTGAATGCTCAAATCATTGATAACTTTCTCCTGCCTGGAGGAAGAAGAGGCAGCTTCCTTGACAGCAAGGTCAGTAGTTCCCATGAATACCCTCGAAAAACAATATGGATGGCCTGCTACTTAAGTCCATTCTTGTTGGCCTTCAAACTAAGTCGGGTTAACGACGACGCCAATAGTCGCCTTGAGCTTCTCGAAGAGGGCTGGGGATGTAAGGCGTCGAATCGTGGCGGGTCCTCTACCTGATTTCCGTCCGGCTCTCTCGGCCGACACGCGGCTGCAGAAGCTCACAGGAAAATCATAGCACAATTATTCGGGCTGTAAATACTGCCGGGCCCGGTAAATCCGCATTGCGTAAACACTCTCCATTCCAGCCAAACGGTGGATAAGAACTCAGCGTTAAACCTCGTTCCCACAATAGCCTGAACGTTTCCGGCAGATTCATGTGGAGTAACAAAGAGTTCGCCTCTTCCCTCGCTTCCATCCCGGAACATTCAGCTTGACACAGGTCTTTTAATAGCGGCAATTTGCAAATGGGGGGAGACTTGCCGGTAAATTGCCCGGCAAAGACGGGCCTACCCACTCTCAGCCCAAGGAATCATGGCGACACTTTCGTCTTACATCTTGCGAATGGGACAGCACGGGGAGCAGACGGCGTTTGTCGAGCAGGGCGTTTACCGCTCACATGAATACAGCTACGGGCTGGTGGTGGAGAGGGCCCTGGCCTTTGCCGCATGGCTGCGCCAGAAGCAATTGGGATCGGGATCCGGGCGTGAGCCTTCGCGAGTGATCTTGTGGGCTGTGCCGGGGGCGCGATGGGCCATGGCCTTTTACGGATGCGTCCTGGCAGGCGCGACCGTGGTGCCGGTAGATGCCGGATTTTCACCGGAGTTTCTTCGCCGCATCTACAGTCGCAGCCGTGCTTCCCTGCTGATTACTGACCGCGCCCGTCTGGATACGCCCGGACTGAACCAGACGGGTGAAGTCGAAAAGTTCTTTGTTCAAGACATCGATGGCTTGCCCGGCGTCAGCTCAAGCCCCGGTGAATTGACTGGGCCCAGCCGCGACACTCTTGCTGAGATTGTCTACACGTCGGGAACAACAGCTGAACCGCGCGGAGTGATGATCACCCACGGCAACCTGCTGGCCAATCTCGAGCCAATTGAGCGCGAGATCCGGCGTTATGAAAAACTCAGCATTCCTTTCCGGCCCATTCGATTCCTCCACCTGATTCCGCTCAGTCACCTGTTCGGCCAAGTGACAGCGCTCTTTATTCCGCAGCTTTTGCGCGGCGAGGTCATTTTTCCGGAGAGCCAGTCACCGGCCATGCTGGCGCGCACTATCAAAGAACGGCATGTGTCCGTGATGGTCTCGGTTCCACAGCAGCTGGAAGCGATGGGCAACTGGGCCAGAGGGCAACTTGCTGAAATCGGCTATGAGGACCCCGAGTCAGAGATTGGGCAAGCCGGAAAGGAGCACTGGTCGATTCCGAAACGCTGGTGGAAATTTCGGCGCCTGCACGGCCGACTGGGCTGGAAGATGTGGGCCTTTGTGGTGGGGGGCGCGGCCCTACCGGCCGAATTGGAGCAGCTCTGGAACCGGTTGGGCTACGCTGTCATCCAGGGTTACGGACTGACGGAAACGGCTCCGGCCATCACCATCACCCATCCCTTCAGGATCCGGAGTGGCGCGGTAGGAAAGCCGCTGCCCGGAGTGGAAACCCGGATTGCCGAGGATGGTGAAATCCTGGTACGCGGCGGCAACGTCTCACCGGGATATTACCAGGATGCCGAGGCAACTCGGGAAAGCTTTGAGGGGGGATGGCTGCACACGGGCGACCTGGGCCGTTTCGATGAGAACGGGAATCTGTTGTATCTGGGCCGAAAGAAGGACGTTATTGTGACGGCGGAGGGATTGAATGTTTACCCTGACGACGTCGAGAAGGCACTTCGCGACCAGGCGCAGATTCAGGAAGCCGCGGTTGTGGGCAAAGAGACCGTCGCAGCAGGAGCGACAGGCGGGGCGACCGCCAGCCGCACGGTGGTCCATGCGGTACTGGTACCAAAGCCGGGCGCAACCGGGAGCGACCTGGAAGCCGCCGTCCAGAAGGCCAACAATGTGCTGGAACCTCACCAGCGGGTGCGTGGTTTCTCGGTGTGGCCGGAAGCTTCCTTACCCCGCACGTTGAGCACTTCAAAACTTCAACGGGCGAGGGTAGCCGCATGGGTTAACTCCCGGGAGGGCGCAGAAAGGCCGCCGGTTGCTCGGGCCGAAGGGGCGCATGACTGGCGGGACTTCCTTGTCCGGCTTGGTATGCCGCCTGAGAGAATTCGGCCGGAGTCGCGCCTGGCTGAGGATTTAGGATTGTCTTCACTCGACCGTGTGGAATTGATGACCTGGCTTGAAACGCGCGGGTATTCATTTGACGAGGAGGAACTGGCAAGCGCACGAACGGTGGGCGACGTGGAGAAGCTGCTTCAGGAGCCATCCGCCCTTGCCGTCCCTCCTCCCACTGTTTTTTCTCCCCCTGAAAAAAAGAAGGCGGGTTCGTCCCACTCTCAGCCGCCGCCAGCTCAGCACGTGCCTGTGCCAAAGATCGCGCGCCCAACGGAGCCCCGCTGGCCTCTTTCCCGCACGGCTGCGGCCGGGCGGGAACTGCTGCAAATGCTGCTGGCATTCCCCCTGCTGCGTTATTACGTCAAGACGGAGGTCCATGGGGCTGAAAAGTTACAGCACCTTCGAGGCCCGGTGCTGTTTGTGTCAAACCACCAGAGCCTGATTGATCCTCCGGTAATCCTGCGGTCGTTTCCTTCGCGGATTCGCCGCCGGGTGGCTCCTGCAATGGGGGAGGCTGCTTTGCGTGGCCATTCCAGGGCCACGCTATTCTGGGCAAGGCTGGCCTTTAACGTGTACCTGATTTCGGACGATCCCAGCCGGGCGCAGGAGGCGTTGCGGCGTGCGGGCAGCCTCGCTGACCGCGGGTATTCCACGCTGCTCTTTCCCGAGGGCGAGCGCACCTGGGACGGCCGGCTGCTGCCCTTCCGGCCGGGCGTCGGCGTCATGGTGGAGCGCCTCCAACTACCGGTTGTTCCCTTGCTGATTCAGGGACTCTTTGAGGTCTGGCCACGAACTAAGGAGCGCCCCGTTCGCGGGACGGCGCAGCTGTGGATTGGGGACCTGATAAGAATCTCGCCCGGCGAGTCCGCTGAAGGTTTTGCCCGGAGGCTGGAAGAGTATTACCAGGTGTGGCGGCCCTGAGTTCGCTTGACGTACCAATTCGCCGTCCCGTAGACTAAAAGTTGATTTGTATTAGGGTAACCCTTCAATATGCGATTCCGTAAGTGCATCGCCGCCACGGCGATAGTTCTGTTGGCGGCTTCCGCTCTCCGGGCCCAAAGCCAGACCCAGTTCTTCCCGCTCAGCGACATTCGGCCGGGACTTAAAGGCGTTGGTCGAACGATATTCCAGGGGAACAAGGTTCAGGAATTTCAGGTTGAATTCCTGGGCGTGCTGAAGAACCTTCTGGCGCCAAAACACGATGTGATCCTGGCACGGCTGTCAGGCGGACCGTTGGCCGAGACGGGAGTGATTGCCGGGATGAGTGGTAGCCCTGTCTACGTGGACGGCAAGCTGGTCGGTGCGGTGGCGCTGGCATTTCCCTTTGCCAAAGAAGCGATCGCAGGGGTGACTCCAATCCAGGAGATGCTCGACGTTGTTCCCGAAGCGCCGAAAGCAGCCTCTACGGAAAAGGCAAAGCAGGCGTCCACTTTCCTGCCCTACAAGATTGCCGGCACAACACTTCATCCTGACGCTTCAGCGAGGTTGATCCCTGATGAGGCCAGCGGTGGGATGATTGATCAGGAGTTGATGAAGTTGCTGCCACCGGCGAGCAGTTCTGGCGGGCTCACAGACTTGCTGCTTCCGCTTCGATTTGGCGGTTTTTCCTCCCAAGCCATGGAATCATATTCTCAATTATTTACCCGGATGGGTTTCCAGCCAATGCAGGGGGCGGCAGTTTCGAGCAGTCCTCAGACGTTGCCGGCAGATTCAAATGGTCCCGAGCCAGGATCAATGGTCAGCCTGTCGCTGGTGAGGGGCGACCTGAACTTGAACGTCGATTGCACGGTGACGTACCGAAGCGGCAATGACGTCTATGCCTGCGGGCACCGTTTTCTGATGGTTGGACCGACCAAGATACCTTTTTCGCAATCTCACGTGCTGGCGTCGGTTCCAAGCGTTGCGAGTTCGTTCAAAATCGACGTGCCAGGGCCGGAAATCGGGACCATCCGTCAAGACCGTTTTGGGGCGATTTACGGGGTGATGGGCGAGAAGGCGCCGATGATTCCTGTCCATATCCATCTGGACTCAACACTGAACACGAAGACCGACTACGACTTTGACATTGTCGAGCAGTCTTTCCTCTCGCCGCTACTCTTGAACCTGGGCATTGTCTCAACGCTGAGCAGCACCGAAAGAGCCCTGGGGCCCTCCACACTGGACCTGAAGGGAAGCATCCGCCTGAAGGGCGGCGAGACCGTCAGCATTGAAGACGTCGCGTCCGGGGAGATCAACACGTCGGCCGTTGCCGGAGCATCGGTTTCATCTCCGCTGAATTATCTGCTGGGCGGCAACTTCCCCGGCTTGAGCGTCCAGCGAATCGACCTTAATATCGTGTCAACAGACGAGAAGCGCGTGGCGATTCTGGAGCAGGTTTGGAGTACCAAGTCACAAGTGAGGCCGGGTGACCATATCGAAGTGACAGGGCTGCTGCGAACACCCTCCGGCGGGACAGTGGTTGAAAAAATTCCGGTCGACATCCCTGAAAGCGTCAGTGACAAGAGACTCTCGCTGATCGTTGGAAGCGGCGCAAGTCTCAACGCAATACAGAACCGCCTGACTCCTATCAGCACAACGCCGCGTGACCTGCACCAGTTGGTGCGGGCGCTGAACCGGATTCGAAGAAACAACCGGCTTTACGCACTTCTGATGACTCCGCAACGGTCTCTGACATTGCAGGGCGAAGAATACCCGTCGCCCCCGCCTTCTCTGGTGCAAACCTTCTTAGCCGATCCGGCCGTCTCCAGCAGCGTTGTCTACGGCAGCGCTTCGGTTGTTGGTGACTACCAGACAAAGCCGACGCAGTATACGATCGAGGGACAAAAGACGCTCTATTTGAAAGTGGAGAACCAGGAGAACTGATGGGGCGCCTCATCGACCACGAAGACGGCGGAGTATAAAATCCATTCCAAGAGCGTGTTCATGAAACTTGTCGCTAAACTGCTTTTCCTTCTTCTGGCAATTGCCATCGTGGCCCCGCTTTCACTCACAGGCGTCGAGACCTCTATATGGCAGGTGAGTGATTTCAAGGAGTTTCTTAAGGGACGGCTGACGGGTGTTTCCATCAGCAAGGACGGCCAGCTGGGACTGGCTCCGCAGGCAAAGATGGTCTTTAACCCTGATGAAGCCCTGGCGCTTTCCCTCGCCGCCGACCGCCAGCACAACCTTTATATCGGCACCGGGCACCAGGGCAAAGTATTCCGCGTAACCGCCGGCGGCAAATCGTCCCTTTTCTTCAAAGCGCAGGAGCCTGACGTTTTTGCCCTGGCGGTGGGCCCTGACGGCGACCTCTACGTGGGAAGCTCTCCCGAAGGAAAGATCTACCGCGTTTCGCCGGACGGGAAGTCGTCGGTTTTCTACGATCCCAACACAAAGTACATCTGGGCGCTGGCATTCGATCCTGAAGACCGGCTGTACGTTGCCACGGGAGACCAGGGACAGATTCTGCAGGTTGACCGGTCAGGGAAGGGCAAAGTTTTCTTTGACAGCAACCAGACCCACATCATGTGCCTGACGTTCGACCGCCACAACAACCTGCTTGCGGGAAGCGTACCGGACGGGCTGGTCTACCGGATTGCTCCTGACGGCAAAGCCTTCGTCATCTATCAGGCGGACCTGCCGGAAATTCACGACCTGGTGGTCGATGCGCAGGGAGACATTTACGCTTCAGCGCTGGGTTCACCGAGCCAGCGGGGCGTTCCGATGATGCTGATGCCTCAGACACCGGCGATAGCCCTTCCGACACAGGTTGTCACCGTAACGGCTGATACCCAGAACGGCATGCCGGAAGACAGCAAAGTGCCTGATCAGACTCCTAAGAAGCCTGTCCCTCCTACGGAGAAGAGACGCGCCGCCCCCAGCTTCATTCGCCCCGGGACAAGCGCTGTGACTCCCACTGGCCTCACCATGCCCCAGGGCCGGGGAGAATTGATCCGGATTTCTCCCACCTCCGCCGTCGAAACTTTGTGGAATTCCAACAGCGAAAGTGCTTACGGGCTGGCGGTGCTGGGGAAAAAGATCGTCTTTTCAACCGATTCAAACGGCCAGATTTTTCAGCTGGACCCGGCGCAATTTGGCGAGAACCTTACCCTGCTGACCGAAACGCACGAATCCGTTGCCACGCGCCTGATACTTGAGGGAAACGACCTGTACATTGCCACCAGCAACGTGGCGAAGCTTTTCAGGATGGGCGACACATCCGAACGCGAAGGGACTTACGAATCACCCGTAAACGACACCAATTTCATCTCACGCTGGGGTGTCCTCAGCTGGCGGGGCAACGTCCCTGCGGGAAGCTCGATCGAATTCTACACGCGGAGCGGAAATTTCAAACGGCCTGATCAAACCTGGAGCGACTGGGCAGGCCCATATCGCGACCAGGACGGTAGCCGGATCACGAGCCCTCCGGCCCGTTACATTCAGTGGAAAGCCGTCTTTCGAGGATCGCCGTCCGCCCAGCCTTCTCTCGATGAAGTTTCAGTGGCCTATTTGAACCAGAATCTGTCGCCTGAAATCGAATCGTTCAACGTCAGCAACGCCGGCGAGCGCACCAGCGCCGGCAGCAGCGTATCGTCTGCAAGCGTCTCCGCCGTCAGCGTCAGCGTGGCGGCGACTCCGCAGATCACCTACACGGACCCGTCTCAGGTGGCTCAGGCCAACACAAAGAATCCGGTAACACTTACCTGGAAGGCGTCAGACCCGAACGGGGACAAGCTGGAATATTCCCTCTACCTTAAATCTTCCGATGAAACCAGGTGGCACCTACTGAAGGACAAGATCAAGACGACCAGCTACACCCTGGATCATTCCACCCTGGCCGACGGCCAGTACACGGCAATGCTGGTTGCCTCCGACGCTCTGTCCAACCCGCCGGCAACTGCGCGGAAAGACCAGCTATTGAGCACTCCTTTCTGGATTGACAATTCTCCCCCGGCGGTAAGCGTGGTACACAGCGAAGTTAGTGGGAACCGTGCCGTGGCCCAGTTCCGGGTTGAGGATACGACCTCGCCGCTCCACAATGCCCAGAGCTCCGTAGGCGGCAACAGCTGGCAGGAGATCAATTCCGACGACGGAATCATTGACTCCCAGGCCGAGACCTTCACCGTGAAAACAGGCGATCTCGCGCCGGGGGAGCATGTTATCACCTTGCGGGCCTATGACATGGCCGGGAACGTGGGGGTCGGCAAGGCCGTTGTGGAGATTGCAGGCAAGCAATAGCGCCACGGCGGATCCGGCTTTTGAACCCTATTGGGGGCCAGAAAAAGGGCCTCTGACCCGTTTGAAACACTGTACTTGAGAGACAACTCCAACTTTCGTCACCGCATCATAAAAGCGAGTCTAGGTGCGGCATCGAGTGTGAACTGTTGAGCCCACAGAGACCTGCGGCGTCAGCGGCCGCTACAGAGACTCAGTTGATTGCGCGCGCCCAGCAGGGCGACGAGGAGGCCTTTGCGGCGCTCTTTGAAGCCCACAAGAGGCGTGTTTATTCGTTATGCCTTCGCATGCTTGGCAATCCGACGGAAGCGGAAGATCTTACTCAGGAAGCGTTTTTACAGCTTTTTCGAAAGATCGCGACCTTCCGGGGCGAATCTGCTTTTTCCACCTGGCTGCATCGGCTGTCGGTGAATGTCGTTCTGATGCACCTGCGGAAGAAGGGGCTAAACCAGATCTCGCTGGACGAAACGGAGAATTCTCAGGGGGAACCGATCAAACGGGATTACGGCGACGACGACCGCCGTCTGGTCGGATCCATTGACCGCATTGGGCTCAACCGCGCCATTGCGGAACTTCCTCCAGGTTACCGGACCGTCTTCATATTGCACGACGTGGAAGGTTATGAACATAATGAGATCGCAGAAATCATGAATTGCTCGATCGGGAACTCGAAATCGCAACTCCACAAAGCCCGCCTGAAACTACGCGAGTGGTTCCAGCAGCATCAAAGCCCGCAGGGAAGGCGTTCTCCTGCGCACGTTGCCAGAGAGGCGAGGGAGGAGCAGTAAGGCCATGGCAGAAGAGAGACAAAAGCAGACCGGGAGTTTTGGGTGCCGGGAATTTGACACAAACCTGCCAGCGTATCTGGAAGGTGATAAGAGCCCTGACATCCGGATGCACGCCGAACAATGTTCGTCCTGCGGATCGCTTCTGGCTGACATCGACTCGATTCTGGTTGCTGCAAGAGACTTGCCAATGGAGTCTCCTCCGCCGCGCGTCTGGAGCAATATCCGGGCGACGCTGGCCGAGGAGGGTCTCATCCGCGAGAGGGAGGGGTTCTGGCGCCGGTGGACTTCATCGGTTTCGCTTGTGCCGCGCTCAGCCCCTGCCGCCGCTTTGGCTTTTGCGCTGGTGCTGGCGGTTATTATGGTTTTCAAAGGCGACATCCAGAAGAATGGGAACCGGAATCCGGGTCTAAGTCCGGCAACTATTTCGAACACAGTCCCGGTTGGCCTGCTGGGGGTACAGTCGAACCTCGCCCAGACCGTGAAAGAGATGGAAGAGAACTACCGGCTCCATGAAGCCTCGCTGGATCCTTCGGCCAAACTGGTTCACCGGGCTGGACTGACTTCACTGAATAATTCAATTCAGGAATGCCTTGATTCGCTCGAGAAGCAACCCCACAATACTCTTGTGCGGGATTACCTGATGCAGGCCTACGCCCAGAAGGCGGAGGTCCTGGCTTCAGCCCTGGAGTATGGCGGTCGGTAATTGGGGGGAGGAAAATTAACACCGTGCTGAGATTGACAAGTTTCCGTATTAGCAGGCACAGGGGAGCTAAGGCCGTCGGAGCACTTTTGCTGATCCCCGCCGGACTGCTCATGGCGCAAAGCCCAGGACAGTCTGAAAAGAGTATTGCGACAACCGCCACTCCTCGGGTGAGCATTACCAACCTGGCAGGCAAAGTGATGGTCAAGGGCTGGGACCGCCTCCAGGTCCACGTGGCTTACACGATTGTGTCGCCGAAGGTTGCGGTTGACACGGAACAGGTTCCTGCGCAGGGGATTGCGGACAAGCTTCATTTCACTTCGTACTTCGTAGATCGCTCCGAAGTGGTACAAAATCCGGTGGTGGACTATGTTGTTCAGGTCCCCTCGGGCGCCAGCCTCGAGATCCATGATCCCCAGGGGATCGTGAAGATCGAATCGGTCAAAGGCGACACCTCGGTTGACTCTCTTGGAGGCACCATCTCCGTTGCCGATGCGGCCGGCCATTTGTCCATTCGCTCAGTTGGAGGCAACATTGAGGTCATCCGCCCTTCCGGCCGCGTTGAGGCCTATTCCATCAACGGGAATCTCCACTTTGTGAACCCCACCAGCACCCGCCTGCGGGGTACGACCACTTCAGGCACGATTATTTACGAGGGGGACTTTGCCCCTGGAGGCGATTACATCCTCTCGGATTACAGCGGCGACATCACGGTCGTTTGTCCTTCGAGCGCTTCCTTCGAGCTTGATGCAAAAACGGTGCGCGGAAAGCTGGACAACCAGTTTCCTCTGGTTCCGCGGGGACCTGCTTCACGGTCGTTTCATCCGCCCGGAAACAGCATTTTTGGCACTCAGGGCAGTGGGCAGGCCACACTGGAAGTAACCTCATTCAGCGGTACTATCCACGTTCGCCAGCAATAGCCGGCTGCTCTGAAGTGGCTCCTCTCGTACGCTGTTCACGCCTGGGGTCATAACAGGCCTTTCTGACCTTCCATCTCATTTCGTGACATGATCTCTCGCTCCAGCACCTTCTGGAACGGATGTGAGCGGGCCTCAGTTGCGGAATCAGCACACAGCCTCCTATAATTGCACGCGGAGACCTTTTCCTGCAGTATGAACAACCACCGGCAAAAACTAATTTACCTGGTTGGATTTATGGGAGCTGGCAAATCCTCTGTCGGCACGATCCTGGCGCAACGGATGGGATGGCCATTTGTGGACCTGGACACGGTGATCGAAGCTGGACAGGGGGCCACGATTCGCCAGATCTTTGAGCAGGCCGGCGAACCATTCTTTCGCCAGGTTGAGCACGCCGCCCTGGTGGAAGTTACCAGGAAGGGCCCGGCCGTCATCGCTCTGGGCGGAGGGACTTTTGTGCAGAGACACAATTTCGACCTGATCCGGCAGACCCGCGGGGCGACCGTCTGGCTGGATTGTCCAATCGAGGAACTCTGGAAGCGATGTTCCACTATGGACAATCGCCCCTTATTCCGCGACCGCGAAAGCTTCTTTAAGCTCTTTGAGCAGCGCCTTCCTTATTACCGTCAGGCAGAGTTCAGGATTGCCACCGGCGAGCGGTCTCCTGAAGAAATCGTGCAGGAAATTCTAAGTCTTGGCTTGTTCTGAAGGCCGGGAGGGGTCCTCTTTGTCTCAGATGGCTAAGGGTTCGCCATCCTGAGTCTCGTGCCGTGGTTCAACACACGCCGCCTTGTATCCTATCCCCAGAATCGCGGCAAAAATCATCGCGTTGGCGGGAACCTGCAAATTAAAATCAAACAAACTGTGAATCAACAGTCCCAAGGCACTTCCTATACAACCCAGGAGGACAGCGCTCCGATAACGCCGGTGGTCCTTGAGAAAAGAAATAATCATCCGGATGAGGAGATAGAAAATGGGAGCGAAGAGAAGGAGGAAGCCGATCAGCCCCGTCTCTGAAGCAAACTCCAGATAGTCATTGTGGGCATGATCGATCGTTAAATTGACGAGATGCGTCTGAAAAGGGCGCAGAGCGTCTTCGAATGTCCCCAGCCCCGTACCCAGAATGGGATTATGGCGAAAAAGTTGTATCGTATCACTCCACATCATACTTCGCGTTAACGTACCCTCGTACTCAGCCTGGCTCATATTTACAAATCGGTGCATGATGTCTCCGATTCCAATCCAGAGACTGAAAGCCACCGCCAGAGTAACCAGCCCCGCGATTACGAGTCCCCAGCTCCTACGCCGGACCTTGAGGAGCGTCAGGACGGACAGAGCAATCAACGCAAAGGATACCGAGAGGATGCCTCCGCGGGAGTTGGAAAACACAACGCCGATCACCATGATTACGGCCAGAAACAGATAGAAAACGGTTCGGAACTCGAGAGAGCTTTCACCGCGGGACTTTGTCGAGGCAGCGCGTCGCCGAGGGTCTGACCAAAGTTGATAAGAGTAGAAAGCCGCTGCGAAGGCAAGCGGAACTGTAAGGTCCATCAATCCCGCCAGATGATTGCGGTTGATATAGGTGCCGAAAGCAACCCAGGAATCATAAGGGTTGGTATAGCCAAAAATCTTATTCCAGCCCAGAAGATACTGCAAAATTCCATAGCCTGCTTCAAAGCACCCCAGCGCGATCAATGCCGTCACAATCGTGCTTTTTCTCCTGGCGGAGTCAAACATCTGAATGGCCAGAACAAAGACACCCACGAAGGCAAGAATCTTGAAAAAAGCGAGGAGGGTCGCGGCAGGATTAATGCTAAGGGTACCCCAGGAACCCGCGTGCTGGATTGGTACAAGCCAGGCTTGAGTCAACTTGTGCGCCGGGGATATTGCGGCAAGGAAGGAGAGTGGAAGCGGAACCAGCTGGAGTGCGATCCACAACAAAAAAAGGATGGGCCACACCGGCAATGACACGTTGATGCGACCGTGCCGCTTCTGGCTCCAGAGGAATATGCCGAAGATGAGAAAGACAAATATTTCAGCTAGCGAATAGGCAATGGGTTGGACACTGCCTAAGGCGAGTGACGCCCCAACCAGAATGAGGGCCAGCATTATTTCAAGCTTTCTTGTCATCAGAGCATTCCGTCTGCCGCGCTCTTTCCCATAGCTGGCGGAGAGCGCCAAGTTTCTGTTACTTCTAAGTGCCCGCTGCCGGGCCCCATTCACCCTCGAGCGTTGCGAATTAAGAGGGAAACATCGATCCAGGCCCAGGATGCGATTGTCCCGGCCTCGCCTGTTCCCGGAGAGCTAACGAAAAATCCTACGCCGCGCATTCGATTTTGGCAAGGATACTCCGCCTTCCCGGCCCCGAGCTGTCCGCCCTCTTGAAGCCGCGCAGACCCGTTCCCTTACTGGCTGCCATGGCGGCCCAGGACGGTTCGAATGGTTCTCAAAACAATCTGGATATCGAACAGCAGCGAGAGATGCTGAATATAGTGCAAATCGTACTTCAACTTTTCCACAGCATCCGCGACCGAAGACCCGTAAGGATAATTGGTTTGCGCCCATCCGGTGATGCCAGGACGCACGGCGCTGCGCAGGTTGTAATAAGGGATCTCGCGCTCGTACAGTTTCACCAGCACCAGACTTTCGGGCCGCGGCCCTACGAAACTCATGTCTCCTCTCAGCACATTGACGAGTTGAGGGAGTTCATCAAGCCTCGTTAATCTCAAAAACCGCCCGAAGGGAAACACTCGCGGATCATTCTTCACAGTCCAGGGGCCCTCCGAATCAGCGCCCACGGACATGGTCCGAAACTTTAAAAGGTGGAAGACCTGGCTATTCCGCCCGACCCGCCCCTGGACGTACAAGGCAGGTCCCTTCGACGAAAGCTTGATGCCCAGTGCGATAAGTGGCAGCAGCGGGGCCGTCACCACGAGAAGCGCAAACGCCAGCCCCAGGTCAAACAACCGCTTCAGCCTGACTGCAATGTTGCTCTCGAAGAATTGAAATCCGTGAGCACTCAAGAACCACTGACCGTCCATGTGATTCAGGGGAAGCTTACCACTGAGCATCTGGAAGGCGGTGGGGAAGTCGAGCACTGCAATGCCTGAGAAGCGGGCACCAATTAAGGTCCGCGCTGTACCGGGATCAAGGGAAGCGGAAGGTTCCAGGACGATGATGTCCGGCTGCAGACTTGTCATCGCATCCTGGAGTTCTCCCGTGCCGTTTTGGTGCGAAATAATCTGACTGTGAGTGCCTGACAGCATCGGGACATACTTCGCAACCGGCAGGCTAACCACTTTCAGCTTGTGTTCGCGTGCAACCATACCCAGCTCTTCGACCGCGGGGCCGTCACCCAAGACTGCTACTGTGGAAGGGCGAGCCAGCGTCCCGCGAAGGTGAGACCATATCAGCCGTCCCGTCATCACCAGTCCCGGGGTCCCAAGAAAAAGGATCACGAAGAAGCTTCTTCCGAAGATCCAGCGGGGATAGAAATAAAAACTGAGAGTTAGGAACGCCGCGGCAATCGCCGCATTCAGAACTACCAGACTGGCGGTTTCATCACTGTGCTGGTCACGCCGCACGTTGTAGAGGTCTGTGATGTAAAAAAGGAGTGACAGGAAGAAGCAGTAGCCAACGGCAATGCTCCTGAACCCTTGCGTCAGCAGGAGGTACTGCCCGGTACCCAGAAAGATTGCAACCTGGACCGCCACCAGGATTGCGATCGTGTCGCATGCCAGGATCATCAATTGCGAATTGCGAATCTGCCGTTTTAACATTGCCGTGCTTCGAACCGTTTCTCCGCGAGACCCTCCAGAATTCGATCGAGAGGGGCCAGAACTTGTTCCCACTGAAAGTGCGCCTCAATCAGCTTCCGGCCCGCACGTGCCAATTGCATGCGGTACTGCGGGTCGTCGAGAACCCTGACAACATGGTCGGCAAAATCCTGGGGACTTTCAGCGGTAAGCAGCGGAGAGCTTGCAGGTTCCCCAAAAGGCCTGGCTGCGAAGGGAGTCGCTACCACCGGGATGCCCATCGAGAGTGACTGCAGAATCTTGTTCTGAATTCCCGCACCAAACCGGACCGGGGCCACACTAACTGCCGCGTTTGACATCTCCTGCCGAACATCCAACACGTTGGCCCGAACTTCGACACCCGGAATTCTCGCCAGTTCGCGCACGGAGCGCGGGGGGTTGAATCCCACCACAGAGAATTGAGCGTCCGGCAGCCGGCGCCGGACGAGCGGGAAAATTCGGGTCGCGAAGTAAATGGCGGCATCGGCGTTTGGCAAGTAATCCAGCTTGCTGCAATAAATGATACGGCGGGAATCGTAAGGGCCTTCCCGGAAGGCGTATTCGTCTGCGTCCACACCCATCAGGGATTGTGTCAGGTTCGTGGCCCCGGACTGCTTCCGGACCCACTCCAGGTCTTCCTCCGTGTGGATCAGAACGCTGTCGAACCAACGTGGGACTTCGGCTTCGTAGCGACGGACTCTGTTCCGATCCATCCGGGCACCTACCCATCGAGGGCTCCACCAGATTTTGCGCATCCGCGAATAGTGCTGGTAGATCGAATCCGCCATATCCAGTATACGAGGAAGGTGACTGTATGGCCGGGCGTACTCTGCCATCCTGATCAAATGAACGAACAACAAATCCAAGGCCCCGCTGCGGATGTCTGCATCCAGCTTTTGAACCAGGTCGGGACATTGGTAGAGCTTAACCTGCAAGGGAAGGCCGGAAAAAAAAGCGCCAGCACCGTTCCAAACAAAAGCTGTTTTCGCCATTTGGAAAGACTTTTGTTCAAGGCCCGGCAGATCAGGATGGTGGCTTTGCCAGTGCGAGTTTGGCTTTGATGCCAGGGCGTAGAGGGTGACTTCATGAGAGCGGAGCAGGTGGCGCAAGGTGTAGTAAGCGCGCATCCTGTCCCCTCCTATCGGCGGGAAAGGATACCGGGCTGTCAGATAGGCGATTCGCATGATGCATGGACCAGTCGGGCAGCACACCAGCCACGCGGCAACTAGACGACTCAAGGAATTTCGGTCGCCGCACTTTCATTCACGGGAACCCGCGCCTGATATCCAGCCGGCCGCTTCCTGAATAGAGGTTGCACTGAATTCAGCTGGGGGAGGGCTTTCACCATCAAAGCTCGCAGGTCGCAGCCAGACGGTCCTGCAACCTGCCGCGTTGCCCGCCTCGATGTCGGTTGCTGCGTCACCCACCATCCAGGATTGGTGAAGGTCGATCCCGTGCTCCTCCGCAGCCTGCAGCAACATTCTTGGACGGGGTTTCCGGCATTGGCATTTCCCGTTTCGATCGTGGGGGCAATAATAAATCGCGTCAATCGTCACGCCTTCCTGCGCAAGATGATGGACCATTCTCTCGTGGATCGACTGCAGGACTTCCACCGCCAGTTCATCTCTGGATACGGCGCTCTGATTCGTCACGACAATAAGCAGAAAACCATTCTGCCTCAGTTGCCGCAACGCCTCGCCCACCCCGGGAAGAAACTCCACCTGCTCCCAGGCTGTTATGTACTGGCCCTCAGGGGCTTTGCGAATAATGACCCCGTCACGATCGAGAAATACAGCTCTCTGCAGAACACGCCTCCCTTTCATTCCTTACTCGTTCTATACCTTCACGCCGCGGCATAAGAATCATATCGGGGCCGAGTTGCCATCTACCCGCCAGGTTTGCAG
>DATLWV010000309.1:0-2717 GCA_035576145.1 Terriglobia bacterium
GGGCAAGCGTGAGAGCCTGACCGATGCACAGCAGGATTTCACTCCCGATGGCTGGCGCGAATTCATGAAATGGCTCACTGGATATGTCGATGACAAGGGAGCCCCGACGGGCAGCTCGCTGTTCACCGCCACAGGCGACGCGGTAGTGAAAAGCCAGGAGAACGGAGCGGTCCGGATCGCCATTCCCGGCACCTTGAAGCAACAAACTAGAAACGCCTACGGTGGACTTTCCAGGACCACCTATCATGTCACGGTTGATGTCGAGGTGGGCGGGAATCCACTCAAAATCCAGCACCTGAAAACAAGGACCTGCGGCTCCAGGCCCTGCGCTCAGTAGCGGACCTCCGCCCGGTAAAGCGTGCGAAATTCCAGCCCTCTCCGAGGAGAGAGGGTGCCGGAGGGACGACGACAGGTGCGGAGTTTTGTCATTCTTCCCGCCCGTCACCAACCACTAATCACTAACCACTGCCTTTCTCGCCTTTTCCCTACTTCCTACTTCCTATTTCCTACTCCCGGTATTTTCCAGATCCCGCCCGCAAAGGGCCATGGCGCAAACGTTGTTTGGTGGGACCAGCTTCGCCCGGCGCTACGCTCGCGGAGCCAGCACGGTGCGCGAGGTCTGCGGGTAGGTGGCGCGATAGCCCATCATGCGAGCGATGGGTGCCAGTGAGCCAAAGACGGCGCGCTGCACCGCCGGCGGCGGCGAACGGAACACAACTACGTCGCTAAACTCGCTTGCCGTCAGGGAGAGTTGCAGCGCGGACGGCATGCCCTTGCGGTCTGTGTACCCAAGCCGCGCCAGGCCAAAGAAGGTTTCAATCATGTGCGCGAACCGCAGGCCGGGTGTGATCTCCACCCGCACCCGCACATCGCGGGGGCTCGCATTCCACCAGTCGTGCCACACGCCCGCCTCGGCCACAGCCGTCTCGCCCTGTCGCAAAATGCTGGTCTGCCCGCTGCGCTTCACGGTAAGGTCGCCCTCCAGCACGGTAAATCGCTCCACCAGGGCGGGATGGCGGTGTTCCCCCACCACACGCGCCTTAACCAGAGCCACCATCTCGCAGGTCAGCCGGCCTTCAGGGTTGCCCCAGGGACTCTCCAGGATCGTAAGGCGCTCCCCGGCAACGGGGTTCTCCCATATTTCGCCGGCTATAATCGGTGTGAGATCGGGCGGGCCGTTCGGGTCGGGATGCGACATGCGGCGCATTCTAACATAGCGGATGTGTGGCCGGCCACTGGGAGACACTCCGGGTTGGCAGCCACGGACATCGTTCTCCTGCCCGTGGGCTTTTGGGCCATGAGTAATCCACAGTCAGAAGATCGCTGATAGCGGCTGCAAGCTTTCAGCCATGCTCGTCGCCACGATAAATCAGGCCAACAGCCACCGTATGCACCACCGGCGAGTGGCAATTGCGCGCAGACACACATCAGCGCCGTAATTCTGGACATTGGCAATGTGCTCCGTATAATAAAAGGAATCAATCCTCGGGGTGTCGAGCATGAGGAGTCTTCGGTTCACAGCGATTGCCATTTTGATCCTGGTCTTATTTGCGGCAGTTAGTGTCTTAGGTCAGACCCAACCCAAGCCGGAGGGTCCAACGGATCAGCAAGGGTTTGATTTAAACACCATTCTCATGGAATGCACGTTCGAGCTCGAAGGGCATAACTCACAAGGGCAGAGCACATTGGGCACTGCATTTATAATGGGGCGGCCGATTCCAAACGTACCTGATAGGGGCAAGTACGTGTTAATCACGGCGGCGCACGTCCTCGCTGAAATGGCTGGGGACGTCGCAATCTTGCACCTGCGCCATAAGCTGGCAGGTGATAGGTGGATTTCAGCACCGCTTGATATTCATATCCGTGCGAACGGTCGGCCCCTTTGGACCAAGCACCCCAGTGCAGATGTGGCGGTGATGTACGTTAATCTTCCAACTGACATTGGGCTTCCGCTCCTCCCAACGACCTTGCTAGCCGATGACGCCATGCTTTCCCGTTACGAAATCCACCCTGGCGACGAGCTTGAATGCCTAGGATACCCATTAGGAGCAAGCTCGAACGCGGCGGGGTTCCCTATTCTGCGCAGCGGGAGGATAGCGTCGTACCCACTGCTGCCCACGGCAGCATTCAGAACGTTCCTCTTTGACTTCAGGGTGTTCAAGGGAAACAGCGGTGGCCCCGTGTACTTCGTACAGTCCAATCGGACTTATGGGGGCCACGTTCACATTGGGCAGACTGTCGGATTCATCGCCGGGCTAGTGTCAGGGGAGAAACTTTACTCGCAGCGTATATCCAGCCTCTATCAGGAAGAGGTTCGGGATGTGCAGTTGAATTTGGCAGTCGTTGTCGACGCGAGCTTAATAAGGCAGGCGATTGATATGTTACCAAATCCGTAGCTAGGTCGACATATAAATACCTGAAACCGTGTCGGAGCTTGCTATTCTCTTCGCGTGTGGGTAAACCACAAAGCGGGTCGCGCATACGGCGCTCCTTTTGCAAAGTATGAGGGCGCCAAATTCCCGCGCGCAAGGAGCCCACAGCACAAATCCGGTGCGGTGGTTGGCCGCTCTGGAACAACGCCATAGCGACCCTTCTGCGCCGCGCTAATTGCAGATATGGCACGGCCAGTATGAGTGCCAACCCCGTTCATTGAGCCCGCATTGCCTGGTACCCCCAAAAATTATAAAGTTGTTATTGACAAGTTGCTAGCCCCTGAG
>DATLWV010000310.1:0-9186 GCA_035576145.1 Terriglobia bacterium
GTCGCACCCGGCCGATGGTCTGCTTCGTCAACGTGGCCAGCGTGGACCGGATCATCTACGCCATCTTTAACGGCTACAACGAACGCCAGGAGTGGCGAAACCGCACCCTCCGCCTTTTTACACACGCAGCTTGACATCACCCCTCACGCCGATTTTTCTTGACTTTTGTGGGCTAGTATGGTAGTCTTTTTATTGTCTGTGGGGGGGCGGATGCTGACGGTCTGGAGCAACTTAAAAATTCGACCTAACCTATTGAAACAATTGCATCAACGAATTTGGCATCCAAATTGTGGGACAAAAAGAATACCTTTTTTTGAAAACGAACCCGAGAGGTTGTTGAAAACAAAGGGAAATGCCCCAAAAACGAACCCAAACGAACCCAAACGAACCCAAAAACGAAGCGGAGAAGTTGTTGAAAACACGTAGCTGTGGAAAAAACGAACCCAAAACGAACCCGGGAACATCCAGCTTAACGTCGCCTGCGTTATGTAGCCATTTCCCTGCCCTTTGGGAGTTGCATACCTGACTCACTGCGTCAGGCAAAGCCCTGCGGTGGTTGTGAACATCAGAGTGAATCTGCTAAAATTCATCTCAAGTAGGAACACCGAAGATCGTGGTGCATGTTTTGGAAACAAGCCCCACAAAGGCCGGTGGGCGGCGAGTCATGAGTGGGAGACATATGCTGAGAGGCAAAGAGGTTACTCATGGATCAACCAACTGTTTTTGTGGTGGGCGCCGGCCCCGCTGGACTATTTGCAGCGCGCAAGATCGCCACAGCCGGCCACCATGTCCTGATTCTTAACCGGGACATCAAGCCCGGCGGCCTTGCCGAGTATGGCATTTACCCCCAGAAATTCCACATGAAGAACGGCCTGCGGAAGCAGTTTGCCAAGATTCTTGCCATGCCCAACGTGGATTACATCGGCAATGCAAGGGTGCGATCTGACGAACGGCTGACGATTGAGGGCCTGAAAGACTGGAATCCCGCAGCCATCGTTTTCGCGGTGGGCGCGCAGGGAACCAAGAACCTCGGCCTTCCCGGCGAGGATGCCAGGGGCGTCTACTCGGCCAAGGACTTTGTTTACTACTACAACCTGCTGCCTCCTTTTGCCTCACAGGATTTTTCCACCGGCCGTCGGGTGGCCATCGTGGGAATGGGCAATGTTATGGTGGATATCGCGCGCTGGCTGCTGATTGACCAGCCTGGCGAAAAACCTGAGGAAGTCACTGTAATCGCGCGCCGCGGTCCCTTTGAGGTGAAGTTTGACCGCAAGGAGTTTGACGAGGTTGAGGCCTTCCTCGACCGCAAGGTCTTCCAGGATGAGCTCAGCCGTGTTGCGGAAGCCTGCAAGGCCGTTGGCCAGGATGTCAGCCAGGTTGCCGATACGGTCTTCCCCTGGGTTAAATCCCAGCCGGAGAATCCGCCAGCATCCAAGCTGGCTTTCCGCTTCCTCTCTTCGCCCGTAGCAATTGAGCCCGGCGCAGACGGCCGCATTACGCGTCTGCGCGTGGTTGAAAACATCCTGGTGCTTGACGGTGAAAACACGCGCCCCAAGGCAACTGACACCCAGACTCTGCTGGATTTTGATACGCTCATCTTCGCCATCGGCGACCTCGCCGATCCGGGCCTGGGCCTGCCGTACGCGAAGAACTGCTATGTGACCAACTCCGATCCCGCGGATTCAGACCGTGCCGCCTATGAAGTTTTCGATCCGTCATCCGGGAGCGTGGTTGACGGGACTTTTGTTGTGGGATGGGCCCGGAAAGCCAGCGAAGGTCTGGTGGGCAAAGCCCGCTTTGACGCCGAGCACGGGGTCGAACACGTGCTGAAGTATCTTGAAAGCGCCGCACAGAAAGAATCAGCCACAACGGCGGAAATCCTTGGCGAAATTCGTGGCAAAGGAATAGAAGCGGTAACCAAGGAGGAGATAAGCCTTCTGGGCCAGATTGAACTCCAACAGGCTCAATCACTTGGATTGCCGGAGTTCAAGTTTTCCACGAACGATGAAATGCTGCGCGCCATCGAGGCCAAGGTGGCGGGATAGGACAAATATGGCCCACCTGGACTTCACTTGCTTCCGATCACCTCAAGGATGCCAGAATCCGGCCCTGTCCATGCCGCAGCGCCCTGATGCGTGAAGCGGTGTGTTGCATCATCCCAGTGGAGTTGCGTGGTTTTGTAGTCGCCTTTCTCGTAGTCATAAGTTTCGCCGTCGTCCTGGTAAAGCGTGAAGTCCCCGTCTGCGCCTGCGTAAACACGCACTTTCGCGATGTTCTGCACCTCGTCAGTGCTCTCGATTGGCGTTCCCATAGGCACGATGGAACCGGCCCTCACAAACAGCGGCAGGATATCGATCGGCGCATCCACCGTAATCGTCTGGCCGCCGTGGAAGCGCTGATTCGTCCAGTAGTTGTACCAGTCCGTGCCAGCCGGCAGGTAGACCTTGCGGGTCGTCTCCCCCTGCTTGTACACAGGTGCGACCAGAAAGGCAGGTCCGAACATGTATTCGTAGCGCTGTTGGCCCGCCTTGGGGTCGTTAGGAAAGTCCATAAAGAGCGCCCGCATGTAAGGCGCTCCGGTCTTATGAGTATCGTACGCCAGCGAGTAGATGTACGGCATCAGGCGGTAGCGCAGCTTCAGATATTTCTCCAGGATCGGCTCGGCCTGCTTACCGTAGGACCAGACTTCATTCTCACGACGGCTACCGTGCGTCCGGAAGATGGGCATGAAGGCGCCGTATTCAAACCAGCGCGTGTAAAGTTCGGGATAGTCGTCGTAGCCGCCCACGTTGTCCCGGGCATCGGAAGGATCAAGCAGCGGAGGATGGGCCGGGTGGTGGACGGAAGGCAGATATTCCCAGCCGCCTATGTCGTCGGTCCAGTACGCCATGCCCGAAGCAGTAAAGTCGAGTCCCGTGGGGATTTGCCGTTCGAGCGTGTCCCAGGTCGGGTAGATGTCTGAAGACCAGAAGAACGTTCCATTCTTCTGCGTTCCAAGGTAGGCGTCGCGCGCAAGGATGAGGGCACGATGATGGAGGTCGCGCCGGTAGCCGTCATAGAGCGCCGCCGTATGGAACAGCGGATAGACGTTGAAATAGCGCGTGCCCGGCCCAATGTGGAAATAGCTGCCGTTCGGCGGCAAGTCGGGCTCGGTTTCGTCCGCCCAAAGGTAATCGAACCCTTTGCTGAGCAGATTGTCGCGAATGATGTCCCAGAACCACCGGGCTGCGTCGGGGTTAGTGGTGTCGATGTCGGATCCCGCACGATCATAGGGCAGGCCGTTGGTGGGTGTCCCGTCCGCCAGGTGCAGGAACCAGCCTTTGGTCAGCAGGAAATTGTAGTAGCGGGAATCCGGAGTGAAGCGCGGCCACACACTGATCATGGTGTGGAAGCCCATTTTGTGCAGCTCCCGGTTCATCGCCGCCGGGTCCGGCCAGTAACGCGGATCAAAATCCATCTGGCCCATTTTGGTGTAGTAGAACCAGTCCACTACAATGATGTCGGCAGGCAGGTGTCGCTTGCGATAGCCCTGGGCGACGGCGAGAACTTCGTCTTGGCTGCTATAGCGTTGCTTGCATTGGATAAATCCATAAGCTGCTTTCGGAAGCATCGGCGTGGGCCCGGACAGCATTCGGTAGCCGCCGTAGATTTCATCGGTGGTGCGTCCGGCAATGACAAAAAACGAAACGCGGTTCCCCACTTCGGAAATCCATCGGGTTCGGCCGTTGAAGCCCGGCTCAATGGTTGTTTTGGAGGGATTGTCCCATACCATTCCGTACCCATAGTTGGTCACAACAAACGGCACACAGACGCTGGGCGCGGCAGGCGCTGTATAATTCTGCCAGCAGTTCACCGTGTGGCCGCGATGGTCCAGGAAACCTTCCTGGTTCTGACCCAGGCCATAGTAATGCTCATCGTCCGGGGAGACGAAGGTGGCTCCCACCTGGTAGAAGGGAGTGTCCCCAGGACGAAGCTCATGGAGAATGCCGGCGTTGCCGTCCTTGTGGTTAGGCACGGACATTGACCAGCCTGTCATCTCCAGCAGTTTCTTGCCTTCAGGCGTGCCTATGGTGATGTGCACCCCCGGAACAGAGCCTCCAAAGAATCGGCTGATATCAACCTGGGTCGGCAGCGGCTTCCATGGGCGGATGGCGTCAACAGTCACCACCAACTTGGATGACCGGGCGATATCACCCTCACTGGTTTGCTCATGCGCCCAACCATCACTCGAAGGTGCGGCGACAAAACCGTATCCCGGCAGTGCGGTTGCCTGCTCCTTTGACATGCTCAGGCTCACCCGGATGATGTTTGGAGCATACGGTTCCAGCACCACGGTAGCGCCGCCACGGTCAAGAACCACTTGCGATTGCGCTCCATCTGCGGAAACGGAGAACACAACGCTTACGGCAAGCGTGGCCGTGAGGAAGATGAATCGAAGCATGGCGCTGACGCGTCCTACTGTGCGTATTGCTAAGAATCCAAAGGGCCGCGAAAACAAACCATGCCCGCGTTGCTCAATTCGCACTTTTACCTCCTGCCAAACGCCGGTCGCTAAGTTTATCGTGCGGCTTTCTAGCCCAACCGCCCGCATTTTACCACCTACAGCATCAATCGCCATTGTGGTCTATTTTCCTGCAAGAGGGCATTTATATGACACTGGTTAAAAGCCAAGCTTAGGTTTGATGTGGAACTCTCCAGCTACTATATTGGTCTCCTAGGGTTCCAAATTAGAAGCCGGGGTTTCATTGGACATGCAGAAACACTCAATCGTGAAATCAGTAGTTTTTCTCTTACTAATCCTCGCAAGCTTCAGCGTTCTTCTGACGTCCGCTAAAAGCAAGAGTGCTTCAGGGGATCAAGAGAAGCCTTCAAACCCCATGCAACTCAACCTGAACGCATCTGTTTCCACGTGCAAACAGGATAAGGAAATCCCTGAGGAACGGCTTGCTGCAATCGACAACGCGGCGATGCTGTTTGTTCGTGCGGTCCTGGGTTCCGACCCCAGCATCGCTTACCCAACACTTACGACTGAAGCGCAAAAAGCCACAAGCAAAAATCAGTTCGAGTATTACATGCGAATGGCAGTTGACCCATTCGCCCCTTTTGCAGACCTAGCCGTTTCACACACCTACTTGGCGGATGTTTTGGGCAAACCCCAGGGTAGTCAAATGGTCTGCGGTACACTTTCCGAACCTGAGAATTGGGTTTCCTTTCGAGTAGAACCGTCTTCAAAGCAGGCCTGGGTCACCATAGAAGGCAAGGCACGCAACAATGCTTGGACATTCACAACATGGCTTATTCCGGTGGACGGAGTGTGGAAAATTAACTCCTTTAATGCAGGCGCATCGACGCTAGCGAACCAATCGACGGGGGACATCTGGAAAGTTGCACAGAGCGAGTACGCGCATCACCATTCCTTTAATGCTTTCGTACTCTCGAATGCAGCGCTCCAACTCGCGCAGCGCGGCCCATTTTTTGAATTCGGGATTGCGTCAGTCATCCGTGAACACCTTTCGAGGACACCGCCGCCGTCCTTGTTCCAGGGGAAGCCACCGTTCACATGGCAACTCGGTGCCCACCGGTTTCAGGTTATTAATGTAAGCCCGCTGTCAGTGGCTGGAAAAGTCTATCTTGACATCGCGTATCAGGTTCAGCCGTGGAAGAACTATAATGAGGTCGACCAGCAAGACCGGAAGCTCATCCAAGACTTTGCATCCACCGTACCTGAATATTCTGCAGTTTTCGCTGGAATCATCGCAGAAGCGCATGCCATTGGTAGAAACCAAGGCTACCGTACAGTTGCAGTGGTCCACAACGGATCGCTTGAAATACTTCCGCCACCAGGCAAGGAACGCTAAAGGCACAAGAATTCCAAGGACGCTCGTCGACTACAGCGCTGCTTCGCCGCGTTCTTCGTTGCGGATGCGGATAGCTTCCTCCACGGGATAGATAAAGATCTTCCCGTCGCCGATTTTACCCGTCTTGGCGGCACCGAGGATGGCCGCAACTGTGGGAGCGACGAGATTATCCGGGAGGATCATTTCAATCTTCATTTTGGGCAAGAGGTCAACGTTGTATTCCCTGCCCCGATAGACTTCCGTGTGCCCCTTCTGCCTTCCATGCCCCCGCACTTCCACGACGGTCATGCCTTCTACGCCGATTTCGTGCAGTGCAGTCTTTACATGGTCCAGTCGTGATGGTTGAATAATCGCCTCAATCTTTTTCATAAGTTTTTGTCCCCGCTTTCAGGATGAGCTGGATCGATACTTCAGGATTGACGCCATTCGTAATCCCTAAGCTTCAAACGTATATCCTTCCTCGCCGTGCAGCGCCAGGTCGAGTCCCTGGATCTCGTGCTCTTCGGGGACGCGCAGACCAACAACCATATCGACAACTTTCAGAATGACCAGCGTACCAACGATAGCCAGTCCCCAGGCGATCAGCACCCCCACCACCTGGTTAAGAATCTGTCCCGAGTTTCCGTCGATCATACCAACGGGCAGTGCCTTGCCCTGCGCGTCCTTAAAAATGGGATTAATGGCGCTGCTCGCGAATACGCCAGTCAACAGCGCCCCGATTGTTCCGCCGGCGCCATGAACTCCAAAGGCGTCGAGCGAATCGTCATAGCCAAAGCGAGCCTTGACCTTCGAGACCATCCAATAGCAGTAAACTCCCGCGACAAACCCTATAACCAGCGCTGACATCGGCCCCACAAAACCAGAAGCCGGGGTAATTGCCACCAAGCCCGCGACTGCGCCGGAAATCGCACCCAGCACGCTGGGCTTTCCATTGCGGATCCATTCCGCTAAGGCCCATCCGATGGCTGCCGCAGCCGCCCCAAAGTCGGTTGCAATAAAAGCGCTGGTGGCGAGGCCGTTCGCGGCCAGTGCACTGCCGGCATTGAATCCAAACCATCCCACCCAAAGCAGACATGCCCCAATGACGCTCAGCACTACGCTGTGCGGGGGCATCGGCTCGCTTGGATATCCAACGCGTTTCCCCAGATAGAGCGCGCAAACCAACGCCGAAACGCCTGACGTGATGTGCACCACCGTTCCTCCCGCGAAGTCGAGAGTCGGGAAAGCGCCGCCGAGTGCAGCGTTCAGGAATCCACCCTTGCCCCACACCATATGGGCCATCGGATCGTATACGATGATGGACCACAGAATCATAAACAGGACCATGGCGCTGAACTTCATGCGTTCGGCAAAAGCCCCGCAAATCAGCGCGGGCGTGATGATGGCGAACATCAACTGGAAAACCATGTAGGTCCCAAGCGGAATAGTTCCCGCGTAGGTGGGATCGGGCGCGCTGCCCACGCCGTGCAAGAACAGATGACTCAGCCCGCCAATGAACGAAGTGCCCGGTGCAAAACAGAGGCTGAAGCCAACGACTGCCCAGATCACAGTAATCAGGGCCATCATCGAGAAACTCTGCATCATAGTGGCGAGAACGTTCTTCTTGCGCACCAGTCCGCCGTAAAACAGAGCCAGACCCGGCCCGGTCATCATCAGAACCAGCGCCGCGCAAGCCAACATCCAGGCATTGTCCCCGGCACTCTGCGCGTCCGCCACCGCAGACTCCAGTTTCTGCAGCCGATCAGCGACGGCCGCCTGGGAACTGGGTGCCGCTTGTGCCGCCACGGCAGGCTGCTGGTCAGTCTGCGCGACTCCCCGCCCCGCAAACATGCCAATCGCAAATACAAACATCAAGACATAAAGCACACGTTTCATCACAGATTCTCCGTTCCCCCTGCAGTTTCCCGCAGGGTTTACCCCAGGCATTCCGGACTCGAAAACCCGGACTGCAGAAGGACAACCCTGATTTTGCAAACACCACGAAAAGAATGACGACCAGCAGAAAGGTATGAGCGCCAATTATAACGCGGACCGCTTAACCGTCAAGACCTTTGCCTTACACTGTAGAATATGGAGATCATGACGAATAGTCCCCATCTCCGGGGGCGGGCGAGGTAAACCCTTCCATAGTCGGGGACGGTTGTGATAGCTTGGCAGGTCTGGCACGGCAACTGAATCAAGGTATGACCATCAATCAGCCGAAGGCATAATCAGAGCCGCAGTTGAGGCATGAATCATTCAAAGGAGGATAGGAAAGTGAGCGATATTTCCGGTAAGAAAATAGGACGAAGAGAATTTATTGGCACAGCTGCGGCCGCGACCGGTTTTATGATCATGGCGCCGCAACTGGTGCGAGGAACGGCGGCAAATTCTGCCATCCGGGTTGGTTTGCTGGGTTGCGGAGGCCGCGGAACGGCGGATGCTGAATACACAGTGGAAACGGGCAAAGCGCGACTGGTGGCGCTGGGAGACCTGTTCCAGGACAAGCTGGACAAGGCGAAAGCGCACTTTGACAAGTTTCAGCAGGCAAAAGGAATCCCCGCAATCGAGCGCAGGCTGATGTTCCGCGGCACCAACGCTTACCAGGAGATCGCGAACTCAAAGGACGTTGATGCAATTATTATCACGACACCAGCGTACTTCCACCCGCAGCACCTGGCGGGGGTTGTAACTGCAGGCAAGCACGTTTACTGCGAAAAACCCGTGGCCGTCGACCCCACCGGTTGCATTTCGGTGCTTGATTCCGCACGCCGCGCACAGGGGCGCCTGAGCCTGGAAATCGGGTTCCAACTCCGCAACGCTCCTCCTTATGTGGAGCAGGTGAAGCGGATTCACGCGGGCGCGCTGGGAGATATCGTTTCCGGCGAAGGCCATTATTACGCCACCTGGCCGAAGCTGCCCGATTGGCCGAACGCCACTGCGGATGAACGGACTATCCGCAATTGGTACTACTCGCGCATCCTCTCCGGTGACATCATCGTGGAGCAGAACATCCACGTGATTGACGTGTGCAACTGGGTGCTCCAGTCGCACCCCGTAATGGCTTCAGCGTCATGCTCCCATAATGGCCGGCCCGAGAAAGGCGAAGTTGCCGGCCACTACAGTGTGGTTTTCAAGTATCCCAACGGCGTCAGTCTGACTTTTGGTTCCACCCAATTCGGCAACAATCCATGGGAAGTGGGCTGGCGATTCTTCGGTACCAAGGGAGCTTCGGAGGCACATTATTCGGGACCGGTTGCTATCTACGGAGAGAACGCCTGGAAGTGGGGCGGCGACCAGCCGACCGCGCAAGGGGCTTTGCAGGGATTTTCGACATCCGGTGTCTTCA
>DATLWV010000311.1:0-34041 GCA_035576145.1 Terriglobia bacterium
CCGTACCAGTCCTCAGAGAATTGACTCACCTGCCAGTGATTCTTGACCCCAGCCATGCCACCGGCAAGCGGAGCCTGGTGCCTGCGCTCTCCCGGGCGGCCGTTGCCATCGGGGCCGACGGCCTGATAGTTGAGGTCCATCCGCGGCCGGAAAAAGCCATGAGCGATGGCGCACAATCCCTTAGGACTGAACAGTTTGCAGCCATGATGCAGGACCTGGAACCTTACATCCAGCTCTGGAAGGAGAGCCGCGTTTCGGCCGCCGCGGCCGCGGTCTAAGCAATCGCGCTTGCATTTCGCTAGCCGGGCTCTACCAGTCCAGAATGGCGCCGTCGGTGGCACGGATGTTCGTCGAGTGGATCACTTCCTGCTGGAAGGGATGTTTAGCGGCTTCCTCTTCGTTCACACTGATCCCGAGCCCGGGGCTTTCCGTCTTCAGCCAGTAGCCGTCGCGGGTTTCAAGTGAATGCTGTACCACGTCCCACCGCCAGGACACGTCGGTGAGCATGTCTTCCTGGATCAGGAAATTCGGTGTGGAGAGCGCAAAGTGCAGCGCCGCCGCGTTGGCCACGGGTCCCAACGGGTTGTGCGGCGCCACGCCCATCAGGTAAGCCTCGGCCATGGCCGCGATCTTTTTCCCTTCCAGCAGCCCGCCGCAATGGCACAGGTCCGGCTGAATCACGTGGCAGGCCCGCTGCTCGAAGATCTCCCGAAACTGATGACGAGTCACCAGCCGCTCTCCGGTTGCGATCGGAACGGAAACTGCACGCTTCACTTCCGCCAGCGCCGCAACATTTTCCGGGGGCACAGGCTCCTCGCAGAAGAACGGGCTGAATTCCACCACAGCGTTGATGTACTCGACGGCCATGGCGGGTGTGGTGCGGCCGTGGAAGTCGATCATGACGTCCACGGAATCACCCACCGCCTCACGCAGTCTTCCAATCACGGCTGCAAACTTCTTGACGTAAGTAACGTTCATCAGCGGTTCCGAATACGGCACGCAGACAACTTTGACGGCCGTATAACCGCGGCCCACCACCTGGCGTGCCAGGTCGATGACCGGCCCGGGATCGAAACTCTCGTAGACAGCTTTCATGTTGCCGCCGCCAAGGTGTGTGTACATCCGCACTCGCTCACGCACCGCGCCGCCCATCAATTTGTAGACGGGAACGTTCAAAGACTTGCCCAGGATGTCCCAGCACGCCTGCTCGATGCCGCTGATGGCGCTCATGCCGATCACGCCCACGCGCCAGAACGACTGCCGGTAGAGCTTCTGGTAGAGATGCTCGATGCGAGTGGGGTCTTCGCCCACCGCCATTGGCGCGAGATCCTCAATCGCTCCCACTACGGCGCGAGTCTTCCATTCGAGTGACGCTTCGCCCCAGCCGAAGAGTCCTGGCTGGTCGGTCTCCACCTTGACGAAGATCCAGTTCCTCATTTCCGCGTTGACCACTACGCTCTTGATGGCTGTGATTTTCATGGTTCAGTCCATGGGATAGAGGCTACACCCTCCGTCGACTAGCAGCGTTGCTCCCGTCATATAGTCCGAAGCGCTGGAGCAGAGAAAAATCATCGCGTCCGCGACCGATTCGGGCGTCTGCAAAGTTCCCAGTGGAATCGCCTTTTCCGCGCGGCGCCGGAAATCAGGTTCGGTGTCCCACTGGCGCTTCGCCATTCCCACTCCCACAATGCCCGGAGCCATTGCATTCACCCGAATTCCCTTTGCAGCAAGTTCTCTCGCCATGCCGCGCATCAGCATTTTCATGCCGCTTTTTGAAACCGTGTAAGGAGTGATGTCCGGCCAGGGAAAGTCCTGTACCCATGATGAAGTGAAGATAATCTTGCCGGCAAGGCCCGCTGCAATCATTGTTCTTGCCGCCGCCTGCGCAACCAGAAACGCCCCTTTCAGGTTCACGCTCTGAATCCTGTCCCAGTCGTCGCTTGAAACATCGAGGATTGCGCAAGTCTGGGCCACACCCGCATGGCAAATTGCTACGTCAAGCCCTCCCATCACCGCCACAGCCCTTTCGACGAGGGCGCAGGCCTCCTCCGGTTGGGTCACATCGGCCTTGAAGTAGATGCAACGGTCGCCTGGCCATCCCGCTTCGCGAATAATCCCGGCGGCCTTGCCTTCTTCCACAATGTCATTCACGGCCACGGTGGCGGACACCTCTAGTAGCCGCTTCACTATCACGAGACCAATTGCTCCCAGGCCACCGGTGATCAGAATGCGTTTGCCGCCCAGGCAATCTTTTGAAAAATTCGTCATGGGTTTTTATTCCCCGCTGCATTTGGCCCGGACCTTTCCGGCTTGCAGGTCGCCGCGCCAGTGAAATCATCTCACAGAGTTTGCGGCGTTCCCACCCTTTCATCTCTTACATGCGCCGATTCATCATTAACCGGAGTTAATGGGGACAGACTGAAGTTTGTATCAATTTTCCACGAGTTCTGCTATATCCTCTTGGGGCCAATTGATTGCGTGCTGTCTGAGTTTAATTCCTGGAGGAACAACTGAACCGTCTTGCGTCCCTGCTGGGCATTCTGGTTATCCTCGTCACCTGCTACGCACTCTCGCGTCGCCGCGATGCCATTCGCTGGCGGATTGTGGGTTGGGGACTGGGACTGCAATTTCTGATTGCCCTGTTTGTGCTTCGTACCGGACCGGGCTACTGGCTCCTGGATAAAGCTTCCCACGGTGTGGAGTGGTTTTTGCATTTTTCGTTTGAAGGCTCCAAGTTTGTGTTCGGGCCGCTGGGCGACCCCAAAGGCAGCCTGGGCATGGTCTTCGCGTTCCAGGCGCTGCCTTTGATCATCTACGTGGCCGCAGCTCTTTCAATCCTCTATTACGTCGGAATCCTGCCGGCGCTGGTGTCTTTGGCTGCGAAGGCCATGTTCAAGCTGATGCGAACCAGCGGGGCCGAATCTCTGGAAGTAGTCGCAAGCATCGCCATCGGGCAGGCGGAAGCGCCGCTCGTGATTCGCCCCTATCTGGAGACGTTAACCCAGTCGGAACTGATGACCGTGATGACGGCCGGCATGGCTCACATTGCGGGATCGGTGCTGGGCGCTTACATCCTGTTCGGCGCCGAGGCACGGGACCTGCTGACCGCCGTGGTGATGACGGCCCCGGGAACAATGCTGGTTTCAAAGATGCTCATTCCGGAGACGGGCCAGCCGCAAACCGCCGGCGAGGTGAAGCTGGTGCTCGAGAAAAAGGACGTGAACCTGCTGGATGCCATCACGCGCGGTGTGCTTGATGGTCTTTTTATCGCACTCAACGTCGGCGCCATGTTGATAGCCTTTGTCGCACTCATCGCCTTGGCGAATGGCGTTCTAGGCTTCGCCCATACCAACCTTTCCACCGTGTTCGGCTACTTTCTGTCGCCGGTGGCCTGGCTTCTGGGCGTACCGTGGCACGACGCCATGGCCGTGGGAAACCTGCTGGCCACAAAGATCGTGTTGAATGAGTTTGTGGCATTTTCCATGCTGGGCCCGCTGAAGGGGCAAATCGCCGCACGCTCGTTCACCATCGCTACCTTCGCGCTTTGTGGATTTGCGAATTTCGGCTCCATCGGGATTCAGATTGGCGCAATCGGCGCGGTGGCGCCTTCCCGCAGGCACGACATGGCAAGGCTGGGGCTATGGGCTCTGCTGGGCGGTACCCTGGCAAACTATCTTTCAGCAGCGATTGTCGGCTTGTTCATTCACTGAGGCAAGCCATGCCCACACGGCACGAACAGTACGGATATGCGCAGGCGTTGCGCGCGGCAAATTTCCTGAAGAGACGTTCGAAGCCTTTCCCTCGCGTCGGGATCGTACTGGGATCGGGATTTGGGGAGCTGGCGTCCCGACTCGCTAATCCCGTGACGATACCGTATTCGCAGGTCCCTCATTTCCCCCGCCCGGCAGTGGAGGGCCACGCGGGCCAGTTGCATTTGGGCCGCTGGAAGAAAGTCCCTGTGGCCGTGCTCGCGGGCCGCGTCCACCTCTACGAGGGATACACTCCTGCCGAAGTGGCCTTTGGCGTTCGCGTTCTGGGCCTGGCAGGAGTTGAAACCCTGTTACTCACGTGTGCCGCAGGAGGTATAGCACCCGCAGCGGATGTGGGCAGCTTGATGGTTTTTTCCGACCACCTGAATCTCCTCGGATCAAGCCCCCTCTCCGGGCCCCACGACAAGCGCTGGGGCGAGCGGTTTGTTGATATGAGCAGGGTTTACGATGCGCGCCTGCGCAGCGCCGCCCTGAAGGCTGCAGGTTCTCTGCCTCTTAAGTGTTTTGAAGGCGTTTACGCGGCAGTGCCAGGCCCCCAATTTGAAACCCCTGCCGAGATTCGCGCGCTCAAACGATTGGGGGCGGATGCTGTCGGGATGTCTACCGTCCCGGAAGTGATTGCCGCCAGGCAGTTGAACGTGCGAGTGCTCGCCATCGCCCTCATCAGCAACCGCGCCGCCGGATTGGCGCGGGAACCGCTTCGGCACGGCGAAGTACTTGCCGCGGGAAACAGGGGGGCAAAGGTCCTTGCCCACCTGCTCGACCGTTTGCTGCCACGCCTTGCCTCCTGAGCGTCCGGAGTGAGTATCCGGCTAGCCTCTTAATGTTTCCCGGGAATTCTGGGTTTGTTGGCTTGCTCTTTCTGCTTCACCAGCTTGTTGGCCATGCTTCGGATGACTTCGGCAACATTCTTATTGCGCGAGAGTTCCTTCAGGTCGCGGTCGTTCAGGCGATGAATCAGAGGAAGGCCTGTGTCAATGGGGGTTCGCGGGTTATTGATCAGGTTGCGTGCGACGCTGTAGCTCCGGACGAATTTGCGGTTCGTGGCAACCAGGCGAAGAACTTCTTCCGACACGTTCTTCATCGTTGTAATGTTTTCCACTTCCTGATCGCTGAGCTTGGGCGACTGAAGAACGGCGCGTGCCACAATCTTGTTTGAATCGCGCACCAGAATGATCCGCTCCTCCTGGCTGCCCATCAGGGCGGCGTTGATTTTTTCCGCCACGGTCATGCGGCTGATCTTCTCGAGCAGTGTTTGGCGTTCTGTCGCGGCCTCCGCGGCGTCTTTCTCCTCCACGGCCTTATCGTCTCCAGTGACTTCGTCCGGGCCGGACTCGTCCACTCCGCTTTGAACCAGTTTCCTGACCGGTACGCGCAAGGAGGGATTGGCGGCCAAGGTTTCCGCCAACTCCTCCCTTTCAGGAATCAGCCAGTGCAAGGCGCATTCAAGGATGGCGGCCGGAGTCGCAGGGTTTGAAAAGACCCGTTTCAGTTCCGCCTCATCCCAGTTTTTTAGGGTTGTCAGGGCCGTATTGCGGATGGTTTCATCGTGGTCCGTGGACAAGGCCAGCAGGATTTCAATTTTTTCTTCCAGAGAAACCGGCAGGTTACCTTCCGCGGCCTTCCGACGGATGAGAGAGGGTGCTTTGCCCGTACGCAGGATTTCCACAAACTGTTCAGAAATGGCGGTGGCCTCAATCAGAAGTCTGGTTCTTAAGGCTCTTCCAGGTCAGGTGGACCTGCTTGACTTCACCTTCACGGCCCAGAGGCTTTTGTGCCTGGCCGTTGAGTGTGAGGATTACTCCCTGGGCGTTTCCGGTAAGAACGTCGAAAAAGGTATCGGCTTTGAAGGTTTTTACCGTGTTCGGATCCATGACGCCCTGCATCACCGTGCTGCCGTCGGCGTCGACGGCCACCCAGGAACGCTCAGTGGCTGCGATCTGAAGAACCAGCTTGCCATCGGCATCCGTAACGGGTGGCAGTTTGGGTACGACGGTTGCAACGGTGCCGGTCGCGGCCAGCACGCCCCCGCCGGCGGGCTTTTTATTCGCCGTTTGGGCACTGCCGCCAGCCGCTTCTGCCGGGCTCGAGGGGGAGTTGGTGGGGTGATTTCTGGCCGAGGAGGCATTCTCGGTCGGGGGTACCTGCAAGGGCTGGTGCGAGTGCCTCCAGAGAGTGAAACCGATCGATAGCAGGACGACTACAATGATCGCTACCCATAAAGTGCGCCGGGTGGAGTGTTCCGGCCGGGAATAAGCCCTGGGAGGCGAAAACTGGCTGAGATCAATATCGGCCTTCGGCTTGGCGGCCAACTGGTACTCTTCGATGAGAGGGTCCTCATCCAGTCCCAGATAGCGGGCGTAAGCCCTCACGAAACTGCGGTTGAAAATACCCCCTGGAAGACTGGAAAAATCTTCATTTTCAAGGGACTTAAGGAAACGGACACTGATCCTGGTGGCGGCAGAAATCTCCTGCAGCGTAATGCCGCGCATTTCCCTCTCACGCCTAAGGTTCTCACCAAATGTGCCCATCAACCCTGTCTTTCCGCCCATCCCCCTGTAGATTGTCTTTCATCATATTTCCGACCCGCAACAGTGTCAATTCTTTCACCCGGCGCTCTGCGCATAACGTTAATCCCTGCTCGGGGAAATTATTTAATCGGAAGTTCACTTAAACAAATTGAAAAAACAGCCGAAAGAAATACTGAAAATGAGAAGTCCTATCTTATGGGCTGGGGAAAAGCTGCAGGGGGCAGCAGGCTGACAACCGGTATATGGCAGAACGGGTTGATAAAATTCGCGAACTTGAGCGGCAGATTGCGCGCCTGTCGCTTTTTCACGAGGTGGGCAAAGCGGTTGCTTCCACCCTCGACCTGCAGAAGGTCCTCGAGACCATCATGACGAAGATCAGCGATTTTCTCCGGCCGGACACCTGGGCTCTGCTGATGTTGGACGAAAAAACCAACGAGCTTCATTACGAGATGGCCGCGGGAGCGGGCGCCGCCAGCCTCAAAGACGTCCGGGTGCGGCTGGGCGAGGGCATTGGAGGCTGGGTTGCCGAGCATGGCGAAGTGATCCTGATCGAGGACGTCACCAAAGAGCCCCGCTTTAGTCTCGACAAGGAGGCTTGGCACTCTGAGGCCCGCTCCATAGTCTGCGTGCCGGTAAAAGGCCGGGGGCGCGTGCTGGGCGCCATTGAGCTGGTGAATACTTCAAAGAACCAACACTTCCATGAGGATGACATTCCGATCCTCGCCAATCTTGCCGATTACGCTGCCATCGCGCTGGAAAACGCGCGCTATGTGCAGCGTATTCACGAGCTGACCATCACCGACGACTGCACGGCGCTCTACAATGCCCGGCATCTCAACTTCGTCCTCGACGCGGAGATCTACCGCTCCATTCGTTACGGTTATGAGTTTTCGGTGATCTTCATCGATCTTGACCACTTCAAGCAGGTGAATGACAGCCACGGCCATCTGGCCGGC
The DNA here is from genome assembly GCA_035576145.1 of Terriglobia bacterium. GTDB lineage: Bacteria > Acidobacteriota > Terriglobia > UBA7540 > UBA7540 > SCRD01. Next base: position 7,258 of record DATLWV010000311.1, read on the forward strand.
TCCAAGCTTCTCTGGCACGTGGGAACCCTCATCAAAGGCCATCTGCGCCTCATCGATTACGCCTTCCGCTACGGCGGGGACGAGTTTGTGGTGTTGCTGCCGCAGACCTCCAAGCACAATGCGTTGAGCGTGGTCCGCAGGCTGCGAGAGATCCTGAACTCCACGATATTCCTCGAGGAAGAAGGCCTGAACGTAAAGGTGACCGCAAGCTTTGGCGTGGCCGGGTTCCCTTCTGACGCCCGCACCCGGAAAGACCTCCTCTCTCTGGCCGACGAGGCCATGTACCTGGTGAAGAACACCACCCGCGACAACATCGCTCTGGTCGGCGAAGGTGTGGTGAACTAGCGCTGCGAAGTCTGTAGCAACTGGCATCAGCCCGAAGAATTCAACCTGGAATTATCTGGCGCTGGAGGGACGTCAATAATGGTGTGTAATCCACACCTGGGTTTGGCGTACCAAAAAAAACCCGGTACGCCCGAAACCGAAGGGCGTACCGGGGAAAGGCAGGGAACATGCGTCCCTGAATTAGAAGATAAACCGGCCCATGTATTGAGCTTCACGGCCGTAGTTGCCGCCTGCAACTCCGGTGCTCAGGCCCAAGCTGCCACTGGTGACGCTGGTGACAGGGTCGCTGGGCATGAACACGTTGGGCATGTTGTAGAGTTCCATTCGTACCTCAAACTTGACTCGCTCGGTAATGTTGAACGTCTTGAAGAAAGACGAGTCAAGCTCCCACCAGGTCGGGCCGCGCAGCCCCTGGTAGTACAGAGGATTGGTCCGCAGGGTATACGAAGGGAGAGTTGAGAAGACGGGGTCGCTTGGGGTCCCCACGTTGAAGTAATACCCGTCCGGAACATTCTGGGTCGGATCGCCGTTCACGGTCGCGGCGCCGAACCGCAACAGGTTGCCACTTCTCCAGAAGAGAAGTTGGCTGGTGCCCCACCCGCCGATGATGGCATCGACGAACTTGTTTACCTTATTCGCGTAGGAGCGACCTACGCCGAAAGGCAACTCATATGTGGCGCCCACGCGGAAGTTGTGCCGTGGCTGTCCGCGGTCCCACATGGTGGGTTTATTGTTGTAATTGTCCAGAGCGTTGAAGAACTCCGAGTGGGATTCACGGTTGTAGTTATAAGCCACCAGCATCGTGAGGCCGTTCGACATCGGCCGGTTGGCCTGCAACGCCAGTGAGTAGTAGTGGTCGCTGAAGCCCGGCCAGCCGAGCTGCGTCAGGTCTCCGTACTGTGGATACGGTCTAAGCAGTTGGCTCGCAGCCACGGTTTGCTGCAGAGCAAGGCTGCCCGGCATCTTGTCGGCCGGCAGCAGGTTGTAGAAGGGATTAGGAACCTGCTGGTCAACCAGGCCCTTGTAAGTGTAAGCGATGTTCGGGTCCATCTGGTTGACATTGTAGCCGTAGCTGCCGCCCCACATGCTGGGATCCTGGGCGTTGTGCTCGAACATGATGAACACGTTGGCCTGGGTGAAGATGTTGAATGGCGCCTGGTGCTGAATACCGAAATTGATCCGGTCATTCAATGGCGTCTTCATGTTGGTGTCGCCGGCCCAGTACGTGATACTGTTGCCCAGGTCGGTGTAACGGCCCAGGCTGTTGCCCACCGGCAATTGCACCGGATTCTGGACGATTGGAACCCCTTGATAAGTGTAGCCCGAGGCGGGGTACGGATCACTCACCAGCGTCCGAGGCGTGCCGGACAATGGCCCCAGAGCGTCAGTCGCCTGCGCGAAGCCGTTCACCTGCAGACCCCCTGTCTCCGGATGGATGGTCACCCAGGGCACTGCATACCGCGCATAGCCCGCCCGGAATGCCGTTTTGTCGCTGATGCGGTAGGCAAATCCAATACGCGGCAGCCAGATGTTCCAGGGTGCTCTGTACATGCGCGGGTCCTGGGAGTTGGTGTAAACCAAAGCTCCATTGAGCAGAGAAGACGTTTGCGGGATGCAGGTTGATCCGGAACAGACTTGGGGAATGGAGAGGCCCTGCAACTCCGGGATCGGCTGGGTCAAATCCAGCGTCTTGACCAGGTGGTACTGCTCTTCCCTCGGGGCCGTTTCCCGCTCCCAGCGCAGCCCCAGGTTCAGGGTGATGCGGTGGGTGAGATGGATGTTGTCCTGGAAGTAAAGACCCACCTGCTCCTGGTGCATGTCCACGACAAGAGGAGTCTGGGCATTCGCGCTGTGAAGAACACCCAGCAGCGTCGAGGCATACATGTCGCCGGTCTGGGAGGCGTCGAAGGTGTCCAGGAAGGTATTCCCAGTATCGACGGCCTCAAAGTTAAGGCTCCCCGGCCCGCTTACGTTAATGTTCTGGTCATACGAGTGGCGCCACTCCCAGCCGAACTCCAGGCTGTGCTTGCCCTGCTCGCGAGTCACGTTCACTGTGGGGTTATATGATCGACCCTGCACGTGCCACCATCCCCCGAAGCCCGTGTAGGAACTGCCATTGCCGTTGAAGTTGAAGTTGGGGAAGTAGCAGCCGAGTATGTCGCTATCGCAGTTGATCACGTTGGTGTACCAGTTGCTGTTGGGCCACAGCCCGGCCCACACGCTCTGATCCACCCTGGCCCAGGTCGAGTTGTAGGTGTCTTCGTCATAGGTGACGCCAAAGTTGATGTCCACGGCAGTCCGCGGATTCACCATCCACACCGCGTCAATCACGGAGTTCGCCGCGTCCATGGTGCCGCCATTGTCGGAGGGCACCGCAATTGTGCCTCCCCAGTTCACATTGTCCAGCCGGGTCTGGAACTGACTGTAACGTCCGAATATCCGCCAGTTGTCACTGAGGTTGTAATCGACGCGGTCGCTCATGTTCCAGAAATGGATCCACCAGGGGTAGGTGACCCTGAAATTGTTCTCGCCGGAGAGGTTGTCGCCGGGATTGTTCGGCGCCCACAGGTAGCTCAAGATCTTTTGCCCTGTGGGGTCCATCATGTTTGACGGTATGATGTTGCCGGCAAAGGGCTGACGGGTCACGGTATTTGCGTTGGGATCAAACACCGTGGTGAACGGGTTGTAGATGACACGCTGGGCGCCCGACGGCGTCAATGCCCCGGAAAAGTCGCCGTTCTTCTCGGCGGCTGTGGGCAGCGTCTGAGCCTTGGACGACGGCTGCGTTGCGCGCCATTGTTCCCAGGCGAAAAAGTTGAACAGCTTGTTCTTGATGATGGGGTTTCCAAGTGTGCCGCCCCAGATATTATACCGGTCCGAGAATGGGCTGCGTGAGACGCGGTCGGCCAGGGCGTTCAGAGCGGGATTTCGGCCGAAGTAATAGACGCGGCCGTGGTACTGGTTGGTGCCTGTTTTCATGGCCAGGTTCAGAGTACCGCCGGCGCTGAAGCCGTACTTGGCGTCCACGGTATTTTCCATAACGGCCACTTGCTCTACCGCGTCCATGGGCGCGTTGTAGGAGCCTCGCGCGGAGATGTTCAGCGGCGTGCCGTCCAGCAACTGCTCGTTCTTACCGCCCGTGGGGCCGCCGATATCCATTCCGCCATTCGACCACATGTAGAACGGGTTGCGATGTGAGATATCCCAATACCGGTTCACAACCGCCGCATCCAGCAATGCCAGAGTGAAGGGGTTGCGAGCCAGGACCGGGAGGTTGGCCAGGTTGGCTCCCTCAATGGTCGTTTTCTGGGTTGAAGTGTTGAACTCAACGCGGGCGCCAGTTTCCCCGGTAACAGTCACTGTCTGCGCCACGTTGCCGAGTTGCATGACAGCGTTCACGGTGACGTCAGAGGTCGTCAACACGGTGACGTTGCTCTGCACGAATTTCTGGAAGCCGGCTTTCTCCACGCTGACGACGTAGGTTCCAGGCTGTACGTAGTTGAACAGATACAGGCCGTTGGCGTTCGTCTCCTGGACAGTCGCCACGGAGGTTGCCGTGTTTTCCATGGTGACTTTGGCACTGGGCACAACCGCGCCGGTGGGATCGGTCACAAGGCCCCGGATTGTGCCGCGATATTGCGCTGCCAATGGCTGAACAAAACACAGGATAAGCACTCCCAACAGCAACGTCCCCATCATTGCAAGCGGAAGGCGACGTTTAGGAGCACCGTTCTGATGCTTGCTGCGCATGACCCCTCCTTGAGGTTATTTTTGAGTTTGTAGTTTTTAAGACCCAGACCCGATGGCCGCCGCTTCTTGTCCTATTGCTGCCCGACTAAAAGCACCGGAGATCTTGAGTGTTGCTGGTTGGCGGTAAACCGTCTCCGGAAAAAAAGCGACAATCGATTAGGCAACGGGATTTGTTTGTCCCGTCCAGGATATGCCGCACAATAGTACCAATGCGAATAACCTTACCTGACCTTCGCGACTTCGCTAGGCCGTGGAAATCAGGATTGCATCGTGACTTCGACTAAATACCTCTGCAACTGTAGGCAGAAATACACCCAACGCCCCCGATTGTCAAGAAAATTTGTGAAAATTGTAACATTTTTGTAATGACCCCTGTTGACGACTATCGGCTCATCGTGGCTGACGGCATCTCGCAAAAACCTGCCTGAAAGCCCCGTGGTAAATGGGACTGGCGGGGCCTGCAATGAAGGATATGTGGTTGATTATTTGGGCTTTACGGACACTCAGCGCAAGATTCCCCGGAATTTCAGACTGTGCGTTTTATCACCTAATCCGAAGGATAGTTCTTCTCCGGCAACCGGTCAGCGCGGAGTGACTCCGAGCTGCCACAGCAGGAACTGCATTTCGCGCGCTGTCTCGTCAATCTGCTTGGGGATTGGCAGTCCGCCCGAGTGCCCGGCGCTGGTGTCGTAGTGCATCAAGATGGGCCTGCCGGAGGCGTTGGCCCACTGCATCAGAGCGCACATCTTGCGGGCGTGCAGGGGTGCTACACGAGTGTCGGAGTCGCCGGTGACGAAGAGCACGGCGGGATAGTCGCCGCCTTTCCTGACGTGCTGGTAGGGCGAGTAGGCGTAGAGGTACTTGAATTGGGCCGCGTTGTCGGCCGAGCCATATTCTGAAACCCAGAAGCGCGCCACATAGAACTCTTGATAGCGAAGCATATCCAGCAACGGAAAACCGCAGACAACGGCCCGGAAGAGTTGCGGCCGCTGCGTCATGGCTGCACCCATCAGCAGCCCGCCGTTGCTCCTACCCGTGATGGCGAGCTTCGAAGGATTCGTATAACCGTTCCTGATCAGCCATTCCGCGGCGGCGTAGAAATCGTCGAACACGTTCTGCTTGTGCTGGAACATCCCGGCCTGGTGCCACTCTTCTCCGAACTCGCCGCCGCCCCTCAGATTGGGAAGCGCAAAAAGGCCGCCCTCCTCCACCCAGGCCACAGCCTCTGGGTCAAACGCAGGCGTCATGCTGATGTCGAATCCGCCGTACGCCGTCATCAGCGTCGGTTTTTTGCCGTCCGGTTTGAGCCCTTTCTTGTACAGAAGAAACATGGGCACGCGCGTTCCATCCGTCGCGTGATACCAGACCTGTTTGAGTTCAAAATCTCTGCTGTCAATGGGGACCCTCATCTGGGTCCACCTGCTGCGCTGAGCAGTTTTCACGCTGTAGTGATAAATCGCGGGCGGGACGGAGAAAGAATTGAATTCGAAGAATGCATTATCGCTATTCCAGCGGCCGTCGACGCCGCTCACTGTTCCTAGCGTGGGAAAAGCAATCTGGTTTTCGGCGCGGCCATCGGGGTCAAAAACCTTCAGACTCGAGGTGGCATCTTTGGTGTAATTCACCATGACCTTGCCACCCGCCAGGCCCACACTGCGGATCACCGAATCGCTTTGGGGAATGATTTCCTTCCAGTGGGCGCGTTCCGGGTGGGCAACGGGAGCCGACAGAACGCGTCCGCGTGGAGCCTTCCAATCGGTCCTGATAAAAAGCGTGTCGCCGCCGATGCTGGCATTGAATTGCGCATGAATGTTGGTGACGATCGGCCTTATTGGCCCACCAGTTGCGAGGTTTTGGAGATAAAGCTCCGTTTTCTCCCCCACCGACCCGTATAGAACGGTCAGCAGCAGGTAATGCCCGTCATCGGAAAGATCTACAGTGATGATTTTGTCCGGCCCGTAGCCCTGGCCGAAAATCATGCGGTCTGTGGCCGGATTGCTGCCCATGGCGTGGTAGCAGACACGCGGGCCGGCGGCCTCCTGTCGCGAGTAGTAGATTCCCCTTTTGTCCGGCGTGATCGAAACGCCTTCGTATCTCGCTTCAGGGAGCGCGTCGGGGAGGTCCTCACCGGAATCCGCATTGCGAAGCTTGATTTCAAGCTCGTCCGCCCCTCCCTGCCGAATTCCGTAAGCCACGAGTGTGCCGTCCTGAGAGACGTCGCGTAAGTGGACCGTAGTGGTGTGATTCGCACTCAGGGGCTCGGGGTCCACCAGCTCACGCTCCCTGCCCTCGAGCCCGTCGCGCACGTCAATTGTAAAAAGGTCCTTTTGGGCCAGCCGCTTCATGTAGAAGTAGCGCCCATGCCGCTCGATTGGCATCCGGGTCACGTCCACGCGCTCGAGCGCGGCCAGCCGCTTCACCAGCGCCTGTTTGCCCGGCACGTTGCTCAATATCGAATCGGTATAGTTGTTCTCAGCTTCGATCCAGGCGCGAGTCTGCGGGCTTTGCTGGTCCTCGAGCCAGCGGTAAGGGTCGGGGATTCTATTGCCATGCATCACATCTACGACGCCGTCACGGTGCGCTACAGGCGGCCCGGGGAGTCCGTGAAGTTCAGGTCTTTCCGGGTTAGCAACCAGTCCGAAAAGGAGCACGGCGGCCCCAAAGAAAGCGATCGTGCTTGAGCACTGCGCGCTGGCGCTCTTCCCCCGACTGATCATAATTCCCCCCCTCGCGCATCGCTTCTTACCAGCTTTGCGCGTTGTCACGGAAATGACGTTAGCAATGGAGTCTTATGGAGAAACCATACGTCCTCAAACACCCCTTGTCAAGTTAATTAACAAGAGGGTGGTGACTCAGTCTATTCCTATTTTGTGGCACGGCCATCCTCGCCGTGTTTTTTGACCGCAGCACGGGCGAGGAGGCCCGCGCCACGAATCAAACGGAGTCACTGCTAACAAGAAGAATGTCCGATGGTGAAGGCTGATTTCCGTGGCATAATCGAGTAGATGCGTTTTCGAAGAGGGCATTCCATTGCGAAGCTCGTGGTGATTGCGGCCACGGCGGTTGCCGCCGTTGCACTGGTGCGCAGGGGCGTTGCTCCGGCCGCTCCCGCTGCCGCCGACGCCCCACAGTACTCCGCAGACGGAAAGCTCGTGCTGCCGCGTGACTATCGCGAGTGGATTTACTTGTCGTCCGGGCTCGGCATGGAGTACAGCGCCGAAGGAAAGGCGGGCAGCGAATTCACCAACGTCTTTGTCAAACCCTCTGCTTATCGCGCCTTCCTCGCCACCGGCCGCTGGCCCGACAGAACGGTTTTTGTCCTGGAAATCCGCGACTCGGCCACTCGGGGTTCCATCAACCGCGGGGGCCATTACCAATCCGGGCTCCGCAGCTTTGCCGCTTCCGTCAAAGACGAGAAGCGCTTCCCGAAAAAGTGGGCATACTTTTCCTTCAATCAGGGTGCGCAGCAGGCTGTTGCGAACGCTCCCGCCCACTGCTTCCAATGCCACAACACTCACGGCGCCGTGGACAACACCTTTGTGCAGTTCTACCCCACCCTCAAGCCTGTTGCAGAAGAACACGGAACCTTCAACCAGGCCAAAGCGGCGTCGGCTAAGTAGCGTGAAGCTCAATATCCGGGTTCCGGCACCCACTCAAGAGCGGAAGATGTTGCGGTTCGCAGGCGGCCCCGTGAATGCGCCGCCTGCGAAGGTTGGCGCATGGAGCAAGGTCATTTCTTCTTGCCCAGTTCGATAGCCATCCTTTTGTGATACTCGGCGAGAGCTGTATTTTGCTGTGCCTCATCGGCGAAAATCCGGATGAGTGTGCGGCAGTGATCATCAGGGCTGGGTGATTTGGTAAACCGGTGACTGGTAGGGTTCTCACGGTACCGGAGAAGCATTTCTTCATGATCGGCCTGGTTTTCTTTCGCCAGCCGCGCCTGGCCACGGAAATACGAAGCCAGCCGCTCGTGGTCCTGCGGCGTCCTGGCGCTCGCAATCAACGCGTTTAGCTCCTTCCTGGTGAGGCTTGCCTGGGACGCGCGCGCCGAAGGGCTGGCGCAAGCCACGATAATCACTCCCAACAGGGTCAGCATCAAACGATTCCATTTCATGTTTTTCATCGTCATCCTCCTGGCTCGCCACAGCGAATCGTGCTGGCGGGACCTTGCCTGGGGAAATGACCCCGCATTATGAGAGCGAAAAATAATTTGAGAAACGCGTGCCCGTGAAAGCGGGCGTGATGGAGGCCGTTAGAGGCGGAGCAGAGAGGTTTGGGCGAGAGGGCTTAGCGGAGGAGTCCACCACTCGTTAAGAGGAAGAATGGGGGTGCGGCCGATGGCTGGCTTGAGCGCCAGGCTCCAGGCAGCAATTGGCGGGACGCCGGCCCCGACAAGTTCCGACGCCTGCAGGGACTCTGTTTGAAGAGGCCGGTTCTGGTTCGGCGCCGGCAAAACGCGGCAGCAATTCTGCGCCGCCACATGGGGCGCCATTGCGGACTCCCGCGCCACCTGGCCCATGGCGCACGAACGCCGAGCGCTGGGGCACCCGGTCGGAGCCCCGGCAGGCGCCAGAAGAAGCAAGGACAGCGAAAGACTGTAGACCGCTGCGATCTTCAACACCGGAAAGGCCGCCTTCCGGCCTCGGGGCCCGGCTTTCCTGCACCGCTTCACCATGCCCAGAATCTAACGCGGCCGGTCACTGGAGGCAGTGACGCCCGTCACAGGATGGAGGCAGCTTAGCCTGTTGCAGGATCCCGATTTCCAGCCTCCCGCTGTGGCTCTGGAGCTGAGTCTCCGCAAGACTAGAGCCTGAAGGTTGCCTGTAGTATAGTGGCTGCCGTCCTGGCCGCAACAGCCCTGGTTGCGGCGGCCGCATGGTTCCTCACTCGAAGCTCATTGGACCGCCTGGCCGGCAACATGCGCTTCACGCTCGGCCTTGACTCCGGCGAATTGACGTTCCTCTACAAGGAAGTCATCATCTGAGCATGCTTGCAACCGGCACACGCCTCAGGCAACCTCTACTTTGGACGTGAACCTGTTGACGTGGTAATTTGGGCATTCGGACAATGCGCCGCACGTTCGATGGCGGCAGGGAACCTTCGAGCCCCGGGGGAGGACTAAAAAATGAGCGCGCAGGCAACCGCTCAATACAACAAATAGAGGAGGGATGAGATGCTTTTTGAGGTCAGACGGAGGCACGTAACCATCAAACTCAGTGATCACAAGCTGCTCAACGCGACCGTTCGCGGAGAAGAAACGCAGGGGCTGTGGCTAACCCCAGCAGAGGATACCTCGATTCCGGAATTCCCCGCCGGGGTGCAGGAACCCATAATCTTCGTCCCTTTTGCCCAGATCGTCTGGCTGGTGACATCTTCCGCTCGCCAGGCGGAGATTTAGGATTCAATGTTTTTCGCGGGGCAAGCCGTCAGTGTGGCCATGAGATGGCCCGTCCTCCCGCCCAAAAAAACAGGGGGCCCAAAGGCCCCCTGCAAAATCCCCGTCGCACGGATCGCGGTTTCCCGCGATCCATGCGACGCCAGCGGTTGTCCCTCAGCGGCTAAAATTGAAATTCAGTGAAATAAAGTCCTGCACGTGGTAACCATTGTCTACCAGCACGACGTTTCCGCCAAAGATAAAGTAGCGGTGGCGGGGCGGTGGCGGCGGCAGCTCTTCCATCATCGCAACTGGTACCGGATGGCAATACTGGCGGTAGCGAGGCTCGACGAAGTACCCGTAACCAACCGCCACGCCGCGAGGCGCACGCTCATGGAACCAGCGCTCGTCGTGATGGCTGCGGACATAGGCCACAAACCCGCGGCGGTCATCGTCATGAAAGCGGTAATACCCTCTGCCATCGCGGTACCAGCCCCTGTGTCGGCCGTTGTCCCAGTGCCCGCGTTTGCCGTGCTCTTTTTCGTAGTGCTTCCATTCCTTACCCTTGTCGCGGCCGTGGCCATGCTCAGGCAACGGATTCGGCCGCCCCCAGCCGGCGAGAGCGCCGGGGCCCAGCACCACGCCTGCACCTACCAATACCACCATCACGAATCGCTGGAATTTTTTCATAATCTGTCTCTCCTTGTCCCGCCATCGAAGCCCTTTTTCCGGGAGAAGGGGCAGCGAATGGCCAGGGCATATCGTGGAGCTGATGCTCCCTGCCCCCCTCCCCAAGATCCCAATTTTCCATAGTGAGTTATTAACTGTCAAAGAACTATCGTACCAGTGCCATCCCCCATTGGTGGTATGCCCGTAAAAGCCTTTTAAATCTGTTGGTTGCGATGTGACCTGCAGAGAGACCGGGCGTTAGCCGGTTATACCGCCGGCTTTTCCCTTCAGCCCTCAGCCTTCTGGCGGCTGCCGAGCCTGGGATAAAATGCAGGCTGGGAAATGAATTCGTTTCGAATCGCGCTCGCCAATCTCCGGTTCCCTGCAACTCCGCAGGAGTCGGTTGTGTTGTCCGAACAAGCAGTCGCGGAGGCAGGCTCCGAAGGCGCCGCCATCATCTGCTTTCCGGAATGCTATGTTCCCGGTTACAGGGCGGAGGGCAAGATGGTGCCGCCGGCCGATCCCGCATTTCTCGAACGCGCCTGGTCTCGGATCGCGTCTGCGGCGGCGAAAGCGAACGTTGCAGTCATCCTCGGCACGGAACGTCTTGTCGGAAAGGCTTTGGTCATCAGCGCGCTGGTTATCGATCAGCGTGGAACGCCCGCTGGTTTCCAGGACAAGGTCCAACTTGACCCCTCTGAGGAAAGTACCTATTCACCCGGTTCGGGGAGGCGGGTTTTCAGAACCGGGCCGGTGACGTTTGGCGTAGTGATCTGCCATGAGGGATGGCGCTATCCGGAAACCGTGCGCTGGGCGGTCCGGAACGGCGCGCAGATTGTGTTTCATCCTCATTTCCACGAAGCCGAGCCGGGCGGTTACGCGCCCTCGAGTTTCGCCGACCCGGCGAACTCATTCCATGAGAAAGCAGCTCTGTGCCGCGCTGCAGAGAACACCTGTTATTTCGCCACGGTCAATGTGGCAAGCGGCGGCGCGCCGACCACTTCGGCAGTGGTGCGGCCTGACGGGACTCTGCTTTGTTGCCAACCCTACGGCAAGGAAGGGCTGCTCATCGCGGACATTGACATCACTACGGCCACGGGCCTGCTCGCGTCGCGCTATAAACCTGTCTAGAGGTTCGCGCCGCCGGCCCTTGTTTTCGTCCTTCTTAATTCGTGCTTCTGACTCCTGGCTCCTGCTTTGCGCGCCAGGTAAAGCGTGCGGTAGCCGGGCGAGATTTTCCACTCGCGCACGAAGGGTGCCTGGTCCCAGGACTGAATAGTTGTGAATCCGGCGCGGCGAAGACTCTTGCGGATTTCGGCCGGGGTCCAGGCAACTTCTTCGACGCGCTCGCAGAATCGCCGCCAGTTTTTGCCCTTTCGGATGAACCACTCGGCGTTGCTCCAGCCTTTCTGCCGGCGGCCGTCGTAGCCCCCATGCATCACCAGGACCACCCCGGGCAACTCGTGCCGCCAGGTTCCCGTCCAGACCTTCTCAAACGCCAGCCGATTGTTCACGTCAAAAAAGAACCAGCCGCCGGGCCGCAGCGCCCTCGCCACGGCGCGCGTCACGCGATCAAGATCGGACTTGCGCGGCACGTGGTTTACCGCGTCAAATTCGCAGGTTACCAGGTCCACCGTCTCCGGCAGCCGGAAGCTGCGCATGTCGCCGTGCAGCACGGTCAGGCGAGTGCCCGCATCGCGGGCCTTCTGCCGCGCCAGCCGGCACATGGCCGCTGAGGCGTCAACGGCATACATGCGGATGCCGCGCCGCGCCAGTTCCACCGCCGTGGTTCCCGTGCCGCAGGCAAGATCGCACGCCACCTCCGCACGCCGCAGAATGTCCGCCAGCACCTGCTGCCGTACGCGTCCCATCGGCGCACGAATGGGTTCGAAGAGCCGATCATAATAGACCGCCAACAGTTTGTATGGCGAATCAGCCATGGCAGTTTCTATTGGCGCCCGGGATTGCGAGCCCACCGCCTAATCGCACAGATCGCTAAGACCGCGACCTATCCGTCAGCGGCAAGTTTAACGCGAGGCCCACCTGGTGTCCTGATTATCACCGATTGAGGACCTGGCTCCTGGGCAACTACGGCCCCGGTTTCAGCGGGGGAATGGGCGCAGGAGCTGTTCCCGGGCAATACGATTGGCCACCTGTCGCCATGTCGTTCGTCTTGCTGTAGGTCCGCTGAACGGTCCAGGAGTTAGGCCCGATTGTGATCGTCGCCGATTCTCCGTTGCAGATGTCGCCATTTTCGCCGGCCTGGGAATCCAGCCAGGCGTTCAGTTCAGGATCCGTCGTCATTTCGGCGAACTCGTGGCTTGCCACTTGCGTTTGACGCTGTTCCTGAGTCTGATCAAGATGCAACGAGCAGCCGGCGTCCTGGCCGCAAGACTCCTGGAGGCAGGAATCTGTCAAGCCCGGAATTACGGCGTAGTAAAACTTGTGCCCGGCTCTCGTGGTGAAGAAATCATGGTAGCCGAAAGCATTGTCGTTTTGCGGCTCGCACAACACCAACTGGTCGGAGGGATCGTTCACGCCGCTGTTCTCATCCAGGTAGATGATCAACGCAATATTAGAGGGGTCCTCAGGCTCGGGGACGACTCCCCGGTCAATCGCTGACTGGATTGTGGCCTGAATTGCGGGATCGGTAAGTGTTTCCGGAATGTTGCTGATAAAGCTGTCACTCACGAAGGCTCCGCTATTGCCCGCGCCTTGTCCCACACCGTACTGGGTGAGCACGTTCATAAATCCGCTTGCGAGCAGGTCACGGTGGAACTGGTTGAGGCGCTGGGCGCGCTCCTGATGAGCTGCGTCCGACCACAGGGCACCCCAATAGCTCGTGTAAACCTGCGGCATGGCGATCACGGGTCCGCGGTGGTAAGTGAAGTTGGGGAACCTGCCCGGGTCCTTCTCCCCTTGCTGCCTCAGCGTCCTGGCCCCACGAATGCCGGGTGCGTACATGCGGGGACTCACGCCGCCTCGATGGGTGCGAAGATCGGCGGGCAGCGGCCTGGCAGGCGTCGGCGGATTAGTCTTCCTCCGGGCGACTTTTTTTCGTGCGGCAGTGGCTCGCTTAACCGCTTTCTTTCGCGCGGCAGTTTTCCGGGCCGAAGGGGGTCGCTTGACCTGCTTCTTTTTCGGTTTGGTTTTCTTGCGGGTGGAAGCTCTCCGCGCGGGTGCTCTCTTCCTATTCTTCTTTTTACCAGGCATGTTCACCTCCAGCCGGGCAGGGACGGCGCTGATTTCCTGCCGGGGTTATCCTTCGCAAGCCACAAACGCCGGTGCAAAATGAGTCCCGCTATGCCAGCATTTCACGCTTATAGCGAATGAAGGAAAGTAATAAGGGCAGCCTTTTCTTTGGGCGCAAGCTGATTGAACTTCCCTGCTGACTCCTGAGCTTCTCCCTTATGACGGAGAATCGCATCCGTCAGAGTCAAAGAACTTCCGTCATGCATCAGGCGCGAGTGGGTACGCACTCCCCAGAGCGGGGCCGTGCGGACCTTGTTTGCCGCGTCCTGAAGGCTCTTATAAGAAAAGTTCTGCCAGGTTAGCTTCAAGGCGGCCGCGCCGAAATGTTCCTGCATGGCAACAGCAATGCCGTCGCCTGTTCCCACATCGTGGAGCAGAAAGTCGCCATAGGGATGGAAGGCCTTGCTGCCGAGCGCGGCCGGGAGCTTGAATGTGCCCCCGTCGATCTCGGTTCCTGCCGGAGCCGTCACCAGCGTGCGGATGTGACAGGTGGAGCAGCCAATATCGTCGAAGACTTTGGATCCTGCTTCGGCCTCGGGTGTGCCGGCCAGCGCCGCGTCACGGGGCGGTGCTTTGGTGGCTCGAACAAAACGCGTAAAGCGGTCGATGTCTTCCAGGCCATCCGATCCGGGATTGTCATTGGGCTCGGGCGCCGTATTGCAGAGCCCAGTCACCTCAGTGGGAAACAGCTTGTTGGTGATGCCCATTTCATTAAGGTAGGCGTCGCCCGCAAAGGAAAGCAGGCTGGCGTGCGCATCCTTCCAGCCGAAGCGCCCGATCCCGGTCTTGCCCGGCGCTTCCAGAATCGGGACGTAAAGCGCTTGCCCGCAAATCCGCCCGCGCGACTGGCGGCACTGTCTTCTGGCGATATCGAGCAGGGTCCGGTCGGAAACAGCTTCCACGAACCCGTCGCCGAAAAGGTTCAAGGAAAGGCGCGTGGTTCGAATGTTCTCGCTTTCCGGCACTCTTTCCTGGAGTTCGACATTGGGGAAGGCATCACTGGGGCAGATAGCGCGGTCGTTGACGAGAGTCCGGCCGGTGATAAAGACTTTCCCGTCAGCGATGGGTATGCTCGGGTTCTCGAACTGCCCGTTAGGGCCTCGATGCCCGACGCGAAGTTCGGAAATCTGGCTGACTCCGCCGGAAGCCGGACTCTGATGACACTCGCGGCAGGACTGGGCATTATAGAGCGGTCCCAGCCCGTCACTGATCTCTTCAAATTCGTCGAATGCGTCCTGATCGTCGGTGTGAGTTTTCTGATCTACCAGCCCGTTGGTTTGGCCGTCAAAGCCCGTGGGAGCTTCGGAACTGCGCGGAAACAAAGTGAAAACAACAATGATACAAAGCGCAATTGCGACCCCGACCAGCGCAACTTTCTTCATAGGACTACCTCCTAGTAGCCCCTCCCTGAATCGTTGCCTGTTAAGCCGGGATTACCCTCATGACCCGCTTCTCGTGCTCAGTATACACCGCGCCATTTCGTAACCAAAATGGAAATTAACAAGTTGGAAAGGGATAAATCGAACAATGAAGAACACGGGTGACTCAAAACCAGGTTTTGCACGTGGTTTCCAAGCCGTCCGTGGGAGGGTTCGCGGGTCCGGGTCAGCAAGAAACCCGCGGCGCTGGATCCCCGCGATGGCTGCCTGGTAACCCCTGGTCCCTGTGTTCACTTACTGGCCGGCGGAAGCGCGCTGCAATTCTGCGATATCGAACTTCTTCATCTTGAGGAAGGCCTCGGTGACGCGCGCCACCTGGTTCTGGTCCGGGCTGGCCATCAGTTGACCCAGAATGGTGGGGGTAATCTGCCACGAAAGGCCGTATTTATCCTTGAGCCACCCGCACTGTTCCGCCTTTGGGTCAGCGGACAGCTTTTCCCAGCAGGCATCGATTTCCTCCTGATTGTCGCAGGGCACGATGAGGGAGATTGCTTCATTGAAAGCGAAATCGTGCTCGCGGGCGGAATCCATGGCTCCGAACTCCTGGCCGAGCAGTGTGAATTGGGCGTATTGCACGGTCCCTTCTTTGTCCGGTTCCGCTTCTTTGCCATACCGGGCAAAGACCATTGGCGGCGGAGCGTCGAAAACCGAGGCATAGAAGTTGATGGCTTCTTCCGCCTTGCCGCATTCCTTGCCCACAAACGTCAGCACGGGCGTGACTCTTTGCGTGATTTCGCCGCCGCCCACGTAAATCACCTGCCAGGAAAGCCCGTACCTGTCTTCCGTCCAGCCAAAGCGCTCGCTGAAGGGGTAGGAGCCAAGCGGCATGAGGACTTTCCCGCCCTCGGAGAGCTTCTCCCACATGGCGTCCACTTCCCCTTTGGTGTTGCACCTGATGTGGAATGAGACGGACGGGTTGAACTGGAAGAGCGGGCCGGCGCTGATGGCCGCGAACGGCTGCCCTGAAAGCTCAAACCAGACCAGGTCGCAATCGCCCGAGGGCGTGTTGTGCAGCGTGTTGACGCGCGTGATTCGCGAGCCGGGAATCACTGTGGTGTAGAATTCGGCCGCTTCCTTCGCCTGCTTGTCGAACCACAAATGCGGAGTGATTTTTTGCATGGGACCTATTCTAACATTGTGTGGAACGCCGGCCGACGTTACACCGCCCGGGCAACTCATCAGGCTCAGATGCTCATCACTTTGCCGCCGGTTTTCCTGGTTTGGGCGCGAATAGTCTTCAAGTCTGCCGCGGTCTTTCGCAGCTCCAGACCTTTCATCAGCCAGTACGCTCCGAAAAACAGAATCCCACCCGCCTCCACCCAGAATGTCCCGAAGCCGGTCTTCAGGACGGTATTCAGGATGTACGCCACCAGCATGGAAGTGATCATCGCTGAACCGAGCAGCTTATAGGTTAGCTTCAGGCGGGCGATAACTTTTGCCGGATTGCTCATGTCGGTGTCATAGATGAGGTCCAGCGTGCTGTCCGCGCAGAACAGCGCCACGTACGCGATGCAGAGGAACAGCCCAATGGCGCAGAAGCCATGTGCTGTAATCCAGGATTGCCCAGTGCCTTCCGGAATTAAAGCGACCCCCACGGCCAGCACTCCGGCGATGTTCAGGGCCAGGTTTTCGGCGCGGCCAAAACCTTTGTAGAGGTAGAGAAAGATGCCTTCAACGAACAACAGACCGACAAACCAGTCCCGCATCGATCGTCCGTCGAATCCCGCCGCGTGGTAGTAAGCGCTCATCGAGGGCTGCAGGGGCAGTCGCGCATAAAGACTTCCCCCAAGCCAAAGCAGGAAAGGAAAAGCAATTCCTATGACGGCGATGCCGACTCGAATGTTGATGTAGGTGGTAAGGATGTGCTCCTGCAATTCTTTCGGCGCCAGGTCAGTGTCCGAGAACATACGGAAGGCCATATTATCCCCCTATGAAAACAGAATTTGGCCATGGCGCACAACGCGCCGAGGACGGACTGATCCCAATGACGAGAAGCGGGAGAGTTACAGAGCAACTCTGTGCCGCCCGAACCCGGACGGCGGGTGGACCTGTAGCCTAGTGCTGGCGGGCGGCCACTGCCGCGTCCTTCAATTGCTCCGCCAGGTCAGGATGTTCCTGGAGCACTTCGATCAGGGCTTCGCGTCCCATCTGTTCGCCCCAGGCGCGGGCTCTGGGCTGCAGATCCTCCTGCAACTTCGGTTGTACGCTGATCCACTTCTCTCCGAGGGGTGTATGGTAAAACTGGATGAGCTGCTTGACCTCATCGTCAGTAAGGTATTGGGCATAAACGGGCACGGTGAGGTCCATAACCGCATCCGCATTGACTTTGTTGTGGAACTTCTCAAAGAAAAGCTGGACCAGCCGCTCGCGGTACTCGCCGGGAGGGAAAGCGCGGAGCAGCAGAGGCCTCATGCTCTCTTCCATGTTGTTCATCGTCCGGGTGACGGTGGCCTTTGTCCCCGCCAGATCCATCAGCTGCCGGATGTCAGCCTCGGTGGCTGGGTCCACCTTCTGAGGCGTGCCGGAATCCTCCGATGGCGGATTTAACACTGTCACATGGCGCGGGTAATCCTGGCCGGCGCAAAGCGGCCGGGCGTTTGCACTCCAAACCAGACACAGACTGCCAACGAGCAGAAGCCAATAACCGATCGAGCGAACCTTCATGAAGCCCTCCTGGCGGGTCAAAACGCGGGAGCCGGACCCCTGGGCGCCTGCGCCGAGGTTTGCGGTCAAGAATAACCGCAAGATAACTTGCCTATATATACACCTCCGCCCCCTTGAATGCAAAGGAAATTCCGAAAGCGGTGATGAGCCTTCAAGGGCCGAGCGCACCCTTCATTGAAACCAGAGACGGCCAGGCGTATGATTCTAGTCGTCAAGCAGCCGTTTGAATGAACCCGGGGAAAGAGTCAAATCAGAGGAAAGTCCAACACGGGGACAGGGCCCCCATTATCTTGATTGGAGGTGTCTTATGCGACACGCTTCCAGTAGATGGATTCTCTCGATTCTGGTTGGATTGGTAGCATGCCTGGCGGCTTGCCAGCAACAACCTCAGGCCCCTCCCGAAACCCCCGCGGCCGAAGAGGCGGCCCTCCGGGATGTGGACCTTCAGTGGTCCAAGGCCGCAGGCGCAAAAAGCGCAAACGAGTTTATTGCGTTCTTCGCTGATGATGCGGCAGTCTTTGCGCCCAACATTCCGGCCATGACATCGAAGGAAGCCATCCAGAGGTGGATGTCCGACCTCATGGCCAACCCGGGATATGCCTTGAGCTGGCAGCCAACAAAAGTTGAGGCGTCCCGCGGCGGCGACCTGGGTTACACCATGGGGACATATGAACTGACGCTGAACGGCCCGAAGGGTAAGCCCGTCACTGATCACGGCAAATACCTGACGGTGTGGAAGAAGCAGGCCGACGGCGGTTGGAGGGTTTTGGCGGACACCTTCAATTCTGATCTGCCCGCCGAAGGCGCAGCCGCGCACTAAGACTTTTCGGTTGGTCCGGTCCTGAGGTCTGGCGCATTACTGGTGCGGTGGTGCGCCACCTCCGAATCTTGCCTTGGAATCTTGAATCTTCGATTTAAGTCTGACGCGGGGCCGCCCTCTGAGAACCCGACAGCCCGCTGCCTTGGCGAGGGAGTATCTTGCCTTGAGGGCGTTCCGGAAAGCGACTGGATGGTTCCATCAATCGGCCAGGGCTAGAACCCGCGGGTCATTACTTTTATATCTGGAAAGAGGTATTTTTCATGGCGAATAAGTCTCAATCGATAGCACGCAGGGATTTTCTGTTCGGGGCAACAGCAGCGACGATGTTACAGCCCAATCTGTTGTCAGGGCAGACCTCCAGAAAGCCGCAGGCCTCAGGGTACGAGTACGGCCTGGTTGCACCGGACCGGTCCTTGAAGCCCACCGTTGACCGAACATTCCCCACACCGGACCTGGCCAACCTTTACGAAATCACGGATTGGATCAGCCGCGAGAACGAACCTCGTATGTCGTTCCTGGAGCCGAGGTGGACCGACCTGGAGGAATGGAAGCAGGTTGCCCGGCCCATTTTTCATCAGGGTTTGCGCTACAATCCCACCCCGGAACCCCTCTCTGCCGAAGTCATCAGCCGGGAAAAGCGCGAGGGCTTCACGCTCGAGACCGTCAAAATTTCTGCGATAGCAGCCTACAGCATTCCCGCCTGGGTGCTGATTCCGGACAAGGCCAAGTGGCCTGCGCCGGGAATTATCGCCATCCACGACCATGGTGGCAATTACGTCTGGGGCCATGAAAAGATCCTCAGTTCTCTCAATGACCCGCCGGCATTAACGCAATATCGCAACTTCTTTTACGGCCGGCCCTACCCGGAGGTTTTGGCGCGCAAGGGATATGTGGTGCTGGTCATTGACGGGTTTTACTTCAGTTCTCGCAGGCTGCGAGTAGAGGAAATCGATGTATCCACTGCACCCGGTACAATGCGGCCGATCCTGGAGAAGCTTTCCAGTATCGAGAGGAACACGCGAGCCTGGTTTGTGGCGATCAACCACCTCTGCGGGATTTATGAAGACCTCACCGCCAAAACTATTTTTGAGGCAGGCGCAACCTGGCCGGGCATTCTGAACTGGGACGACAGGCGCAGCGTGGATTACCTGACCAGCCGGCCCGAAGTCGATCCCAAGCGGATCGGTTGCCTCGGCCTCTCGATCGGCGGGCTGCGGACGAATTACCTGGCTGCGGCTGATCCTCGCATCAAGGTTGCCTGTGCCGTTGGATGGATGTCGGAGTTTCGCACGCAGCTTCGCAACTATTTGCGCAACCACACCTGGATGATCTACATTCCCGGCCTCTACCGCTCTCTGGATCTTCCCGACCAGGCCGCTTTGATCGCACCTGGCGCCTTCATGGTGCAGCAGTGTCTGCGCGACAGCCTTTATCCCGTCGATGGATTGAGACAATCCGTAAAGAAACTGGGTGATATTTACGCGAAGGCAGGCATCCCGGAGCGATTCAGCGGCAAGTTTTACGACTACGCCCATTCTTTCCAGCCGGACATGCAGGATGATGCTTTCGCCTGGATCGAACGATGGATCTGAACCAGGTTTGCCATGAATTCGGAAGTGGATTGCGTGCTTTTCTCCGGCATTCGTTGCAGGGGGCTTTTGCCTCAGAAAGAAACCACTATCCGTAAATTGCGAACCGTGGCTGCGTTGACTGTCAACAAGTTTAATTGAGGAGGTGACGCCGTGCCAGGAGCGATTCCGCAGGACGCCCTGGAAGCCTATCATCGCGATGGGTACTTCTTTCCGGTGCCGATTTTCTCACCCGGTGAAGCCGCCCGCTACTGCCGTTGCCTTGAAGAACATGAGGCGAGAGTGGGCCATCCGCTGCAGGGTAACTTCCGCCACAAGGCGCACCTGCTCTTCACCTGGGTTGACGAGATCGTCCACCATCCAAAGATCCTCGATGCTGCAGAGGACGTGTTGGGACCCGATCTGCTCTGCTGGGCCACAAACTTCTTTATCAAGGAAGCGAACAGCCCGGGTTTTGTCTCCTGGCACCAGGATGCGTTTTATTGGGGGCTTAGCAAGGACGACGTGATGACAGCCTGGGTGGCGCTGTCGCCCGCCAATATGGAGAGCGGCTGTATGAAGTTCATCCCGGGGTCACACTTGCAGGACCATCTCAAGCATATCGATACGTTCCACAAAGATAATCTCTTATCCCGCGGCCAGGAGATTGCCGTGGAGGTCGATGCTTCGAAAGCGGTCTGTTGCATTCTGAATCCCGGCGAGATGTCGCTGCACCATGTGAAGCTGGTTCATGGCTCTGAGCCAAACCGTTCGAACACGCGTCGGATTGGCCTTGCCATTCGCTACATTCCGACGTCGGTGAAGCAGCTCAAAACGCGGGATTCGGCAACCTTGGTGAGAGGGGTTGACCGTTATCATCACTTCGATCTTGAGCCTCGCCCGAAGCGTGACATGGACGATGCCGCAATTGCCGCGCATTCGGACGCTGTCGGCCGGCAAGTCAAAGCTCTTTACTCGGGGACGGACAAACAGGAGTTCCGAGCCTGATCAGTCTCAAGGGATTGCCTGCAGCAGGACGGCGACGAGCCATGGAAACCGCTGGCTACGGCATCGTCGCTATGCCGTGGACGTTTTGCCTCGGATAAAACCCAGGTTCAGAAAAATCTCTGAAGGTGGCTACCCGCTCAATCGCCAGTGGGAATGATTCCGGCGTTTTCCACCATCAACATCACCGTGCGCTCGCGGGCGCGCGTGCGGTGCATGGTACCCCTGGGAACCACGAAGCCCTGCCGCGGAGCAAGTTCCACCGTGCCACTCTGCAAATCGATCAGTAGCCGGCCCTCCACAACGTAGAAAAACTCATCGTCGTTGTCGTGTTTGTGCCAGTGGTATTCGCCTTCCACAACGGCCATCCGCACCACGGAGCCGTTCACCTTACACAAAGTCTGGTTGTACCACTTGAACTTGCACGCGTCCGCCAGCGCCTTCTCGTCAATCACCTTGAGCGGCTCGAACAGAATGTCCAGGCGGGTTTCATAGGGAAATGAATTCGTTTCGCTCATTCTGTCTCCTCTTCGGGCTCATCCCATCATTCGGCGCTAAGGATTGTTGACCTGCCTTGCGACTATCCGCGAAACATTCCCTGCTGGTGCGGATGCTCACATTCTTGCGTCTGCGATCTTGCGAAGTGAGAGTTGGTAGTCACGGAAAATGCTTTCATGTCCGTGGGCTTTTGCCTCAGGAAGGAACCACGGTCAGAAAATCGCCGGCCGTGGCTGCCCTCCGATGTTACCCGGAGACACGCCGCCGCCAGCGGAGCCACCACCTCATGCAACGATGCGCCGGATCGACGGGCTCGCAATACATCAACGGGCAGCCGCCCACAATGCACTGGATTCCCTGGGTCTGGCACTCCCGGACCGCTTCATCCGAAACACTGCCCTGGCCGAATGACCGGTGAAACCAGACACGACTGATGCCGCAGGCCAGACACTGCCTCACCAGATCGAATGAGTCCCTGGGATGCGTGGCAATCACCACGCCGTCGACGAGTTCCGGAATCAACGTCAGGTTGGGAAAGCACCGCACGCCCTCAACCTCTGTGGCGGCGGGATTGACGGGAACAACTTCGTAGCCGGAATCGCGCAGCTTGCGGAAGATGGCGTTCGATGCCGCCCTGCCGGTTCGAGATACGCCGGCAACCGCAATGCGCTTCCCGCGAAGGAAATCAGCAACGGAATCTGGAATGGATGGCATGACTTAAGCCCCCTTCCTAAACTGGCAGGTGCGGACGGCGGCCTGTTGTCCGTGGCCTTATTGTCTCACGAAGTTTGCAGTAGGAACCTCCACGTTTGAGGTTCTCGGTTCTTTCCACCAGCGAAGGAAAGACCCGCAGACCTCAAAGGCGCCAGACTGCGCTAGGTTGTAGCTGCAATCTGCTGAGGCGGGAGCCGGCGGCCGGCGTACCCCTTACCATTTTTCGTCAGGCGCCATCGCTTCCAGTGGTTGGGCGACAGGGGAAATGGCAAGTGGGTACGGACAAAGCCCGCGGTCGTGAGAAGATCTTCGGAAACGTCTTCAAATGGAAAACTGAGAAACAGCGAGACCGTGGAGCGCCCTGAAATTCGCGCATAGAGCTGCGATTCCCCCAGCAGCTGGCCGGGCACGGCCGAACAGTTTCCGTAGAAGGCGCCGCCCTGCCAGGGGAGAACTGCGCGCGAATGCGCGTCGAGCAGATGAAATTTGAAAACCGCCGCCACGGTGATGGGCTGGAGCCTGTAAGGCATAGCAGGAAGAGGACTGACCTGTTCGATAAGTTCGACGAGGGCGTCAATCTGCGGCGCCGCAACGGGCCAGAAGTGTGCAGTGTTTCCTCGACCATAGGACCTGCGGTTTCCGGGAGCGCGCAGATCAGCCGTCAGTCTTTCCATGAGCGGATCCGAAAACTCAGCCGGGACGTTTGCCCCGGTGACGACCTCCACTGACGCTTTCTGTGGTTGCACGCAGTCCGTGCAGGAGGATATGAAGTTGCGCACCTGGGCCAGGGCGGCAAGGGGGCTCCGAGTGCGCAGGGCGTGGGCGCCGCCGCTCGAAAGGGGCAGGCCGTCGTAAGTAATAATGGAGGGTCGCCGCAACGGAAGCGGACCCGCGGATTTTCCCGTGACGGCATCCACGGCGTTGTATTCTAACGCCACGTCGCGCGCCTGTCGCCTTTTTCTCTTCGGCCCGTTGCCCATAGCGGCTGCCGGAGTCCATCGTGCGCCGGAGAAAAACAAAATCGGCAGACCGCACCGGCGGCGACCTGCGCCCGGCCCTAAAAGATCCCGTTCTCGTTGGGGGATTCTTCTGGCACTTCCTGCGAAGCTTCCCATTCTTCGATGATCAGGTCGCCTTCAAACCGGAAAATGTGAATGACCGACCATTGGAAGTCAGGCCTGAGGGCAACTCTTCCGTGGATGGCGACAAGGTTTCCCTCCGCGACGGCGCGTAACGTGTGGTAAGTCTTGTCGGGAAATTGCTTCGCATTTTGTTCCATGCCCGTGAGCAGCGACTGCCTGTCACCTTTGAAGTAGGCGTTGTGATGACGAAACTCCGGGTGCACGTACTTTGTATAAGCTTCCCGCACCCTTCCGGATGAGGCGAGTTTGAGGAATGATTCAGCGATTTCTTTCTTGCTCATGTGTCGTTGCCCTCCGAGGGCCGTGAAAAGATCGCGCCGTACGTTATGTGAATGGCTGTGCGCGTGTAGTGACGCCACAATAATACCCCTTATAGCTCCAGGCCGGGTGCTGGAAGCAGCCGAAGCCGCCAGTCCGGTTTCCAAATCACGAGCCGCAGAGTCTCAAAGGCACAAACTCGGCGCATCTGCTTGGAATCAGCGATCTCTTCGCAGCAGGGGCTTTTTCTCGTACTGGGGAGGGATGGACGTAATGGGCTCTCCGAGTTGCACTCCGGGGCGGCGGCGGCCCACCACGCGGAGGTAGCCGAGATAGTTGCCCTGGTCGGCTTCGAGCGCTTTGATTTCCGGTTCATTCTCGGGAGCGACAGTCCGCTGCCAATCGAGCCAATGCCGCCAGCCATCGGGCATGGTATCGGCCAGCGAGACATCCATAATGCCTGTCTGCTCCCAGTGGCGGCGCCACCAATCCACCGTATGCACGCAACAGAGGTCCGGGGTCCACCACTCGCGAAGGTGCTCGGGAACAGCCCCCTCGAATTCCCGCATGAACCCCTCGCCCGCAATCCCTACGGCGCCCCCCGGCTTGACGAACCGGGCCAGATTGCTGAGATAGAGGTCGTCGGTTCCGTAGTAAGGGTAGGAGGCGATGCACACGATGGCGTCAAAAAATTCCGCGGCAAAGGGCAGCGACCGGGCGTCTGCGTGGATGGGAAATACGCCGTCGTCCGCGTCGGCATCCCGAATGCGCTGGAGGTTTTCCGAAGCGCTGAACCACAGGTCGGTGGCCCAGACCTGCACGCCGAATTCGCGCCGCAGGAAAATGGACGAGACGGCCCTGCCGCAGCCGAGATCCAGCACGCGCATGCCCGGCTGCAGGTCCATGCCAGAGGCCAGCCACTCGGCCAGCCAGAGCGGATTGGAGCCGCCGCTGGCGCCGGCCAGAAGCCATTCAGGATGGTATTCCGCGGAGAGAGGAAATTGTTCGGAGACCAGCCGCTCGTCTGAAGCCATGGCGTTTACCCCTTGTCGAAATGTTGCGCTGAATGAAGCCCTAAAAACAGGTTCAGCAAGCCTTGAACCAGAACCTCAGAAACCAGCCATGTCCTCAACTGCGCCGATTATAACTCCCCGAGCCTGCGGCTACAACCGCGCCTCGGAATCTTGAATCGCCCCTTGCCGGGTGGAGAGTCTTTTAGGGGGACGTAGGTTTAGCTGCGTCATCGTGGCGGCCGCGGAGAAAGGCGGTTTCAGCCGCTGAAGTCAGCGTTGCGTAGAGGAGAGCTCACCTACAAAACAACTATTCCCGCCGGCCTTTGTATTCGTACCGGCGGGTTTCCGCCCGGCATTCGAGCCCTCGCCGTTACCGCCTGAACTCGACTTTCATCCTTGGTACTTCTGACTTCCGGCTCCTCACTCTTGTCTTCCGCTGCCCGCCTTTTTGAGATGAATCGATAGATTATCAATGAGCTCCAATGAAGAGGCCGATGTCACAATCGTCACATTCAGATTGGGCGCAGATCACTGACATTTTCTCTCAGGTGCGCGAGAGTTGAAATGACTTGGGAGCGTTGCTGCGCGGCGGCCGGAACGCGAGGTTCACCGCAGGTTAAACCTCCCAGGCCGCCCGCGGCATTCTGCTTTACGGAGGTGCTGCGATGAATAGACTTCGAAAATTGATTGTCCTGGCCTCAGTGCTGGTCACGTTTCTCGGGCTGGCGGCGACAGGGACGAAGGCACAAAACCTCAGAATAACCGAATTTGCAGGGAAATTTAGTCTGCCCTTTACGGCCCAGTGGGGAGCGATGACTCTGCCTCCTGGCAACTACAATCTCTACTACGGAGACCTCACCGCGGGCGGGTTCCGCGTCGTGGAAGTTAGCGATGAGGATCAAGGGATCCGGCGCGGCGTGGTTATACCCAGCGGGCGCAATGACGCCAAGGGAGAGGAAACCTTTCTGGTCTGCGTTTTTGAGGGCAATAGAGCATATGTCCATTCGCTGAAAATGGCAGCGATGGGCCAGTCGATCGGCTTTGCAAGGCCGCACGGCGTCAGCGTTGAGGCATGGATCATGGCCGGGAACAAGGCGCACAACACAAAGGCCCGGCTTGCCGAAACACGCATACCCGTTGTGCCTCTCAAATAAGGAGTGAAATTCCAGACAGATCTCTTCGCTCACGGGGACGGGCCAGATCACAGAGCTTGCTCGGATGAATCCGGCCCGTCCCCTGCCTTTCGCTTTTCTTGTGAAATCTCAAATCTGCAACCTGCGATCCCGCGGTGCTCCACCGAGGGCCGCGTTTTTTCTCCGCCTTCAATAGCGAAATTTCTCTTTACAATCATGAGAGAATCCACCGATGTAGCGCCGGGCTTCAGGCCGGCATTCGGTCTTTGAGAGTCATCCGAAGCCGGGCAGGACTAACCGGCGGGGAGGAGGAAAGAGCCGTTCGATGATCCAGGCCATCCGAGACACGCTCCCGATCATCGCCGCCGTCATGATCAGTCCCATACCCGTGGCAGGGCTGATCGTAGTCCTCACCTCGAAGAGAGGACCGATCAAATCCGTCGCCTATGGCATGGGTTTTTTCGCCGCGCTCTGGCTCCCCACGTTTCTGCTGGCCTGGACCGGAAAGAAGACGATTGCGGTTTCCGGCAGCACCGGAGCATCGTCACCGTGGAGCACGCTCATTCACGCCGGGATGGGCGTCATCCTTCTCGTTGTGGCGCTCCTGGCATTTCGCAATCATCTCAGGAGGGCGTCGCCGGCCACCGAACCCAGGTGGATGAAGACTCTCGACTCCGCCTCCATGCTCATGGTATTTGCTCTTGGGGGCCTCATTGTCCTGAATCCCAAGAACGTCCCGCTCCTCATTTCGGCCGCAGTCGACTACGCTCAGGCAAGTCTCAGCACGGTTCAGCTTGCCATCGTCGTCACGGCGTTTGCCGCTGGAGGATCGCTCCTGATTCTTCTGCCCATTGCGCTCGTCCATCTTGCGCGCAAATCCTCGGACAGGCTCTTTGGCATGTTGCGCCCCTGGCTCGTAGCGCACAACGCCATCGTCCTCGCTGTTATCTGTTTCATCGCGGCCGTGGCCATGCTTGGCCGGGCCTTCACTGCCTTGTTCTGACCCCACTCAGCTTCGCCGTCCGTCCCCATCCATCGTGCCGCCACCCGCGAGAGGGGTGTTTTGTAGCGCCGGGCTTCAGCCCGGCACGCGGGTTTTCTGCCTTCTAATCCCAGCCTCTAGCAGCGGGGGCTTTATCC
>DATLWV010000312.1:0-7233 GCA_035576145.1 Terriglobia bacterium
TCGAAAGTCCAGGAACCACTGCACGAGGCCAGGGGGAAGTTCCAATCAGGAAGGACAGGATGAAGATTCGTGCCGTCGGCGGAAACTTCCCAAAGCATGTTTGATTTCCCGTCATCAACGCTGACGCTGATCCGGGTTCCGTCGGGCGACCACTGGATGTCGTAAGGGTTGCCGGGAACCTTTACCAGCGCGCGCGAATCCGTTCCGTCCCGCTGCGCAACGTAAAGATGGGGATCATTTGCTTTGAGGTACAGAATCTCTTGCCCATCGGGAGACCATCTCGCCTCGCCCACCTCCAGATCGCCAAGGCGGCGCGCAGGCGCGCCGGATACCGGCACCGCCCAAATGGGTCCTTCCGCTTCGCCCAACTGAATCATTAGAAGCTCTGAACCGTCCCGTGAAATGTCGAGGACGACTGCCTCTTGAACTGGAGCCGGGATTGGGATCGCTTCTCCACCTTTTGTAGATACAGCAACAGGCGTGAAGTGACCTCCTATTTCCTCTGTGAAGTACAATCTGGCACTGTCCGCAACAATAAACCCAAATTTCGGCCGACGGTCATTCGTCAATTGTGTTATTCGCGAAACGCTGGGCGAGGGCAGCGAAGGCCTCAGCAGGAAAGCGAGAGCACCGACACCCAACAACACACCCGCCACCAGAACAGCCCTGCGGCGAAAACTTTTTTGTCTGGCAGACGGCTCCAAGGTTTGCGATGGAACGGCGGGCCCTGCGACGGCTGCCCCCGCATACCCGTTCACAGGAGCGATGAATCTAAAGCCGCGGCGGGGTAGCGTCTCGATAAAGCGGGGATTGTCTGCGGAATCGCTGAGGGCTTCACGGAGCTTGCGGATCGCGGTGCCCAGCCCCTGATCGAAGTCCACAAAAGTGTCATCAGGCCAGAGCTTTTTTCGCAGCTCTTCGCGTGTCACCAGCTCGCCGGGGCGCTCGAGTAAGGAAACGAGAACCCGGAGAGGTTGCTCCTGAAGCCTGATTCGCAGACCACCCTTACGCAACTCTCCCGTCTGCGGATCGAGTTCAAACACACCGAAACGGACCTTGCGTCCTGCTGTCCCGGCTCCTGACATTGAGTGGCTCCCCAATTGGGCATAGTTTACCACCAATTTGCCGGTGGACAAAGAGCCCGCAAAGTCAGTTGAAATGTTGATTTAAGCGCTTATAAACCAGTGTGTTAACGATTGATATAGGGATCAAGAAAAATCCATCCGCTGTCCATTGAGCAGCTTCTTCGAGTAAGCGAACGTCGGCGCCAACACCTGACCTGGGGAGGTTGGCGCCATGAAACAAACACTGAAAGACTGGTTTGCGTTCGCAGTCTGCGTTTCCACTGTATCGGTTGTGATTTCTCTCTTCTGGTGTAAAGGAGCGATTGCACAAACGCCGGACAAGAATACGGAAACTCCCACCATCGTAATCTGGGTCTACAACTACGCACGGATTCCACAAGACACGATGGCCAGAACGGAGCGGGAGGTGCAGAAGATCCTCGGCGCCGCCGACGTTCATGTCGAATGGGTCGATTGCCCCACTTCGGCCGAGGACGTCAAGGTTCACCCCGTGTGCCAGGAGCGCATGTCAAACGCGGAGCTAGGTTTGACAATTCTCCCTACAGCCAAGGGCGCGGCGAATGCATATGTCGACAAGTATTTTGGCTTTGCGCAGACATTCAATGACGGCACATTTGGGCACTATGCCTACGTATTCGTCGACAGAGTGAGGTATAGGGCGCAGATGGATCAAATTTCCGAGAGCGAACTTCTGGCGTCCGTCATATGTCACGAGTTCGGGCACGTGTTGCTGCGCTCAAACACGCATTCCAGATCAGGCATTATGCGAGTGCGGTGGGATCGGGACGACTTGAAATACCTTACCTGGGGTCGATTAACGTTCACGCCCGCAGAGAGAGAGTTGATTCACTCGGAAGCGATGGCACGGCTCCGGTCATCTGCAGGACCGCCGGCGATTTCCCGAAATGCTGTAACGCCAGGGAACCGGTAGCCCCCGATGGCAGTCAGCAGGTAGCGGCGAGTTCTTCTTGGATTCTGCGGCATATGATCTCGAGGCGCACAACTCGCGCCACCCGCTTCGGGACAGAAGGCATCATCGCGTCAATAGAGAAGTGCGCATTTGAGACAAGAAAATTTTGGAAACTGCAGACTGTCCGAATCAAAAGGAGAACGACGATGAGACTTCGCTATTTGCTGGTTTTGATTTTCGGGGCCACGACGATAGGGGCGATGACGTTTGCACGCGCCCCCCAAAAGCTCAGCAACCTTCCAATTACCACGATGCTCCTGGGGGAGGATTCCTCGGGGCTTATGGCCGACATTCGAGATGACGGGCTCGGTGCGTATCACGATGGTATGGATTCGGTAACCAGCTTCCTTACCACCAACGGCTACAATGGCATCGTTTGGGGAGATTGGCAATTCGGCACGCTGAGCTCCACGTCTCGCAAACTTGGCATCAGTTTCGAGAATCCCATTCCGACGTCGAGCGGCGGAACGGCCACGCCCAACCCTCCGTTCAATTTTGCCACGGTGATTGCCCACATCGAAGATAAGTGCACGATGATTTCGTACAGTATGATCTCCATGACCGCCGGCCAGTCCTTCCCGTGCCCGGCCATCGTGCACTTCTTCACGTCCGCCGGCGAGGAATACCGGATCTATATGGCCCCCAACTGGAGTCAGCCCCCGACACCGGAGACCACTTTTGTGGAAGTTACCTGCAACGCAGTTGCTCCGGACGGTTGTAACGACTGGTACATTGATCCCATTCCCGCCAGCATGGGGGGAAATCCGTCCGGCGCCATCGGGGAACTGGTTGATTTTGGCTGCCCGTCATGCCCCAAACCCAAAGGCGGTCACACAACCTCAACCACTGGCAATAAGGGTGACTACTTCTTTAAGTTTCATTTCCATCTGACGCGGCCATAAGGTAGGTCGTCGGGGCGCGCATCGTGGTGCCGCCGGCGAAAAACACGGCCGGAATCTAAGCCGCTACGCGGCACCGAGCGCCTGCGCAGCTCACACTTAATCATTTCTTCGCAGCTTTGGGCGGAAAATCCTGAAACGCTTTCCTGGCAATTTCCGCGACGATCTTATCAAGGTCTTCCGGCATCCTGCCTGGATTCTTTAATTTCTTCTTGAGAAGTCTGCTCCAGACGACGGTGTCTGTTCTGGCATCTGTAACCTCGAACAGGATTATTCCCTCGGTCGAGGCCCAGACGTTCGGAACCGACCCTGGGATCGTATTGCTTGTCCAGACGTTGGTAACTCGGGAAGCCCGGAGGTCGTAAGGAGCGTATGCGGTGCCCGCCTTTGAGCCGGCAGCCAGGGCACCGGCGCTGTAAGTTATGAAGAGGTCAGGGGCATTTTGGTCCTCCGTAAGTCCCTGGGCCCGGAGCTGAGTGTTGACGGCAGACACCAGAGCCTCGTCAATTAACTTTTCATTCTCTTTCCCCTGGCGAGTGACAAGCTGGCGATCCTTCCAGCCGTAGGTTTTATAACGATTGAAGTCAGCGCCGTGATCGTACTTGGTCTTAATCTTCTGACCGGACGCGCCAGATACAGACAACATTGTCAAAACAAGCACCAGGCTGATTCTCAATTTCATACTCCCTCATTTCGCGTGGCCCGGGTCGCATTCCATGGCGCGCCCGGCTGCCGTCGGATGAGCGAACACGAATCTGACACGAAAAACCGCAGAGCTACAGAACAACTTTGCGCTACCTGCTAAGAACCTCTCGCTTCGCGAGACCGCAGACTCGACAAAGCGCGTATCTGCGCAACCCGCCAGGGACTCCCCGGCACGATGTACAAAGTTCCAGTGCCCAGACTGGCCAACCACTTCCTCCGATTTCGGGCCACGGAAGGGTCCAATCAACTCGAGAGAATTTCCCCAATTCCCAGAATGGTTGGATACGGCCGGCCGCTGCTGTAGTTCAATGTCTCTCCTGGTCTTGGCATCAGAGCCTCCGGGATATACGGGACTACGCTTACTCCATTCGCTATTGAAATATCGCTGACCGCCGCGCTGATGCCGGGCCGCATACCGGGGAACGAACGGCGCACCCTGTCGGCGTCGACAGGAAGCACACCGATCTTTTCAAATTCCATCCGCTTGAAGTGGAGCGGGGAGCTGGTGCCCGCCCTCGCCAATCTCCACAACAACTCACCCTGCAATTCATCGAGGGTTGGCTTATGAGGCATCGCCCTGGAAATGGTCAGGGGCCGATACCAGGCGAGAAAATCGAACGCCCGCCCGCAATCGACGATTACCATGGCTGACCAACTATCCGGTGTCCAGGCTCGCGCCATGGTTCCCATCCGGTCCATCTCCCTCGAGGCAAAATAAGGGTTGCGGCATCGGCCTCCAAAAGTCGGGTAGACAAAAACGTCCCCTACATCCATTAGCAAAGCCTGGGGCTTCTTGAGAACACGCCTTGGCTTCTTAGGGGCTGCCGGGGCCGTGATCCGCCCTCGCAGTTCCAGCAGCATTTTCTGACGTTTTCTCAGGTCGGAGGATTTCATCCCCAGCTTGCCAAGCATCGCCACATCGGCGCCGGAGTCGATGATAGCCAGCGCCTTGTCGCGGACGCGCTCACAGACAATCGCGCGCTTGGCGAACTGGTCCGCAGTCACCAGCCAGAAAGTATTGTGATCTTCATCGTCGGGGTTGTTTGCGGCTGCCGGTTCGCTCTCGCACAGGATTTGGATAAGCTTGTCACCGTCGTATGGAAGGTGGGCCACGGCGCCGATCGTGCTGCGAAGGTCCATGGCGAAATCTCCCGAGTAGAGCCCGGCCCCAAAGACACCCATCGCACCTCCTCATCCCGGGCCAATAACACCGCAGCCGGTATCGCAAGGCCCAGGGCAATTCCGGGCGTGTCGTCAGCGGTACCTACATGGACTGACAAGGAAAGAGTACCCCGTTATCCTATAACATTTCAATTCGGCGAAAAGTGGTACTCCCGGACGTTCTCTAACCGCCCTATCCCAGCCCTCGTGTCGTCCGTGTCTGCTGGAAAAGCGGGCAGCGCGGGCCTTCGTGCTTGAAGTCCAAGGGCGGGTGGCGCCAAAGACACAACCGGTGCTCCGGGGCGCATTGCCGACAGCGGAAAACGAAGCCGGAATCCAAACTGCTGCTCAGCCCTGGAAACCTTACGGCTTGATGTAAAGATAGACCGTATGCACGGAGCCGTTCTCGGCGGTAATTTCCTCGGTCTTCTCGGCCTTCCAGCCGCTCATCATGAAATCGTGCGAGACCACCCGCGTGCCGGGACGGAGTTGCTTCTCCAGCATGGGACGGATATCCGCATTTACGCTGGTCAACAGATAGAGCGTGACCACCGTCGCCGGGTGAATGTCCGCCTTGAACATGTCTCCGTGCAGGATTTTGGCCCTTGAGGCAAGCCCAAGCTCCTCGATCCGCGCTGAAGATTCCTTGTATCGCTTTGAGTCGAGTTCCACGCCAACAGCGTGCGCGCCGAATTTTTGCGCCGCCATGATTACTATCCGGCCGTCACCTGAACCCAGATCGTACACAACGTCTTTGGGGGTCACCTTTGCCAGTTCCAGCATTCTTTCGGCAACCTTCGTGGGAGTGGGAACAAAAGGAACAACATCGTGAGAGGCCTCATACTCAGGCGTCAGATCAGACTGCGCCATGAGAGGCTGCGAAAGAGGGAATCCAAAAGCAGCCAGAACGGCGAAGAGAACTACCAGACGCCACAACAAGTTGATGCGTCGCAGCATGGTTTGCCTTCCTTATTGCAAAGTTAAGCCCATTTTACCACCAAACTTTCTTGGTGGCTCCTGCGACCTTAGAGCTACCGGAAAAGCAGGGCTGGCGGTGCGATTTATCGCGATGTCTTCCCGTCCGTGTGCATGGACTATGCCCGGCCACAGGTGGACAATACTCCCCCTTGAGTGCCCGCGTACTTTTCCGCTCGCGGTCTATTCACCACCAAAACCTTCTCGCTTCGCGCGATCTCGAAGGATAAAATGCGAGCATCCGCATCAGTAAGTAAAGCATGCGCCGCTGCGAAAGGGTAAAAAATGAAAATCCACGTCAAAGATTTTCGCGTCCGGGAAGGCGAAAAAGTCAAACTGAAGAACTGGCCGACGAAGGTGCATCCGCTCTACAAATCGAAGGAGCATTACAAGCAGATCCTTTCTGACCACATCGAGCGTCTAAGCGCGAAGCAGCACCTGCTGTATGCCGACAATCGCTACGCCGTGCTCCTGATTTTCCAGGCCATGGATGCCGCCGGCAAAGATGGCGCCATTGCGCACGTGATGTCCGGAGTCAATCCGCAGGGCTGCGAAGTCTACAGCTTCAAGCGTCCAAGCGCCGAGGAACTAGACCATGATTTTCTGTGGCGCACTACCTGCCGCCTGCCGGAGCGGGGCCGGCTCGGGATTTTCAATCGGTCCTATTACGAGGAGGTCCTGGTCGTTCGCGTGCACCCTGAGATCCTCCACAGCCAGGGGCTTCCCGATGAGTCGCTTGATCTGAAGACGGTATGGAAAGATCGCTACCGGTCAATCGTTGATTTGGAAAGCCATCTCCACCGCAACGGGACACGGATCATCAAGTTTTTTCTTCACTTGTCCAAAGAAGAGCAACGAAAGCGGTTCCTCCAACGTATCGACGAGCGCGAAAAGAACTGGAAGTTCAGCGTGGACGACATGGCGGAACGAAAGTTCTGGAAGCAGTACATGGCCGCTTATGAGGATTGCCTGAGCGCCACCAGCACTCAAACTGCGCCCTGGTACGTGGTGCCGGCGGACGACAAGGAGAACGCCCGGCTGATCATTTCCCAGGTGATCATTGACACCCTCGGCGGTCTTAAGATGTCCTACCCCAAACCCAACGCTGCCTTTCGGCGTGAGTTGCGTTCAATCCGCCGCCTGCTGGCAAAATGAAGCCAATCCGGCGGCATAAAGTCCGCCATCGGGCCGTACACAATAGAAAGATGGCGCGGACTAAGGCCGGCATGTTCTAGAAGTTTCGCCAAAGACTTGGTTGTCCCGCCTACCACGCAGCATCTTTTTTTTGAACCCTTTTAGATGTATATACATCTACCTCTGCATGAGTGACACGATTCAAAGAGTACCGACCTTGCCTTGCCTGTGCGGCAGCTTTCGCCGGTCCGCCCGGGCTCTGACCCACCTTTACGACGAAGCTCTGCGACCCGCCGGGCTGCGA
>DATLWV010000313.1:0-31875 GCA_035576145.1 Terriglobia bacterium
GGGCCGGGAAGTCGGAGAACTGGCCAGGGGAGCCTTCCCCGGCGGCGTACTGGTAAAGGTGGACGATCTCAAATTCTCTGAAGCCATCAACCAAACTTCTCAACTTGTCGCAGACCAGAATGTTCAAACCATCTTTGAGGGGACTTTCAAGCATGACAACATTGTTGTGAGGACTGACATTCTGTCACGAGCGCCCCGAGACAGGTGGCGTCTCGTAGAAGTGAAAGCCTCCACCGACGTCAAGGAGCACCATCCTTATGACGTAGGCATCCAGCAATTCGTGCTGGACGCCGCGCACATTGAGACTTCTCCCTGCCTCATGCACCTCAACCGGGACTATGTATATAACGGCCGCGAATATAACCTCCGCAGGCTCTTCAAGATTGAGGAAATCGGAACGAAGATCGACAAGTTGCGTGGGAAACTGCCGGAAATCGTACGGCAGCAGCGCCTGGTTCTCTCCCGGCCTGATCCACCGGATATAGAGCCGGGACCTCAGTGCAAAGATCCCGTGCTGTGCGAATTTTACGACTGCTGCAACCCCGAGTTGCCGGAAGATCATGTCCAATTGTTGCCCAGCATCTCATCAACCAAGGTCAATCAATTGGCCGCCAAGAGGATCATCTCCGTCCATGATATTCCTGCAGATTTCCCGCTCAGCGAACGGCAACGGCGCGCATGCCGCTGCGTCCAGACCCAGACGCCGTATTTCGCCATACGCCTGAAGGAAGCAATCAGCCAACTAACTTATCCGCTCTATTTTATGGATTTCGAAACTCTGAATCCGGCTGTCCCGCGATTTACCGGCATGAGGCCCTACGACCCTATTCCATTCCAATGGTCTGTTCACGTCAGGAGGACACGCATCGGCCAGTTAGAACACCATGAGTTTCTTGCGGAAGACGAGAGCGATCCCAGGTTGTCGTTCCTCACCTCGCTGTTGGCGATCCTTGGGCAGAAAGGCCCCGTGATTGTGTACAACCGAGGGTTCGAATCACAGCGCCTGGAAGAACTGGCGGGCTGGCTTCCTGAATACGCCGGCAGGATTGAGCAGGTCCGGGCAAGACTATGGGACCTTCTGGATACTGTCAGGAAGAATGTCTACCATCCGCGTTTCAGGGGATCGTTTTCCCTCAAGAGCGTACTGCCGGCCCTGGTTCCTGATATGACTTACGAGGGGATGGAAGTGTCCGAGGGCGAGGAGGCTGGACTGGCCTGGGAGAAAATGGTTCGCGGCCAGGTTGGCGCAAAGGAAAAAGCAAGGCTGCGGAAGGCACTCCTGGAGTACTGCAGAAAGGACACACTCGCCATGGCTAGGCTATTGGATTTTCTGGGAGCAGCCCGGCCGAGTGGGATATAGGCCCATCTCGCAGCCAATTTCCGAGGCGTAGACAGCCGCCGGGCTGCACACCACGACCGGGGGAGCACGACGTCAGTAAAACAGGTATTTGCGCCAGCGCTGGTCTGCCCGGCCGAGCATCCGCATGATGTGGCGGCTGGTGTGGAGCGTGAAAGGCCGGGGTTGCCGGCGCAAGGTGAGCCCCACCTCTTCAGGCAGTCGATCGCCTTTACGGCTGTTGCAGGAATGGCAGCAGGCAACGAGATTGTCCCAGTCGGAATGGCCGCCCCGGGACCGTGGGATGATGTGGTCGAGGGTCAGCTCGGCTGCGGGAAAAATCTTGTAGCAGAACTGGCACGTGTAGCGGTCGCGGATCAGAATGTTCTTTCGTGAAAGCGGACGTGACTGATGGGGAATGCGCCGAAACTCCGTGAGGCGAATGACGGAAGGTATCCGGTATGCAATCCGCGCTGAGTGCAGAAAGCCGCCGTTCTCTTCCTCAGTTATGGCATTGCCTTTGAGGACCAGCACAATGGCGCGCCTGGCCGCAGTCACATTGATGGGCTCGTAGGTCGCATTCAGAACGAGAACCGGCGCCTGCAACAGGCTTTCACTTGCCTCCGCCATCTCCGTATCCTCTCAAGGGACGCTACCCTTGTCAGTAAGGAATCATTATGTCCAGTCACGGCCAAATTCGTCAACACCTGTCAGATAGGTCAAGCCTTCAGTATCCGGGAATTGCGGCGTGGCCCGCGCCATCGCCAGGGCATATACCTTCGCAGCACCTCGTTTCCTGAGCGCGGCCGCACAGGCTGACAACGTGGCGCCTGTGGTCATCACGTCATCTACCAGAATCACTTGACGACCTGCCAGAAGCTCGGGTTTCACTACGTCAAAGGCATTGCGCACGTTTTCATTACGGGCTTGTAACTTCAATCCGGCCTGAGGAAGTGTCGCGCGTTTGCGAACCAGGAGGCCAGTGTCAATCTTCATTTTCTTTCCGGCCGGCGTGCGGTCCAGGCTATGCTTCAACCCTTCGGCCAGAAGCTGCGCCTGGTTATATCCCCGCTCGCGCTCACGCAAACGGAACAGCGGAACCGGAACGATGAGAAGAGATTCACCGTCAACCAGACTGCCAACCTTTGCCCAGGCATGGGTCAGCATGGCGCCTAATCTTCTGCCCAGGCGTTCCCGGCGTTGGAATTTCAACTGGAGGATAAGCTGGCGCAGGGTTCCGCGGTAGATTCCGAAAGTCCGGGCCAGATCGAAAGTGGGATCGCTCGCACGGCAGGCGCCGCAAAGCACCTGGGCAGCGTCAGCGGCATGCTCCGAGACAATCGGAAGCCCGCACCGACAGCAGGAGATTCCTTCCCAACTTTCGACTCCGGACCAGCACCCGCGACATACGCCCAGACCGCCGGCACTGGCAACTTCACCCCCGCAAACGGAGCACTGCGTGGGGAAAACAACTGCGAACAGGCTGTCAGCCAGTTCTTGAAGAAGGGGACGAAAATGTGAAATGGAAGGCAAGCCCTGAATGAAAGCAAACCTCGCTTTCTATGGACCGCGGTCTCTTACAGCAGGCCCTTTTCCTGTTTTTCCTGGCAATCAATACAATGGCGGGCCCACGGAACTGCTTCCAGGCGCTTGGCCTGGACGTCCTGCCGGCATTCCACGCAGAACCCATATGAGCCGTCATCGGCTCGCCGGAGGGCGTCCTGGATAAGCTGAAGAATGCGCCGGTTGTCATCACTTTGATGGAACAGGAATTCCTTGGTGTACGAATTCGCGGCCCGGTCAGCGAGGTCCTGCGTAATCTCAATGTCGGCCTCACGGCCGTCCTGCTCCGACCTCGCAACCATACGGCGAATTTCTTCTTGCTTGGCCAGCAACTGCTTCCGATAGTGGTCTACCTTACGCTTATCCATTGTCCTCTAGTTTGGCTCCCTCCAGGTAATCAAACCACCCATTTTAACTTCTGAATTTCATACGCGTCAACCTGAGTGGTTCAACAGACATGAATCCGCACGCGCGACCCTGATAAGGATCCATTCCACGATCTAATATCAACAAGTGGCTTGGAATTAGACCGGACGTCCGTGAACTCTGCTTCAAATGTTGGGTAAATGCGCGGGCAAGCCTGTAAGCCGAATTTTGTTCCCCGGTTGCCCGGGGTGACGATCATTCCTCTAGCCTCACCATTACTGGTGAGATCAAGCGACCTACCCGAGAGTCACCAGCCCGTAGCGGCGGCCGATAATCACCGATCTGCAAACAAGCACTCCAATGATTATTGATCGCCGCTACATGGCTTTGCGGAGCGGGTCACTCCTCCTCTCCTATTTGGTCTTGCTCCGTGCGGGGTTTACCCTGCCCTCGCCATCGCTGTCGAGGCGGTGCGCTCTTACTTTAATCCCGCCGAAGCGGGCCGCACCTTTTCACCCTTACCCCGAAAAATCGGGGCGGTATATTTTCTGTGGCACTTTCCATGCCGGAAGCGTACGCCCCGATTGCTCAGAGATCCCCTTCCGACCCTCGCTGTTAACGAGCGCACTACCCTATGGAGTTCGGACTTTCCTCTCCTCCGCTCCTGCTTGCCCTTCCCAGTCCCTCGCGGGCCCAAGGCAGGCGCTTGAGCAGAGCAGCGATCGTCCGGCTTGCCCGCGCTACTTCTATGTTAATCTGCCTGTAGGAGGGGGTCAACCAACAGCCTCGAACCATCGACGGGCGCGGCGGATGCCAAGGGACGGGCCTTGCACGGCAACCCGGAGGAACAACACATGCCCAAAGAGTGGTGGGAAGATTTCTTCTCGGGAATCGTCCTTGACTTCTGGAAGGAGGTTTTCGACGAATCACACACAAAAACCGAGACGGATTTCATCCTCGAAATGTTGAATGTCCCGAACGGCGCAGCCATTCTCGATGTGCCATGCGGTGAGGGCCGCCTGTCGCGCGAAATGGCATCGCGTGGGTACCCCGTGACAGGGGTCGATTTTTCTCATCCTTTTCTGAACGAGGCCCGTTCCAGAGCCGCTGAGAAGGGTCTGGACATCCGATGGGAGCGCCGAGACATGCGCGATCTTCCCTGGCAGGCGGCTTTTGACGGGGCTTTCTGCTTCGGCGGCAGCTTTGGATATTTCGAAGATGAGGGCAACGCGGATTTCATACGCGCCGTCTATCGGAGCCTGAAGCCAGGCGCCGGGTTTATTCTGGAAATCGGAGTTTCGATGGAAACACTCTTCCCCCGGCTTCGCCACCGGGAATGGACCCGGGTGGGCGATTTTTTGTTTCTCGAAGAAAACCAGTACGATCACGTCAATGGCCGCCTCAACACTGACTACACGATTGTCCGCAACGGCCAGACGGAGACACGTACAGGCTCTCACCGCGTCTATACTTATCGTGAACTCGTCCGACTTCTGGAAACAGCGGGCTTCAATCATGTCCAGTCGTTCGGGTCTCTTGCGCGCGATCCGTTCGGATTTGGCTCACCTCAACTGTTCCTCGTGGGA
Source organism: Terriglobia bacterium (assembly GCA_035576145.1). GTDB lineage: Bacteria > Acidobacteriota > Terriglobia > UBA7540 > UBA7540 > SCRD01. The sequence goes on from DATLWV010000313.1 coordinate 4,852, forward strand.
AACGTGAAAGGGTAGCTCACCAATGGATAAACACAACGGGCATCAGCAATGGCCGACAGTTCTCCTCGCCATCCTTGTCATGCTTTGTTCGATTATTGTTGGACCCTATCCCGCTGCCAGTCTGCAGATTCCTGTGCCAGACAACAACTCGCCGAGCCCTCAGCAGACGCCGCCCGACCTGCTGGCGCAAGCCGATAAGGTTCTGCACAAGATGAGCGAGATGACCGGGCTACCCATCAAGTCGCCGGTGAACAAGAAAATTGTCAGCCGTGAAGAGGTCCGCAAGATCCTGATCCACAACCTGCACACCGATTACACGCCTGAGGAAATCCACGTGCAAGAAGCCACACTGCGGGCATTTGGACTCATTTCCGGGAATTTCGACCTTGAAAACTTTCTCGTCAGTTTTTACACGGAGCAGGTCGCCGGCTTCTACGATCCGGAGACAAAAACGATGTACATTGCCGACTGGATTCCGGCTGAGATGCAGGGAATGGTGCTGTCACATGAACTGACCCATGCGCTCCAGGACCAGAATTTCAACCTCGCTGAATACATTAAGGCTGCCAAGACCAATGACGATGCCGAAGCCGCCCGCCAGGCGGTTGTGGAAGGCTATGCGACGGCCGCCATGTTCCAGACCATGCTGGATGGAATGCCAATCTCCAATATGCCGAGCCTCGATGGGGTAGTAGGCCCCCTCATCCGCCAGCAGATGGCGGAGTTCCCTGTCTTCTCAAAGGCCCCTTTCTTCTTCAAGCTCCAGGCGCTCTTTCCCTATATCCAGGGCGCAAGTTTTATTGTAAATGGTCTCCGCCGGGTGGACTGGAAGGGGTTGAATGCACTTTTCATTTCCCCGCCCTCATCCACCAAAGCCCTTTACCAACCGGATGTTTATTTCAACCACGTAACGCTGCCTGAGGTTACGCTTCCCGGCAGGACACCACTCAGCTCAGTCCATGGGCTCAAACAGCTGGATGAGAACGTAATGGGCGAACTTGGGTGCAACGAATTATTGGGGCAATTCCTGACTGAAGACACGGCAGCGGCCGACTGCGCCGGCTGGGTGGGCGATCGTTACTTTGTTTACGAGGATCAGGCAGGTGAAAACTACCCGCTGGTGGCGAGAACACGATGGGCCAGCCCCGATGGCGCCCTGACCTTCTTCCGTGATTACCGCAAAATCCTCAATCAAAAATATAAGGATCTCTCTCCGGATACTCACTCCGATGCCGAACGCATTCTTGCCCACACGGCCTCAGGGGAAGTCATATTGCTGTATGCCGGAAATGAAGTGCGCTGGGCAGAAGGTGTCCCCGCCAGCAGAGTCGAATCCATGCTGAAGTGGCTGGAAACGCTCCAGTGACTTCGAGCCTGGTCAGCTTTGTGCTAAAGAGATCCTGGCGGAGCGGCGGCCGTATGCCACCCAACACAATCTGGATTCCCCCTGAACACGTCGTCAGCCTCATTCGAATCGCGGATAATTTGGGGTTGCAATCTTCGGCCTCATGCGCCAAGCTAGAAGAAGTGAATTCCACAGGAATCGCCGGGGCTTTCTAGTCTTCTTTTCCACTCAGGCAAAGGAAGGTGTTGTTGTGTCCGTGGCTGGTTCCTTCAAGGAGAATGCATGATCAGAATGACCGAGAGAGCGGCGCAGGAAGTTAGATCCCTTGTTGCCAGTAAGTCACTGCCTGAAACAACCTTCTTGCGCGTTGACGCCAAGCCGGTGGAAGGCAAGAACGAACTGCGCCTGACTCTGAAACTCGACACCAAAGAACCTGAAACAGATGACCTGGTAGCAACTACCGCCGGAACGCGGCTGGCCGTTGATGAAGCGGTGGCGGCAGCCCTCGGAGACCTGAACCTCGACTACAGTGAGGAATCCGGCAACTTCATTTTCGAACGCCCTGAACCCACTGCGTAACATTGCGGGAGGGACCGGGCCTTCGCCTTCGTGGAGCACCTGAAGGTTTTCGCACCTCGATCCGCAACAGATCAATGCTCTCAACAACCGCATAGGCTTGCGACGGAACGTTTCCGGGCGCCTGCGCGGTTGTGTGTTTTTGCGGCGGAATAGTTTGGTGGTTACTCGCCAAGAAGCTTCCGGAGCCCAGCCTCATCAATTGTCTGGATACCCAGCGACCGCGCCTTTTCCAGCTTTGACCCGGGATCGGATCCCACAACTACATAGTTTGTCTTCTTGCTGACGGAGCCGGTAACGCGACCGCCAGCTTGTTCAATCATGTGTGTGGCTTCTTCTCGCGAGAGGCCGACCAGTGACCCGGTCAAAACAAACTGCAAACCTGCAAGCGAGCCACCAGCACGGCATTTCGTCTGCTCAAACTGCAGACCTGCCTTTCGAAGTTTCTCGATAACGTCACGGTTGCGTTTCTCGTGGAAGAATTCAACAATGCTTTGCGCAACCTTGGGCCCGATTTCTTCCACCTCGTAAAGCTCCTCCGGTGCGGCTTCACGGAATCTGTCCATCGACCCGAAGTGCTCTGCCAGGAGCTGAGCTGTACGCTCGCCGACAAAGCGGATTCCAATGGCGTATATCACACGGGCCAGTTCTGCCGTTTTGCTCTTTTCGATTTCTTCCAGCAGGTTCTGGACGGACTTCTTTCCCATTCGTTCAAGGGCCACCAGTCGCTCTGCGTCCACGCCATAAAGGTCAGCAACATCCTGGACAATTTTCTTGTCGACCAACTGGTCCACCAGTGATTCACCCAGGCCGTTAATATTCATGGCATGCCGCGCAGCAAAGTGGAGCAGAGACTCCTTCAACTGCGCCGGGCAGGCGGCATTCACGCAGCGGTAGGCAACTTCACCTTCAACACGGATGACATCGCCGCCGCAGACAGGACAATGTTTTGGCATCCGGAATTCTTTGCCGTCAGGTGCGTGCTTCGTCACTTTGAGCACCTGCGGAATCACTTCACCGGCGCGCTGAATCAGCACCGTGTCGCCGATCTTCACTCCCAGTCGCTCGACCTCATCCATATTGTGCAGGGTGGCATGGCTTACCGTCACGCCACCGACGTTTACCGGTTCGAGATCGGCCACAGGAGTCAGGGTTCCGGTGCGGCCAACCTGGGGACGGATGTCCAACACCACGGTGGTTTCCTGATGGGCCGGATACTTGTATGCAATCGCCCAGCGCGGAGACTTGGCCGTCATACCCAACTCGTCCCACAATCCGATTTCGTTGACTTTGACAACCATGCCGTCGGTTTCGTATTCGAGCGTCTCGCGTTTGGGTTCCATTTCCTGGATGTAACCGGTCAGTTCATCAAATGACTTGGCGAGCTTTCTATAGGGATTCACCTTAAAGCCCAGGCTTTCGAGCGCCTCCAGCACCTTCCAGTGCTCTTTGAGAGGAGGGCGCCCATTCACCAGAAGGTAGTAGAGGAAAATATCCAGGTTCCGTTGAGCGACTATCTTGGGGTCAAGCTGGCGGATGGTGCCCGCGGCCGCGTTGCGAGGGTTGGCAAACGGCTGCTCACCGTCGTTCTCGCGCTGCTCGTTGGCTTGGCGGAAGGCCTTGTGGGTCATAATGACTTCCCCGCGCACCTCGAACTTTTTGGCATGGCCGATAGCACTGAGCTTTCGGGCATCGATCTTGAGTGGAACAGAGCGAATCGTTTTCACATTCTGAGTGACGTCTTCGCCGGTCACGCCGTCACCACGAGTAAGGGCGCGCACCAGGATTCCATCTTCATAGGTCAAAGCCATCGAAAGGCCGTCCAGCTTCAGTTCCGCAACGTAAGGAACCTGCTCCCGGCCAGAAAGCTCGCGAACCCGGCGGTCGAAATCCTTCAGATCATCCACCGAATAGGTATTGTCCAGGCTCAGCATGGGCGCAGAGTGCCGGACCTTGGAGAATTCTTCCGCAGGCTGCCCTCCAACCCGCTGAGTGGGAGAATCAGGAGCTATCAGTTCCGGGTGATCCTGCTCCATCTTCTGGAGGCGGCGCACCAGCTCATCGAACTTGACGTCAGAAATTTCCGGGTCGTCCAGAACGTAGTAGCGGTGCTCGTGATACCGGATCTGTTCCCGCAGGTCTTCAATCTGCCTCTTAACGTTGCCTACCTTCGTCACAGTTGTCTCCCGTTAGTTGAAAACGTCGTTTACATCTGACTCTGCAAGGCTGATTGTTCGACATGTTGCCCATACTCACCCGGGAAGCCGCAGGTGACGAAGCAACCTGCTTTTGGTCCACGCACGGTAGCTCCGCGCCACAAAGCATGACACACTCGGGAAATTTCCAACAGCCTGTCAGGAGAATTATACTGCCTTGAGTGAGGGGGTAGAGACGGCCGGTCTTGAACCGTCTCTACCTTTGTGCGTTCGGGGCAGAACGCTGGAAGGTCAATGTGCCTTAATGAAGACTCGCTATAATCACCGCGCCCGGTGGTGGGCCTTCGCCAGACGGCACCGAAAACTCAAGGCTTTGCCACTCAGACAATCACAAGATAACTCTGACCGGGATTCGGGTCTATGACAGGCGTCACACCGCGGATGTGACTTTAGTCACAGAAGTGGTGCCTCAGGAGTGCTTACATTGGAGGTGCGGCATTTGAACAAGAGGAGATCAGGAGGGGCCGTCGATGGACTTCGACAAGACACCTTTCATCGTAATCTGGGAAACCACGCAAGCCTGCGACCTTGCCTGTATCCATTGCAGGGCGTGTGCGCAGCCCCTTCGTTCGCCGCTGGAGCTCTCAACGGAAGAAGCCAAAGACCTTATCGACCAGGTAGCCCGGATGGCAGCCCCCTTGTTTGTTCTGACCGGAGGCGACCCTCTTAAACGACCGGACATTTACACCCTTGTGGAGTACGGAACACGCCGGGGTGTTCGCATGTCGATGACACCAAGCGCCACGCCGCTCCTTACCCGCGCGGCTGTAGCCCGCTTGCGCCGGTGTGGTCTGGCCAGGCTCGCCTTGAGTTTGGATGGTTCAACGGCTGAAATCCACGACGCATTTCGGGGCGTTTCAGGCTCTTATGCTCTAACGCTGGACGCAGTTCGCTGGGCAGGCGAACTCGGTCTCCCCGTGCAGATCAACACCACCATCACACGGCGCAATCTGGACGACTTCGAAAACATGGTGGCGCTGCTGGAAACTTTCGGCATGGCCCTGTGGAGCGTGTTCTTTCTGGTGCCGACAGGCCGTGCCCAGTTGCAGGACCTGGTCAGCGCCGAAGAGTTCGAGGAGGTGTTCGCCCGGCTCGCAAAGGGTTCGCAGAAAGTTCATTTTGATATCAAGACGACAGAAGCCCAGCACTACAGGCGGTACCTGGCTCAACTACGGGCAGCGCGACGCCGGAGCAATACAGTTCCCGCCTCTATGCCCTCTGACAAGCGGCCGGGTGATGGGATTGGCCGCGCACCACGCGGACTGAACGATGGCAAGGGCTTTGTCTTTATCTCTCACCTGGGCGAGGTCTTCCCGAGCGGGTTCCTGCCGCTTTCAGCCGGGAACGTCCGGAGGGAACCTCTGGCAGAAATCTACCGGAACGCCCCCCTATTCAAACAACTGCGGGATACGTCAAATTTAAAGGGGAAATGCGGAAGGTGTGAATTCCGGGAAATCTGCGGCGGTTCCCGATCACGAGCCTATGCCGTGACAGGCGACCCATTTGAATCTGACCCTTCGTGCGTGTACCAGCCACGACCAGCTCGTGCGTACGCTTAGTGCAGTACTTCCCTTTGGTCGGAGCTTCGCGTTGAAACGTCGCTTTCGGATTTTTCTTCAGGAGAGGGGGCGCCTTGACCCAAAGGCTGGTTTGACGGCTCTGCCGCCGGATTGTCCTTTGATGCTTTCCTGTTCTTGGCCGTCGTCACGTCCTCAAGGTTGTGCCCTTTCAGGACCCGCACCCGTGAACCCTCTAATTCCAAAATACCCTGTTGCTCAAACTCAGCGAGAAGGCGGGAAACCGTTTCGCGGGAAACACCAATCATCTGCCCGATTTCTTCCTGCGTCAGCGGAAGTTTGAGCTCGATGCCACGCTCCGTGACTTCGCCGTTTTCATCAACCCACACCTCCAGCAAGTCTGCCAGTTTTTCCACCGCAGGCTGCGACCCGGAGGAATAATGAATCATGTTCACTGCCTCACGAAGCTGATGGCTCAAAACCTCAACTACTGAAATGCAAATCTCAGGATGGTCCTCGAGCAACGACAGAAAATCCTTTCGCGGAACATAGAGGAATTGTGTGGGACTCAGGGTTTCCGCGGTGTATTCAGCAGGCCGGGAGGACATCGTGGCGCTCAAGCCAAGCACTTCACCAGACTGAACAACTTGTAGAATCAGTGTCTTGCCACCCTTCAAAGCAACAAAAAGCTTTACGCTTCCACGTAAGAGGACAAAAATTCCTTCTGGTATCTTGCCTTCTTCAAGAAGCCGGGCGTGCTTGGGAAGGTTCACAACGGACTTGACGGATTCAAGCGACTGGACAAATTCCGTAAGAGATTTGTTCCAGGGCTTCCCAGAGGCGAAGACGCCTGCCCTCATTTTCGGAAATGTGCCTGATTTTCCAGAGTTCCTCATCGGTTGCTCATGCCTATTTAAGAGGAAAGCAAGATCCAATGATGTGACGTAAATCACTCTATCGCGTGACGTATGCCCGGGGTCCCTGCATTCCCTCAACTAATGCATTGTTAAACCCTCCTGAGGCATGGCCAATGCAGTCGTTCGGAAGTAGAATAGAGTCCCATGGCAGAATCAAAAACCAAGCGGGTTCAGTCACTTCGCAACGTTCCTCTATTTGCTGACTTGACGGACCGGGAACTTGGAATGCTTGCTGATCGTGCGCTATCCCGGGAATATCAGTCAGGCGAATTGATATTTTCCGAAGGCGACCCCTGCGAGGGTTTGTATATCGTTCAAGCCGGAAGTGTGAAGATTTTCAACACGTCCGCCGGTGGACGGGAGCAAGTGCTTCACATCGAGAAAGCGGGAAATTCTCTTGCCGAGCTCCCTGTGTTCGACGGTGGGAACTACCCCGCCTCCACCGCCGCCGTCGACAACTGCACGCTGCTCTTCATCAGCAAAAAGGACTTTCGCGCGTTATGTCTCGAACGGCCTGAAGTGTCATTAAAGGTCCTGAAGGTAGTCAGTTCCCGGCTGCGGCACCTGGTGGGGATCATCGAGGAACTTTCTTTCACGACGGTCCGCAACCGCCTGGCGTCGTGGTTGATGCAACAGGCCAATAACAAAGGGGAGAAAACTTCCAGCGGAATCGAATTAGCGTTGAGCATTAGCAACCAGGAGCTTGCTTTCCAGATCGGGACGGTCCGGGAATTGGTTTCCAGAAATCTGAGCCACTTCCAATCAGAGGGGATCCTCAGGATCGAAGGCCGAAAGGTGATTATTCTTAACCTGAGCGCACTTGAGACCGAGGTCACAACAAATCGATAGTGGCTTAGTCAGAATTACCGGAACGCGCGGGTGCCGGGCGCTGTGGTCGTACCATATCACGACGGGTCTCTCGCGCATTCCCTGCTCTGCCGGCAATGGGGCTTGACATCGCAATCGTCCCGTTGCTAGCTTCGTTAATAGAACCTTGAATTGAAACAGGGACGGGCATTATGAGAACCAGGATTACTAACGTATTGTTATATGCCCTGCTGGGTCCTGCGTTGGCGGCCGGGCCGGCGTGGGCGCAGGTTTATCAGTCAACTGATGCGCCCGGGGCTACAGGCCGGCTGGAAAACGCTATTTCCGTGGGAGCTAAATACCAGAATTACATTTACGGAGTGGTGAAGAAAATCGGGAAAGACCAGATCATTCTTGACAAGACTCGCTTTGGAGACGACCAGGTGTTCAAGCTGGAACATAAGACCAGTTTTGTTGACAACGGCAAACGGAGCACGCTGGCACAACTGAAAGTGGGCGACATGGTCTGGATTGATGCCAAGATAAACAAGAAGACAAACGAAAAAACCGCTAAGAAAGTGGTCACGGGGGTTGGCCCGACAACAGTTTCTCAATAGACTATTCGATCGCGACCTGGCTTTTGCACCCGGCTCCAGTCGGCCCGTGACGCCATGCGAAAGCCGCCTCCGTCAGGCGAAAGAACAGGTTAGCCACACCGCCCAACAACTTCCTTTTGAAAAACGCTATCTTAATCTCTAACCCCGTGGCAGGAATCAAAAGCGCCCGCAGGTCGCGCCAGATTCAGGAAGCGGTGGCGGTCCTGCGCAGTGTAGGAATCGCGGCTGAGGTGCGCTACACCTCTAGCCCGGGCGACGGGAAGCAATTGGCCGCCGAAGCCGTGAAAGACGGCTCCGACCTTGTCATTGTGTGTGGTGGTGACGGCACTATCAATGAGGTCGCTAATGGAATGGCGACGGGGCCGGTCCCACTTGCGGTGCTGCCGGGCGGGACTGCGAACATCGTCGCCAAAGAACTGGGATTGCCCGGACGGATCGTCAAGGCCGCCAGGCAATTCCATTCCTGGCGCCCCTGCAGAATCCCGCTGGGACGCGCCACATGGGAAGAGTCAGGCTCACTCCGCAAACGCTACTTTCTTGCCGTAGCGGGCATTGGTTTCGACGCGCGCATCATCAGCCAGCTTGACGTTTCCATGAAACTCCGCATGGGAGTTGCTGCCTATTGCTGGGAGGCGGTTCAACAGGTATTCAAGTACAACTTCCCGCAATTCCAATGCACTGTAAGCGATTTCACTGCTTCCCCCACCTTTGCGGTAGTCCAGCGATCAAGCCGTTACGCAGGCTGGCTGAAATTGGCAAGGCCGCACAGCATTCGGGAGCCTGGTTTTTCCTGCTGCCTTTTTGAAGGATCCACTCCGCAGCGCTATTTACAATACGCCCTGGGTGTACTCTCACGAACACATCATAGGATGGGCGACGTCCATTTTCTGAGCGGTTCCAGCGTAAGGTGCATGAGTGAAATACTCGAAGGCCCCATATATTTTGAAGTTGATGGTGAGTTGGCAGGAAAGATCCCTGTCACATTTGACGTCGTCCCCGATGCTTTGACGCTTCTGGCGCCCGCGTCCTTCTCCGGTCCCGTTTCGTGATCATACTCAGACTCACCTTGACAGCAAAAGGCGAGAAACCCTACACTCCCCACACGCGCAACGGGCTCTCAATATGGACAATATCACCCATACTCTCACCGGTCTTGCCATCAGTCAGACTGGTTTCAACCGCAAGACGCGCTACGCCACACTGGCCATCGTGGTCGGTTCGAACCTACCCGACGTTGACTCCGTCAGTGGGTTTTGGGGAAGCGTTACCTACCTTCAACATCATCGAGGCATAACACACTCGATCCTGGGTGTGATTGGCCTGGGAATTGCGCTGGCGGCAAGTGTCTACTTTTTGGGGAGGAAAGCGCGGTCTAAGCCTTCCCGCCCGCCGCTTGAGGGCCGGTGGCTGCTACTGGCATGCTGTGTCGCAACGGGGTCTCACCTGCTCCTTGATTTTACGAACTCATATGGTATCCGCCCGTTTTTGCCCTTCAGTGCCCGCTGGTACGCATGGGGCATCGAACCCATTATTGATCCTCTGCTTTGGATGGCGCTGCTTGCAGGTCTCGGATTGCCGGCACTGTTCCGGCTGATTACTGAGGAAGTAGGAGCGCGCAAGACCGGCTTCCAGGCGGGGGCCGTCATCTCACTTTGTGCCATGGTGGCCCTATGGGGTCTGCGCGACTTCAGCCATCGCAGGGCCTTGAACATGCTGGATTCAATCAGCTATCACGACGCAATCCCCCAACGTCTCGGGGCGTTTCCAGGCTTTGCGAATCCATTTGATTGGACGGGCGTTGTTGAAGCTCCCCAACTGTTTTATGTGCTTCCGGTCAATGTGATCAACCAGGGACTTGATCTGCAGAATGCCCGCGTCTATCACAAATCCGAACCGTCTCCCGCTCTGGAAGCGGCACTGGGAACTCGAACGGCAAAAGTCTTTATGGATTTTGCGCGATTCCCCTGGTCTCAAGCGATCCCCACACAAGCTGGTACCACAGTAATCATAAGAGACCTCCGCTTCCAGCGAGCGAACGCCCGCCAGGGCGGGTTCGCAATCCGAATAGAACTCGACCAGGAATTGCATGTTCGATCGCAGGAATTCGATTTTTCAGGCAGGTTTCGGTACGATTAGTCTTGGTTGTGACCTGAGGATCCCGGCGTTGTGGCTGTTGATAGCCCTTCTTTTTCTCCGGGTCCCCACCACCAGCGATAGAGAACGGTTGAAACCACCACAATCGTAACAAACCCCAGAGAAATCCAGACGAGATTACGCTTTAAGAAGTCTTCTCCGCCCACGCCGTAACGAACTCCAACCCAGGCTTCAAGCCCGAAACGAAGGATTCCCCCCAGCACCAGTGCGCCCGCGAACCGGACTGGACTGATCCGCAAAGCGCCCGAGCCCAGCAGGATCGGCTTGAAAGGTAACGGAGGAGGCAGCAGCGAAGCAACGAGGACCGTAAGGAAGTCATTCTTGATCAGCCACTTCTTGGCGCGGCTCATCTCACGGTCGGAAGGCTTTCTCTTCAGCAGGCGGGCGCCCGTCTGGCCGATGAAGTAGATGAAGAATGACCCCGCAACGGTTCCCGCGGTGCAACCCAGCGCATAGAGCCAGGCCCGGTCCGGGTCACGACTGGAAAGGTAAATGAGAAGGAAATCCTTCACTCCGGGCATCGAGAGGCCGGCGGAGTCAAGCGTGGCAATGCCGACAAGCCCCCAGCCCCCGTACAGCAATAGGGTGTTTTCAAGCTTACTGGCAAGGGTATGAAGAAATTTCACGCGATCAGTCCTTGTTTGGGTAGGAGGGAAATCCTGTTCCCCATACAGTTGTCAACGCAACTCCATTCCAACCGTTCCCACATGTGTCCAACTGCACGAGGCGCAATGCTCAAAGTTACACAAGATTCAACAACTTTGTCGATCTAAATCGCACAGTGGATTCTGTTAGATGCACAATCATTGAGCCTGAAGTGGATTCTGCCTGAGTTTCCTGGCGAACAATGAAAGGCAAAGCTCTATAACCAGTTTGTTTCAAGTATATCAAAGAACGTTTCGTGAAATTTTCAGAAAAGTAACAGCCATTATTGATTGACACAGTCCAAACCACCGTGCTATCTGTTATTTTGTTATCGACATTCATCTTTCAGGAACGGGGCGGCTCGGCCTGACAGGAATTTGTCCTCATCATGATCATGCCGCCCTTGGAAGCGGTAAGTCTGCAGACTGGATAAGTGGTTCCTCGTCATCCGGGGAGCATGCCGCCATGGAGATTTCAAAGCTATGAATATTTCGCGCCGTGATCTTCTGAAGGGTTCTACAGCATTTGGCGTGGGCATTCTCTGCAGCAGCATGGGTTCGCTCGGCTACGCACGCGAGCCTAAAATCAAATTCCCTGCCAAGCCTATTGACCGTCTTGCGCTGACATCATGGCCCTTCCGTGATTACATGGAGGGACCCCACAATTCCAACCGCGACCGTAGCAAGCCGGGAATGGATATCATTGGCTTTACCAAAATGGCGATCGAGAAGTTCAACATCCACAACATCAACCCCCTCAGCGCGCATTTTCCTTCCACGGAGCCCCATTACCTTGACACTCTTCGGGAACAGATGGCCAAGGCAAGCTCGCATTTTGTTGATCTGGGCCTGGGCGGAGGGCGGTTCTATGATCCGGACCCGGCTCGCCGAAAGGCCTCCGTTGAAAGCAGCAAGCGATGGATCGACATTGCCGTGGTTCTGGGCTCTCCAAGCGTGCGCCAGCACCTGGGAGGTTCTCGCGGCGCCAAGCCGGACGTTGAACTGTCCGCACAAAGTCTGGGGGAACTGGCGGATTACGGGGCCAGCAAGAACATCGTTATCAACCTTGAAAACGACAGCCTCGCCAATGAAGATCCGTTCTTTATCGTCAAAGTCATCGAGAAGGCGGGTAACCCTTACCTCCGCGCCCTGCCGGATTTCGGCAACACGATGCTGAAGGGCGATCCTGCATACAACTACAACGGCGTGACAGCCATGTTCAAACACGTTTTCAATATGGCGCACGTGAAGGACGAAGTCGTTTCTGAAGAGGGAACCACTTACAAGATCGACCTGGCACAGGCATTCGGCATTGCGAAGGCCGGCGGATATCACGGTTATTTTTCGATGGAGTGGGAAACGAAAGCGGGCGATCCTTTTGAAGGCACCCAACGGCTGGTCAAAGAAACTTTGCACTATCTTTCCTAGGCAGTCACAGAGTTGAATTCAATTTGGGAAACGTTCACGCCGGCGGCGGAAGTTCCCGGCGGATGCCTGGCGATGGCGGACTGCGAAACGGATGGCCTTGTATTGGAATTTCTCCCAGGCTGGTCCCGTTCGCAATGAACATCCAAATCAAAACGGCTGACGCCAGTGATGCCCGGTACTGGCGCCTGCGTAACGGTTCCGGAGGTCAACCCATGCTCCGCAGCAAGATTGCTCTTTCGTTGTTCCTGTTGTCTGCAGGCGCCGTTCTGGCCGTCTCCTGCGCTTTTGGCGCAGACGAGAGTGTCCAGCTTCAGCGCGAGGCAACCCACATCAACGTAATCATCGGAGGAAAGCCCTTCACAACCTACTACTTTGATCCGGAAGTCGCAAAGCCCTATTTCATGCCGTTGCGCAGCGCCCAGGGAACCGTCATCACCCGCGGCTTTCCCATCGGGAACACTGTCCCGCCCGAGCACCAGCACGACCGTAACCTGGAACCCCACCAGCGCCCCATGTATTTTGGCCATGGCAACGTGGACGGCATCGACTTCTGGGGAGAAGCACTCTATCCGAAGTGGAGCGATGGCACCGTTTTCGGGCGCACTGTGCTTGCAAAAATCGAGGAGGTGAAGGACGGGCCGGATTCAGGGACGATCCGGGCGCTTTTCCACCTGGTCGGCCCACGCGGAAGGATCATTACCGATGAAACCCAGTCCTTCGTTTTTCGCGGCGGCCAGGACTTGCGCATGATCGACTGTGAATTCACCATCACTGCCAACCACGGGGCCGACGTTGCGATAGGCGATTCAAAGGAAGGTTCATTTGCCATCCGGGTCGTCAAAGAGCTCTACTCTCCCCCGGGGCACATGGTAAATTCCAATGGCGGAGTGGGCGAAAAGGAGATCTGGGGGAAGCGCGCTAACTGGGTGGATTATTACGGAAAGGTGGGCACGGAAGAACTCGGCGTGGCGATCTTCGACAGCCCCAGGAGTTTTCGTCACCCAACCTACTGGCACGCGCGAGGGTACGGGTTGTTTGCCGTGAACCCGTTTGGCATCCGGGAATTTACCGGTGATGACAACAATGACGGAAGCTGGACCATTCCGCAGGGCAAATCGCTTACCCTGCGTTATCGCGTATTGATTCACCATGGCGATTACAAGCAGGCCCATGTCGCAGAGGCGTATCAGCAATACGCGGCGGGGCAATAGGGTGTAATATTTTTTTGGGACATGACCGGAAGGCTGTGAGAGCCGTAACTTAAAGGGAGGCACTTATGTCAAAGGGACCGGAAAAATCTGATATCAGCCGGCGAGACTTTCTCAAGACAGGAGTCGGCACAACGGCTGCGGGGTTTGCAGCTTTGAGTAGCTTTGCTGAAATCGTACCGCCCCGTGTTCTGGGAGCCAACGACCGCGTACGCGTGGCCGTGATAGGACTGCATGGCCGCGGCAGGGACCACATTCATGAACTGTCTGGCCTTGCGAAGACCAAGAACGTTGAGATTGCCGCGTTGTGCGACGCGTATGAACCGCTGATCGGCGAACGTCAGGCGCAGATTGAAAAGATGGGGCATCCCAGGCCGAAGGGCTATCAGGACCTGCGCAAGCTGTTCGAAGACAAATCTATCGACGCCGTCACCATCGCTACCCCCAACCACTGGCACGCGCTGATGACCATCTGGGCATGCCAGGCGGGCAAAGACGTCTACGTTGAAAAGCCTGCCGCGCATAACCTGTGGGAAGGACACCAGATGGTGCGCGCAGCCCAGAGGTACAACCGCATGGTGCAGCACGGCACACAGATTCGCTCCGCCGTGGCCATTCGCAACGCCATGGACAAACTGCACAGTGGAGTGATCGGTGACGTTTATATGGCGCGCGGATTGTGCTTCAAATGGCGCGACACTATCGGCCACGCTGCGCCGAGCGCTGCCCCGCAGGGCCTGGATTACAACCTTTGGCAAGGCCCGGCGCCCGAACACGTATTCACCAAGAACCGATTTCTCTATAACTGGCACTGGTTCTGGTGGTATGGCAACGGAGACATCGGCAACCAGGGTGTCCATCAGATTGATGTGGCGCGCTGGGGCCTGGGCGTAAAGTTCCCGAATAAGATCTCGGCGATCGGCGGGCATTTCATGTTTGACGACGATCAGCAGACACCCAACACATTGAACTGCGCGTTCGAATACCTGATTCCCAACGCCAAACCGAAGGTGATTGAGTTCGAGGTCCGGCACTGGATAACCAACAACGAAGCCGAGATTGGTACTCCGGAACTCGGCACGCCGCTGCCGAAGAGGGCCGCCAACGCGCCGAAGCTCGGTCCGTTGTCCGGCAGCCACAACACCGTCGGCGATATTTTCTACGGCTCAAAGGGATGCATGTCCATGGGTGATGAGGACGCCGACACCTACAAGACCTGGCTGGGCAGGGACATGGAACCCGGTCCGACAGAACACCAGGGCGGCAGCCACTTCGGCAATTTCATCGATTGCGTTCGCAGCCGAAACGCCCGGGACCTTCACGCTCCCATCGAGGAGGGTTTTATTTCTGCGGGCCTGATGCATCTGGCTAACGTTTCCTTTCGCGTGGGCCGCACTCTCCATTTCAACCCTGACACTCTGCAGGTGATTGGGGATGACGAGGCCAACCATCTGCTTCGCGACGGCGACCGCGGCTATCGCGCGCCTTTCGTCGTTCCGGAAAATGTCTAGATGTCGTTGAGTTCTGTGGTTCAAGACAGGCAGTGCCGGTATCCTGGCACTGCCTGCCGGCCACTCTTCAGGAACCTGCCGGCACAACTGCTTCACGAAGGAATTTAGCCGACTCCTCGGGCGGGGTGGGATTGATGTGGAATCCGGTGCCCCACTCAAAACCTGCAATCTTGGTGAGCTTGGGCATGATTTCCAGGTGCCAGTGGTAGTGCTCATTGGGGCTTTCAGGGATGGGCGAGGTGTGGATGATATAGTTGTAGGCCGGATAGTCAAGGACTTTATCCAGCCTCATCAGCATGTCTTTCAGCATCACGGCCAACTGCTCAAATTCCTGCTTTTGCGAATCCTCGAAAGCAGACTGGTGCACACGCGGCATAATCCAGATTTCAAAAGGAAACCGCGGCGCAAACGGAGCGACGGCAATAAACGCAGGTGTATCGGCAATCACTCGAATGCCGCTCTCTGTTTCCTGCCGGATGATGTCACAGAAGATGCACCGTTCCTTAAAATTAAAGTACTCACGCGCACCGTCAGTTTCCTCTCGCACCCGCTTCGGAACAACCGGGAGGGCGATTAACTGTGAGTGAGTGTGCTCGAGCGACGCTCCCGCAGCTTCGCCATGATTCTTGAAGATCATGATGTACTTGAAGCGGCGGTCTTTCTTGAGGTCGATGATGCGGTCGCGGTAAGCCCACAGCACGTCTTCGATCTGGCGGGGTGAAATCATAGCCAGGGTTTTCTGGTGGTCCGGAGTTTCAATGATGACCTCGTGCGCCCCGATGCCACTCATCTTGTCATACAAACCCTCGCCTTGCCGGCTTAGAGAACCCTCGATGCCAAGGGCCGGGAACTTGTTGGGCACCACCCGCAGAGACCAGCCGGGTGAATTGCGCGTGCTGCCGTCGGTGCGATAGGCAATAATCTCCGGAGGGGTCTTTGATTCGTTTCCATAGCAAAACGGGCAGAAGCCCGAACCTCGAATTTCGACTCTATCCCGTACAAAATCGGTGGGCCGCTTGGCTCGCTCTGTAGCAATAATCACCCATCGTCCCGTAATAGGATCTTTCCTGAGCTCAGGCAAGTTTGTTACTCCTTCGACTGCAGGTTTCCAAAGGCGCCATGGTCCGTTATTCCCTGAAAGCGTCTTTGATCACACGGACCTTGTAGCCCTTTGCAGGTTCCCACATGACGCTTGCGATATCAAATCTGTACCCGGCAGGCTGCCTTTTTAGCCGCCGCATATATTCTCTGGCGCTTTTCACGATCCGGTGTTTCTGATCAAAGCCGACGGCCATTTCTGGAGGTCCCGACTCCTCGCTGGTCCGCGTCTTTACTTCAATAAAGACCAGCACAGGGCCATCCCAACCTACCATGTCCAGTTCGCCCGACCGGGCTTGCGGGCGCCGGTTCCGCGAGACGATGGCATACCCCGCATTGCGCAGGTACCAGTAAGCCAGAGTCTCACCCCGCGCTCCAACTTTCAAGTGTCGTGCTGCCTCGCCGGGTTCGTTGGCCCGACTTCTCCGGCCGGCTGGGCCTGCACGACGCCTCTCACGCCAAACCAACGCCCCGTAGACCAGATGAGCAACCCAGTCCAATGCTTCTCAGCCTTATTTTGAAGCTTCTTCGATCACCCGTTCCAGGACGTCCAGCGCAAAGTCCGCCTGGAATTGTTCCACAACCAGCGGTGGCATCAACCGGACGGTACTTACTCCGCAACCGAGCACAAGAACGCCCAGCTCAAAGGCGCGCTGGATAACTTTCTGGCGCATCTCGGGATAAGGCTCCCGGCTTGCCGGGTCCTTGACCACTTCGATGCCGATCATCAATCCCTTGCCCCTCACGTTGCCGACGTTGCGGTGTTTCGCAGGCCAGCCCTGGAGCCGGTCCAGGATGTACTTGCCCACCTTGTCGGCGTTTGCAATGTACTTCTCTTCCAGCAGGCGGATGGTTTCAAGCGCCGCGGCGCACGCCACGGGGTTTCCACCAAAGGTCGAGGCGTGGGCGCCCGGCGGCCAGTTCATAATGTCGGCCCGGGCCACCGTCAGACCCAGTGGCATTCCGGAGGCAATGCCCTTCGCCGTCACCAGGATGTCCGGCACAACCCCGGAGTGCTCGCAGGCCCACATGCGGCCCGTACGCCCCATGCCGGTCTGGATCTCGTCCACAATCAGCACAATGCCATAACGCTCGGTCAGCTCGCGAAGCTCCCGAAGAAAACCCGGAGGCGGCACTACGTATCCGCCCTCGCCCTGGATGGGTTCCACAACAACTGCGGCAACTTCTTCCGGCGGAACCGAGGTCTTGAACAGTTTCTTGATCGCTTCCACACCGCTGCAATCACAATCGCCGGCCGGATGCCGGTTGGCGCACCGGTACGGATTCGGATAAGGAACGTGACTTACTCCGGAAAGAAGCGGCCCAAAACCGTTCCGCTGGACGGCCTTGCTGGCCGTCAACGAAAGGGAGCCGAATGTTCGGCCATGAAAGCATCCCAGAAAGGCGATGAATCGATGCCGCCGCGTATGATAACGGGCCAGCTTCATTGCCGCCTCAATCCCCTCTGTTCCTGAGTTGGCAAAGTGAACGCGCTTCGGGAAATCGCCCGGCGTAATCGATGTAATCTTTTCAGCTACCTGGGTCAACAGTGGGTAATAGAAATCCGTTCCGGACATGTGGATCAGGGTTTCGGCCTGTTTCTGAATCGCCCGCACGACGTCGGGATGACAGTGGCCGGTGGATACCGAAGCGATGCCTGCGCTGAAATCTAGAAAGACGTTGCCATCCACGTCCTCCACCATCAAGCCGCTGCCGCGTCTTGCCACCATCGGATAATCACGGCCATACGATGGCGAGACAAGGCGATGGTCCAGGTCCAGTATTTTCCGCGCCTCCGGCCCGGGCAGAGGCGTTCTGATTTCAGGCAACCCGTTTTTCATAAAGTTTCCTTGCCAGCATCCTCAGGATCGATACATTCATTCAGGACGCAAGGGAGAGAAATGACTTCGCAAGACAAAAGTTCAGGTTAGTGATGTATGGGAACGCTGATCAGATTCGTTTCCAGCGCGTTCCTGCTTTCGTATCCTCCAGCAGAACTCCACCTTTGAAGAGCTCATCGCGGATCTGGTCACCGCGCTTAAAGTCCCTGTGGCGTCTGGCCGCTTCGCGTTCAGTAATTCGTCTCTCAATTTCCTCATCGCTCAAGGTTTCGACAAGCATTTTCTTCGCTTCTCCGTTCGGAACAGGGACTTCTTCAGATGAGACCTCCTGCTCGCTCTTCACCAAACCGAACTGCCGGAGCTTAACCTGATCGTTGTCTTCAAGCACAGCAAAGATCTGGTCCCATCTCGCCAGTGTGTCCAGGAATGCCGCGCGGTTTCCGTCAAGGAATTTGCCCTGGTCCATGGCCGTGTTGCCTTCGTGGACCATGTCAAAGATGGCCGCCAGCGCCTCAGATGTGTTCAGGTTGTCTGCCAGCGCATCTTCAAATTTCCGCCGCGCGGCGGCCGCACGCTCTTCCAGCTCAGCGGTTCTGCCTGCCGGGAACTCCTCTTTCATCAGTCGAAAATGGAAATTCCTAAGGCGCTCAACAGACTGTTTGGCCTGGTGCAACCCGTCAAAAGTAAAGTTCAGAATGCTTCTATAAGGGACAGAGGCCAGCAGGTAGCGGATCGCCGTAGGCCGGTAGCCCTTACCAATCAGGTCGCGCAGCGTGTACACATTGCCCAGTGATTTGGACATCTTCTTTCCATTCACCACCAGGTGTTCGCCGTGCAGCCAGTACCGCACGAAGGGCTTGCCCGTTGCCGCCTCACTTTGGGCAATTTCATTCTCATGGTGAGGAAAGACGAGATCTACTCCACCTGAGTGAATGTCAAACGTTTCACCCAGATATTTCATCGACATCACCGAGCACTCGATGTGCCACCCCGGACGTCCCGGCCCCAGCGGAGTGTCCCAGAAAGGCTCGCCTTCCTTGGCGGCTTTCCACAGGACAAAGTCCCGAACGTTGGCCTTGTCGTACTCGTCGGCGTCCACGCGAGCACCGGCGCGAATCCCTGAGAGGTCAATCCTGGAAAGCTTGCCGTAATCCGAAAACTTTTCAACCCGGAAATAATAGGAACCCTCGCTCTTGTAGGCATAGCCCTTCTGTTCAAGCGTCTGGATCAGCTTCACCATGTCGTCAATGTGGTCCGTGGCTCGCACCACGATTTCGGGCTTTTCCAGGTTCAGAAGCTGCCGGTCGATGTCGAAGGCCTCAATAAACCGGTCGGTGTAATCCCGCAGGCTGAGCCCGGCGGCGTTAGCGTTCCGGATCGTCTTGTCATCCACATCCGTCAGGTTCATCACCTGGACCACTTCGTAGCCCTGGTATTTCAGAAATCGCCTCAGAATGTCCTGGAAAACAAAGCTTCGATAGTTGCCGATGTGGGCGTATCCGTAAACCGTCAGGCCACAGGTGTAGATCCGAACCCTTTTGTCTTCCAGAGGTTGGAATTCCTCCACCTTGCCTGCCAGCGTGTTGTAGAAACGTAGCGCCATCATATTGATATCACACGGATAGCAGAATCTTTCATTCTATCGGCGCGCTCAGACCCAGTCAAGAATGGAGGACAACGCGGCCGCGCCCTGCTGGCAATTGCCGCGCAGGCACAAAATGATGTTTTGATGTTCCCGATACGGGATTGGCTTGGAAAAGAGACCGCGTTTACTGCTATACGACGTGTACCTTGATTCCAACTTTCTCCAGCGCCCGCAATTCGCTCTTTCCAATTCCGGAGTCTGTGATAACTTCTCCGATGGACGAAGGTGGAACAATCAGGCACAGGCTGCGCCTTCCGAACTTGCTGGAGTCACAAACCATCACAACCCGCCGCGCAATCTCCACCATCACACGGTTTACTTTGGCTTCCAGCAGGTTGGGGGTTGTCAAACCATATTCAACGTCAAATCCGTCAACGCCAAGGAAGAGGATATCTGCCTGCAATTGCCGCAGGGTCTCTTCAGCGAGCGGGCCAACAAGCGAAAACGACCTTTCCCGAAGGATACCGCCAGTCAGGATCAATTCCATGGGCGTGGGGGCCAACTCCGCTGCAATATTGACGGCATTCGTAATGATGGTCAGGTCGCGGTGCTGGCGCAAAGCCCGCGCCACAGCCGTGGTAGTTGTGCCAGAATCGAGCAGCACAGATTGCCCTTCCGTCACCATCTCCGCGGCCGCCTCGCCGATCCTCCGCTTCTCATCCTGATGCACATTTTCTTTTTCCTTGAGGCTGGGATCCATGAGCGTTCCGGCGCCGGCGGGGAGACCTCCACCATGCGCGCGCTGAATAAGTCCCTCGGTATGTAATATTTTGAGGTCATTGCGAATGGTAACGTGCGAGGTTTCAAAGCGGTCGGCCAGCTCGCGAACCAACACCCTGCCTTCGCGTGCAAGAATTTCCAGGATTGCCCGTCGCCGTTCTTCGGCCAGCATGATGTTTTGTCCTTCCGATCGTTCAGATTTTAGTCGTTTTGTTTTTAATGCCTTTCGTTTCATTTGTCAAAGCAATTTACTCTACCCCCTATGCTTGAATCTGGAACACCAGCGACAACCTGGCGCCCAATAGCATTCCTGAAAGCTACACTCAAGTGGCCTGGATCTGGCATGCCAGAAAACGGAAGGCCAACAAACCGCAGTTACCCGTACGACAATATCGCACCAACTTCTTTAAAATGTGAGCGTTATGAGATGATGAAAGGGCGCGGAAGAGAGGAATAGTCAGGACTTTGCGCCTGGCTCATGCTCAAGAATCTGCCGGACTTTCCTTGCCAGTGCGGCTGGCGTAAAGGGCTTTTGCAGGAAGGCCATATTGGGACCGATGGCGCCATGGTGAATGATGGCGTCGTCCGTATAGCCCGAAATATAAAGGACTTCAATTCTCGGGCGGGCTGCCGTGACATGTTCAGCCAGCTCACGCCCGCTCATGCGGGGCATCACGACATCAGCAATCAGAAGGTGGATCGGCTCACTGAACTGTTCACTCAACCGGACGGCCTCCATGCCGTCGGGCGCCAGCAGCACTTTGTACCCGAACCGTTCCAAAGTTTCGCAGATCAGGGTACGCAATGCCACCTCATCCTCAGCCACCAGAATTGTTTCTGTACCCTTCAACTGGTCAGGCTCGTGCTGTATGATAGCCGGCAACTCATTCTGTTCCAGGACCCTTGGAAAATAGAT
Organism: Terriglobia bacterium; assembly: GCA_035576145.1. Classification (GTDB taxonomy): domain Bacteria; phylum Acidobacteriota; class Terriglobia; order UBA7540; family UBA7540; genus SCRD01. Next base: position 26,012 of record DATLWV010000313.1, read on the forward strand.
CTTGAAGACGGTGCCAACACCCAATTCACTGTAAACCCAAATAAAACCACCGCTCTGTTTGACAATACCGTAAGCCGTGGCGAGACCAAGCCCGGTACCTTTCCCTGTTTCCTTCGTTGTAAAGAAAGGTTCAAAAATGTGCTTTTGGATTTCCGGGTCCATCCCTGTTCCTGTATCGCCCACTGCGATCATCACGTAGTGTCCCGGCACGCTGGGCATATGAGCGCGGGCGTACTCTTCGTCGAATTCCACGTTGGCAGTTTCAATTGTCAACTTTCCCCCATGGGGCATGGCATCGCGGGCGTTCACCACCAGGTTCATTATGATTTGGTCCACCTGGCCGGGATCTACTTTCACCTTGCCCAGCGAGGCGCACGGAATGGTAACAAACTCAATGTCCTCCCCAATCAGACGTTCGATCATCTTCCTTAGGCTCTCAATGACGGTGTTCAGGTTCAGAACCCGCGGGGCCAGAACCTGCTTGCGGCTGAAGGCCAGAAGTTGCCGGGTGAGCAATGCGGCCCGTTCGCCTGCTTTCTTGATTTCTTCCATCTTGCTCCGTTGGTCTTCTTCCGATGCTTCTGCCCCCAGTAACAACTCGGAGTAGCCGGTAATAATGGTCAACAGGTTGTTAAAGTCATGGGCAATACCGCCAGCCAGCCGGCCGACTGCCTCAATTTTCTGCGACTGGCGAAGCTGTTCCTCCAGGCTCTTTCGCTCGGTAACGTCGATCAACACGCAACCTACAAAAGCCTTTCTTTTCCTGTCGTGAAACGGAAACCTTATGGCCAGCCACTCTCTTGTTTCGCGCCCGGGAAGGACCGTTCTTTCATATTTCTCGATCGAATGTCCGGTTGACAGGACCACCTGGTCCGTCGCAATCAGATCTTCGGCGGACTCTTTGGGCCAGATATCAAAAGGCGTTTTTCCCAGAATTTCAGCCGAGGGCATACCAACGTATTCTTCAAACGCTCGATTGACATATACATAGCGGCCCCGGGTGTCGCGCATCAGGGCGATGATAAAACTGTTGTTCATAAATGTGGTAAAGCGCTCTTCACTCTCGCGAAGCGCACCTTCCATGCGTCTCTTCTGCGTGATGTCGAAGATGAACGTTGTGTAACCGATGATGTCGCCGTCAGCATTTCGAACAATGCCCATGGAAATTTCAGCGTCCACCCATCGGCCGCTCCGGGTCCGGCACCGGGTCTCGCCAAAGTAGCTCCCCCACTGCAGAAGTTCGCCCATCGTCCGCCCAAACTCATCCGTCCCGCCCGCCAGATAATGGCCGGGCGTTTTGCCTGCCAAATCGTCGTCGGGATAACCCAGCAAGGTCCGGTGGGCGACATTCTGTTCTGTAATGCAGCCATCGGCGTCCTGGATGGCAATGGCCGTCTTTGCGTGGGCGAATGCGTGGTAGTACTTGAGACCTTCCTCCTCCGGCGCAGCACGTTTGCCTGTTGCGTTGGAGGGCTCACAGACTTCCAGGCCAGGCTCTCTCGCATGCCCATTTCCGTCCGCCGGCACGAGGACATCCCTTCTCTTCAGATCGTTGATGGTTCTCTGGGCGTCAGCCAGCCTCTCGCGGAGACCAGCGATCTCGTGCAACAGGTCCTTTTTATTTGGCGTCCTGCCTTCCATTTATCTCGCTTTGGACCTCATTTGAGATCCTGGTCACCCATGACAAACAAGAAACCGTCTTGCTGGAGCAGTTCTCAGTTTTCGTGCAGGATGTTCACGGGCCGGCACTGGCTCAAAATCTATGCGGGCAGTCCCTTCCACTGGTGATCCCTGATTTGCCCCAGGGACCTGTCGTTCCTGGTCCCGCGCCGGAAGACTCTCCAGCGAGAGTTTCGAATTTGCGGCCGCATTTGGGGATCTGGGTGCTGCCCCTGAAATGCAAGAGTGGAAACCCGGTTTACTGTTCGACCCCAGGACACACCTCCGGACAGAAGCCTCCGCAGGAGCCGCTTCATATGATTTATCGACTGGATTCATCCCTGCTTTAATACAAACAGGCCATCGTGAGCAGATAGACAGCGCATCATCGCAGGACTAAACTCAACGGAAGAACTGAAAGGAGCTCTGGGTACAATGAAACGCGTCGTGCGCAACCGTGATTCTCTGAAGTACGCTTTTGACCACCGTCATACTCCTGTTCTGGAGGTTGAACAGGACGAGGCCTTTGTTCTGGAGACAGAAGACGCCCCCTCAGGGACCTATCGCAGTCCGGAAGATGCCGCGCACCTGGTGGACGCCTGGTACCTGAAATATTCTCCGCCCAGGGCTAACCCCGTTACCGGGCCTGTCTACGTTCAAGGTGCGGAGCCCGGCGATACGCTGGTGGTAGAGATCGAAAAGCTGGAACTCGACGATCAGAGCGTTACCTACTGGCGCCCGGGCCACAAACCGTTGGGGGATTCCGCCCGTTGGAGGGAGTTGAGCACGCCGACGTTTGCCATCGGCCGCCACGAAAACGGCGATGTGGTCCTCGATGAAGCGGTCACGTGGGAAGAAGGCCAGGCCCGCAGATATCCGCTGGGGCTGCGCTTTCCGCAATCGCCCTTTATCGGCACGATTGCTGTGGCCCCCGAGCGCGAAGTCGCCACTCCCGGACTCGGCCAGGGAAGTTGGGGCGGAAATATGGACGTGCGCGACATCCGCCCGGGCACGCGCATCCTGATTCCCTGCTACCATCCTGGCGCCCTGCTCTATGTGGGTGACGTTCACGCCTGCCAGGGTGACACCGAGTTCTATGGGACCGCCATGGAAACCCGCAGCACGCTGACACTGCGCTGTGGTCTCATCAAGGGAAAGAGCAAGACCTTTGTTCGCCTTGAGAAGCAGGAGAGCCTGATTTCGCTCGCCTGCGCCAAGCCGCTGGAAGAAGCCGTCTGGCGCGCCAGCATCCAGCTGATGGAATGGCTGATGGAAGACTACGGATGCTCCGAGCGAATGGCCTACCTTCTGCTGGGAGTCAATCCTGACTTTCGCGTCAACGTCTACCAGATGGCTCCCATCGCCAGCCTGCAATACACCGCCGGGGCCGAAATTCTGAGAAAGTCGATTCCCGGCCACTTCCCATAGAACCGGGCAGGAAGACGCCGGGCGTATTCCAACGAATTGCCTTTCGCGCAGGCAGTGGCTTGACACTCTATCGCGGGAAACTTAAGATTCACCCTTTACAATATCCTGGCAAAAGCCATCGGCCGTTATTAAGCTCCCGGGTTGGGGTGCAAGTCCTGAACGATTCGGCCGACCAGTCAATAACAACCGATGGCGGTTTTGTCACACCGGGGTTTCGAGTTCCTGCAGATTGGAGATCGCAAGTGGAATCCGACGTTCTTTACCAGGAGAAAAAGCGAAACGGGGGCGAGTGGGCGGAGATTATACTGAACCGCCCGCAGAAAGGCAATGCTCTCACATTGCCGATGCTGGACGAAATCGGGGCCCATGTACAGAGGCTGAAGACGGCACGAAACATCCGTGCTGTGGTTCTGCGCGGGAATGGTCGTTTCTTCTGCACCGGCGGTGATGTCGAGGCGTGGGGCGCGCTTACTCCGGTTGAAATGGCGAATAAATGGATCCTCCGTGGCATCAGGGTTCTTGAGATGATTGCGGGCTTGCCGCAGCCCGTCATCGCCGCAATCTCCGGCCATGCCCTCGGCGGCGGCCTCGAACTCGCGCTGATGGCGGACCTTCGGGTGGGAGTAAAGGCAGCCAAGCTTGGAACTCCGGAGGTTGGCTTGGGTATGATCGCCGGCTGGACCGGAGTTCGCCGGCTCTCCGAAATTGCCGGCGTAGTCCGCGCCCGGGAACTTACATTGCTAGGCTCGCCGATCTCTGCCGAAAAGGCTTGCGAGTGGGGCCTCTTGAACGCTCTTGCAGACGACACAGGCGCCATGGACCGCCAGGTCGAGGCGTGGCTTGATCAGCTTCTTTCGAATTCTCCGGCTGCAATGGCGCTGACGAAAAGCCTGCTGGGAACCATGCACGCGGGCTTGGACCTCCATCACGCGGCAGCCGCTGGACTTGCACGGTCAACTGAGGACTGCGCTGAAGGCATCTCGGCTTTTCGAGCCAAAAGAAAGCCGGTGTTTAGGAATCGATAGGTGATAAGCATGAGTGCGACGAAGTTTCTCAGCGCGGAAGAAGCTGCCCTGATGGTAAGGAACGGGGACACTGTGGCCGTCAGTGGCAACGGCGCGGGAATGACTTCAGCCGAGGCGATTTTTGCGGCTATTGAGAAACGCTTTCTTGAAACGGGAGAACCGCGCGGGCTCACTCTCGTTCACTCACTCGGCTTGGGCGACCGCGGTGAGCTGGGGACCAACCGCTTTGCGCACGAGGGAATGCTGGCCAGGATAATCGCTTCTCACTTCACCTGGTCAGCCCGCATCCAGCAGCTCATCCGCGACGAAAAGATTGAGGCCTATTGTTTTCCCGGGGGAGTGGTGCAGCAGCTCCTGCGGGAGATCGGCGCCGGGCGGCCGGGCCTGATCACACACTCCGGGCTGGGCACTTTTGTCGATCCAAGGCAGGATGGAGGCCGCTGCAATAAGCGGAGCACGGCCGAACTCGTGAAACTGATGAACGTCGATGGGCGCGAGTTGCTGCGTTACAAGCCTTTCAAAGTGGACGTCGCCATCATTCGCGGGACCTACGCCGACCGGAAGGGAAATATCAGCCCTGAAGAGGAAGCCGTTGACCTTGACATCTACACCATGGCGATGGCGGCGCACAATTGCAACGGCGTGGTTCTGGCGCAGGTGCGCGAGGTGGTGGAAGCCGGGACGTTGAAAGCAAGGAGCGTGCACGTCCCTGGCATCATGATTGACGCTGTGGTGGAAGACAGCTCGCAGGAACTGTTCTACGGCTTGCCTTACGATCCGACCATCAGCGGCACGCAGCGTGGGCACCTGGAACGGCTGTCCGCCGAACTTCCCGGCAAGCTGGCGCGGCGGATCATTGCCCGGCGCGCGGCGATAGAACTTCGCCCCGGGGCATCCCTCAATTTCGGTTTCGGCATTCCCGGCGGAATCTTTGGCGTGATCGCTGAACAAGGCATCGAAGACGACCTTTGGATGAGCGTCGAACAGGGCACCCACAACGGGCGTATGCTGGATGAGGCGCTGTTTGGGGCTGCGCGCAATCCTGACGCACTGGTCCCCTCAGTGGACCAATTCGATTATTACAGCGGCGGTGGCATTGATCAGACCTTCCTGGGGATGGGTGAAGCGGACGCCCAGGGAAATGTGAATGTGTCACATCTGGGCGGAAACCTGGTGGGCCCTGGCGGGTTCATGGAAATTGCGCAGAATGCGAAATGCGTGGTTTTCTGCGGCACCTTTGACGCCCAGGGCAGTGAGGTCGCATTCGAAGACGGGAAGCTGCGCATCGTCAAGCCGGGCAAAATTCAGAAGTTCGTCAAAGCGGTGGAACGGATTACCTTCTCCGGGCAATACGCACGGCAAAAGAATCAGGAAGTTCTCTATGTCACCGAGCGCTGCGTGTTTCGGCTTGCCCCGGACGGCCTGCGCCTCACCGAGGTTGCGCCGGGAATCGACGTTGAGCGCGACATCTTTCCTTATATGGCGTTCCGGCCCATCGTTGGTGACATCAAATTGATGGACGGCGCGTGCTTTGTGTGATGGGCCAGGCGCAACAAAGCGCAGGCCAGGATAGGCAGGTGAGATAGCTATGGCGACTGCGAATGGACGGCAACTGCCGCCGGGTGAGTATTGGTTTGAGGACCTTCATGAGGGCGACTGGTTTGAAACGGGGCGCATCGTCGTCACGGAAGCTCACATCGTCAATTTTGCCGGGCTGGCTGGAGACTTTTTTGACGTTCACATGGACGATGA
>DATLWV010000314.1:0-8747 GCA_035576145.1 Terriglobia bacterium
GAGGGCCGCTTGCAGTTTAAGCTCAATCACCGCTTAAGGAAGGAAGCTGTGAGTACCTCAGGCAACAAAATACGCCTTGTGTTTGATTTCTATGACTTCTTATAAGGACCGGGGCAGGCACAAAGCTTTTGCCCGGGTGAAGGTTGTTGCCCAAAGCAAAGGCATTCAACAGGTGCTCAAAATTAATGCGAGAGTGATTAGAACCTCACTCGAACTTGCTTGGGGCCTCTATTAACTGTTCGCAACTTGTTGGTGCGAAAGGGGGGACTCGAACCCCCACCCCTTGCGGGACCAGATCCTAAGTCTGGCGCGTCTGCCAATTCCGCCACTTTCGCGCTGAACCATTATAATCAGGCGGGCGAAAGTTGAAAACTTATAGAACATGCCGGCCCGTTTGAAACACCAGTAATCTGCAGCGGGCTGTGTATCAAGAATGCCGCATGTGCATCCTGTGATGAACGCGATGAAGGTTCTATCGGTCAATGTCGGACTCCCGCGTCAGGTGATACTTGGCGACCGGGCTGTCACAACCGGAATCTACAAGTCTCCGGTTCAACGGCGGGTCAAAGTGAGCAAGCTCAACATCGTAGGCGACGCCCAGGCAGACCTTTCCGTGCATGGCGGACTCAATAAAGCCCTTTATGCCTACCATGGGGAGCACTACGAGTTTTGGCGGAGCGAACTCCCCGGCATGGAGATCCCCTGGGGAATGTTCGGAGAAAACCTGACGCTCGAAGGCCTACTGGAAGACAATGCCTGCATCGGCGATCGATTCCGGATTGGAACGGCTGTCGTGCTGGTTACTCAGCCGCGCCTGCCCTGTTACAAGCTCGGAATCAGGTTTGGGCGTGATGATATGCCGGAACGTTTCCTTTCCAGCAGGCGCACCGGTTTCTATTTTGCGGTGGTTGAAGAAGGAGAACTGGGCGAGGGCGACGCCGTTGAACCAATCCATCGGGGTGCAAACCTGATCAGCATCGCCGACCTCCTTCGTCTCAATTACGACCGTGAAAAGCAGGATCCCCTCTTAATTGAACGGGCCTTGCAGGTTGAGGCGCTCACTCCAGGCTGGCGAAAGCGATTGCTGAAGAGGCTCGAAGAATCAAAGGATTAGCTGACCACGACACCCAACTGGTGAAGATTTTCTGAGACTCCGGCCTGCCTCCCCCCAAAAGTCCCTACATCGGAAACGAGGTTTACCAGCCATGTTTGTCACGTAATGCCTGCGGGTGTCGAGGCAGAATAGTTTCGAGATGGTCTTGACATATTTCGATAATTCTGGAATTATCGAAGTCATGGCAAGCTCCAACAAGACCGAACAGGCCAGCCGTTATGCGGATATGTTTGCAGCCATGGGCGCCGAACCGCGCTTGCGCATCATGCAACTTCTGCTGACCGCCCATCCCGAAGGGCTTGTCGTGGGCGATATCCAGAGCGAACTCGGCATTCCGCCATCTACACTTTCACATCACCTCGACAAGCTCAGGAACGAAGAACTGGTTCGGGTGCGACGTGAGGGCAGTTTTCTCTGGTACAAGGCCAACACAGATTCTCTTCAGGAACTGATCGCTTTTCTTTACGCGGAATGTTGCACGCGAAACAAAGCGATTGAACCTCGCGAACTGGTCAAAATCGGGCCGCTCCCAAGCGAAACCGGGAAAGGAAAGAACCGATGAATACGAAAAGCATCAAGGAAATCGTAAGAAAGAAGTATGGGCAGGCAGCTAGACAGACTTTAGCAGGACGTAAGGCGTGCTGCAGCCCCACGGCTGGAAACCCCGATCCGATTACCATCAATCTGTATAACCCCGCCGAGACCCGTGAGGTGCCGCAGGAAGCGGTGCTGGCATCACTCGGCTGCGGCAATCCCACGGCGTTGGCCAAGCTGAACCCCGGTGAGGTTGTTCTCGATCTTGGGTCTGGCGGAGGTATCGACGTGCTGCTCTCCGCCAGGCGCGTGGGACCTGCCGGAAAGGCATACGGGCTGGACATGACGGACGAGATGCTTGAGTTGGCAAGGCAGAACCAGGCTCGGGCCGGCATTTCCAACGCTGAATTCCTGAAAGGCGAAATTGAAAACATTCCGTTACCGAACAACGCGGTGGATGTGGTCATCTCAAACTGCGTCATCAACCTCTCGGCAGACAAGGCCGCTGTGCTGCGGGAAGTATTTCGGGTTCTGAAGCCGGGCGGCCGATTTGCCGTCTCGGACATCGTCGTCCGGGGCGACGTCCCTGCAGACATCCGGCGCAACGTGGAACTATGGGTGGGCTGCGTAGCCGGGGCCCTTCACGAAAAGGAGTATCAGACTCTGCTGGCCGCAGCCGGGTTTGAGGACATTGGCATTGAGCCGACGCGCATCTATAAGGCCGAAGACGCCTGTGAATTCCTCACAGGACAGGGGCTGGATATTGATTCACTTTCGTCAAAGATCGACGGCAAATTCATGAGCGCATTTGTGCGGGCGCGCAAGCCGTTTGCCTAACACCGCCGGCGTGGGACTTTGGCAAAGTGCAGGCGGGCAACTCAGGTAATGCCTCCCTGCACCGCCCGAAGCGGTGCATTGGACAGCGCGTCGGGGCTTCACTTCTTCTCACGGAGTAAAACCGACCATGCGAGTTCTGATCCTGTGCACGGCCAATTCAGCGCGGAGCCAGATGGCGGAGGGACTGCTGCGGCAGGAGGCAGGGCCGTCGTGCGAAGTCTTCAGCGCCGGAACAAAGCCCACAAATGTCCGACCTGAGGCGATTGCCGTGATGCGCGAAGCCGGAATCGATATTTCCGGGCATCATTCAAAGTCAGTGGAAGATTTCCTGGCGCAGGACTTCGATTACGTTATCACTGTCTGCGACAATGCGCGGGAAACCTGTCCCGTCTTCCCGGCCCAGACCCGGCGCATTCATTGGAGCATCGAAGACCCTGCCGCGAATGACGGCAGCGAAGAAGAGCGGCTCGGAGCCTTTCGGCATGCGAGGGATGAACTGCGAAAAAGACTGCGGGCCTTCGTCCGGGAGCAAGCTACGCATCCCGAAGAAGGCCCATCCAATCAATGAGGAGAACTTTTCCGGCCCGTAACCAATCTGCACGGGAACCTCCACCTTTGTGCGTAACACAACCTGGAGGAAGCTCTTGGGTGGCCCCTTCACTTTTCGCGCAACGCAAATAAGCCTGATCGCCGTTTAACTGCTCGAAACTGGAAGCCGCACGGGCTGCTCCAGTGTAAAGTTCAGCACGGTTTCACTGGGCACGTGGACCTGCTGGCCGTGCGTCATCACCGAAATTGCAGTGCCAGCGCCCGCGCCAACACCCGCGCCGATGGCTGCCCCTTTGCCGCCGCCCGCGATGGCCCCAATAACTCCTCCAGCCAGCGCACCGATTCCAGCCCGCTTGGCGGTCTGATGGCCGCGAGAACTTCCCTGAACATCGTATTCACCGGTCACGATGTTGTGCGTTGCGCCATTCAGCAAGATACCGGTCAGCACCAGTCGGAGCTCAGACTGCCCCTGAATGCGGCCGGCTGATTTCACCTGCTCCAGCTTTCCATACACGGTTGTTCCTTTGGCCGCAACCTGCGTGGAGTTTACAATCAGTGGTTCTTCCAGGCTTGCCTGAAAACTATCGCCGACCTGGTTCCGGTCCGAATCGATACCGTCAATCATCCGCACAACCAGATGTGTGCCCGCAGGGACCACGAGGTCCGCACTCGACGTAGTTGCCGGCGCCATCTGAGGAGCCGTCACAACAGGAGCAGGCGTCGCTACCGCAGCGGAGGGAGTGGAAGTCTGCCCGCCGAATGTTATGGAATCAATGTCGCCAATCCCATAGTGCATGAGCTGGTTGTTCGTATAGAACGTAACTTGCGAATCCGTACCACCCAGGTATTTCCCCTGGATGGTCCGCCCGTTTTTGAACCTTATGCTGTCAGCGTGCACGAGGGGAGCTAGGAAGCAAACAGCGATTGCTACCGCCCATAAGGTCCGAGTCCTGAAAAAGTTCATACACAGCCTCCTTACCTTTCCGTCATCGTTTGTTTGAAGCTGAATTTGCAGCCGGAGATGCCCTGCCGGGTACGCTTCCCAGCGACGAAAGGCAAACCCTGCTGCGCCCCTCCCCTTTCTAATTATCTCTCAAGCAACCGTTTTCAAGTAAGACAGATCAAGAATTTTTCAAAGCGCCCTCTATTGCGACCATTCGGTCACTTGCCGCACCCAGCGATGCTTGACCAGTTCCGCCTGGAGGTCCTGCGAAAGCGGGCCTGCGTCACTGGCACCGATGTTCGATTCTACGTGGCGCTGCTTACGCATTCCTGGAATAATCGTGCTGACCGTGGGATTGCCCAGGATAAAACGCAGCGACATTTCCGGCATGGTCATCCCCTCCGGCACCAGGGGCTTCAGGGCGTCGGCATGTTCCACGCTGCTCTTCAGGTTCTCCTGAACAAAATAAGTGGCGCGCCAGTCGTCACTGGGCCATTGGGTATCGAGCGTCAACGTACCCGTCAACGTGCCTTCATCGAATGGGACTCGTGCTATCACTGCGACATCCATCTCCTGGCAGGCCGGGAAGAGCTCATCCTCGGGATTCTGGTCGAAGATGTTGTAGATGACCTGCACGGCATCCACCAGGCCACTCCTGACGGCGCGCACGCCATTCCACGGTTCCCAGCGGTTGATGCTGATCCCTACGGCATGAATCAATCCCTGTCTCCGCAAGTCGTCCATCTTTTTAACCCAGCGGTCGTCCTCCACCCAGGAATCCTCCCAGGTGTGGAACTGCATGAGGTCAAAGCTTTCAAGGCCCGCGTTCTTCAGGCTGCTATGGGTGTATTCCTCAATGTGATCGGGAGGGAAACAATCATCCAAAGTGTATTCCCGCCGGCTTGGCCATTGCAGGTTCTTCGGTGGAACCTTCGTGGCTGTATAAAGTTTCCTGCCGGAATTGGCCCGCACGATTTTGCCCAGCAATTCCTCGCTTCGGCCGTCGCCGTAAGCCCAGGCCGTGTCAAAGAAATTGCAGCCCAGGTCCACCGCACGCTGAAGCGACCGGAGTGATTCTTCATCGTCCGAACCCGTCCAGCCCGCCATACCCCACATGCCGTATCCCATCTCACTCACCATCCAGCCTGTCCGTCCGAACCTTCGATATTTCATCGTTCTCCCTCAGGAAAATGAATTAGCTCTCTCGCATCCTCTGCAGCAGATGCAGTCTCACGCCATCACTCTGCACGGGACTGGCACAGAAAAAATGTCAACTCACCGTAAGCACGCTGTACCCTGTTCATCGTAATCCGTTATGACGCCTGATGACAACGCCTGAAAGGCCTTGCGCGCCGTTCACCGGGACCGAGGACGATCCAAAATCCTTTCAATTCTTCGCCGAATCGGAAAAAATGGATGCGGCGTGGGTTGTAACATGCCACTCTCGATGAACAAAACGTCTGCAAACTCCCGTTTGCTTTTGAGCCTGGGCTTCATTGGAACTTTTGGCGCAGTGGCGCTGGCGCATTATCCCCTGCTGCGCCTGCCATACTTGTGGGACGAGGCCGGTTACTACGTCCCGGCGGCGCTCGACTTCTTCCGTCACGGTCTCCTTGTTCCGCAGAGCACCCTGACGACAGGGCATACGCCGCTTGTTTCCGTATGTCTTGCCCTGGCGTGGTGGCTGCTGGGTTTTTCTCCGTTGATCACGCGGCTCACCATGGTGGCGTTTGCGGCCGGAACGCTACTCGCACTCTACATTCTGGGCCGCAGCGTTGCCAGCCGTGAAACTGCAATCTGGGCGTGCATACTGCTGGCGCTGTCTCCTCTCTTCTTTGCACAGAGCACGCTGGCGTTTCTGGATCTTCCCGCGGCCTTCACTACCACCGTGGCCGTGTGGGCGCTGCTCCGCCGTCGCATGGCGTGGTTTGCCATCGCAGCATCGCTCGCCGTGCTGACCAAGGAAACCGCCATCGTTATAGTTCCGGTGGCAATCGTCTTCGTCTGCTTGTTCAGAAAACCTCCTGGCAAGAGCACCTGGGTGTGGCTGACAGCGCCGGTTGTCACGCTGGTCGCCTGGACGGCTTATTACCATAACGTTACGGGCTTCTGGACAGGCAATGCGGAATACCTTCAGTACAACCTCTATTCCACCCTCGGACCCGGCAGGATTGCAGCCAGCCTTCTGCGCCGCCTCTACCAGGTGTTCATCGCAGGATTCAACTGGCTGCTGGTTGGTGCGGCACTCCTGGGTTACCGGAGGATGAAAGCTGCTCGTGCCCTTAAGGCCGCAGAAGAAACAGCAATGAGCAAGGAACATCCTGCAGATCCACGCAAAGAGTTCTTCTTTCTTACTGCGTGCCTTGGCGCCATCTATGTCGCAATGCTCAGCGTGGTGGGTGGCGCGGTGCTCACGCGATATCTCCTGCCTATGTTTCCGTGCTTTTACCTGGCCCTCGTGCTGGCCGTGGGTGCCCTGCCGCGCCCGGTGATGCGCGCCACATTTGTTCTTGTGGCGGCCGGCTTCGTGGTCGCGTGGTTCATCAACCCCAAGTATCCTTTCGCTTATGAAAACAACCTCTCTTACGCAGACTTCATCCGCTTACACCAGCAGGCGGCAGAGTGGCTTTCGGCGCAGCCGCGTAATCCTCGAATCCTCACGGCCTGGCCCGCCACCGATGAACTGAGCCATCCCGAGTTGGGGTATGTGAAAAGGCCTCTGCGCGTGGTTGGCGTTCAGGGGTTTGCACCGCCGGACTTCAAGAACGTTGCCGACAACTCATTTGATCTGCTCTACCTTTACTCGCGCAAGTGGGACCCGCCCGACAACTGGATGCGGCGAATGCCGCTGCTCGCTCGGGCGGACGAATACACGGCGCCTATCCGTCCGGTCTTTCTTACCTTCCGGTACCAGTTGCACGAGGTCGCCGCGTTCGAACGACGCGGGCAGTGGGTAAGGATTTATGCGAAGAGCCAAAGCGAAGCTCCTGGCACCGTCACAAATTTTTGAAGAAATAATTGCACACCTGTGTTGACGGCGATAGACTCATGCGGCGCCCGGGGTAGGCGGGGCTAAACATCATCTTGTTTTCATCCAGGAGGAAATTCCAAAATGGAAAGCAAAGGAATCTCTCGACGCAGCTTTATGGGGCGTGCCGCAGGAGTCACCGGAGGCATGCTGGCAGGACGGGCCATTCGCCTGGAGGCATCGGCGCCAGGACCCGCGCCGGCGCGGCCAGCCCCTCCCAGTGACACGGTGCGCTTCGGCATCATCGGCGTGGGCATGCGCGGCTCGGGCCTGCTGCGCGACGCCATCTCACTGCCCGGTGTCGAGTGTGTGGCGGCATGCGAGCTTTACACCGGCCGGCAGGAACTGGCCAAACAGATTGTCGGCAAGCCCATCCAGGTAACCGGGCGCTATCAGGAGCTGCTCGATAACAAGGACATCGATTGCATTATCGCTCCCATGCCTGACCACTGGCACCATCGCATTGTGCTGGAGTGCTGCCAGGCCGGCAAGGATGTTTATGTGGAAAAGCCGATGACCCACGAAGTGCAACAGGGCTTCTCGATGATCGATGCGGCGAAGAAGCACAACCGCATTGTGCAGGTGGGCAGCCAGGAACCAAGTTCAGTGATTTATCAGAAGGCACGCGAGTTGCTGCGCCAGGGCGTAATCGGCGACGTCTGCCTGGTGGAATCATCGCTCGGCCGCAACAGTCCCTGCGGCGCGTGGGACTATACCATTCCGCCCGACCTTTCTCCGAAAACCGTTGACTGGGAAACCTGGCTGGGGCCCGCGCCCAAGCGGCCGTTCTCGGCGCAGCGGTTCACTCGCTGGCGCAACTGGCAGGATTACGGCGAAGGCGCTTCCGGCGACCTGTTCATCCACTCGCTCACGGGCATCCACTACGCGCTGGACGTGACCGCGCCTCCCAAGCGCGCGGCCACCATGGGCGGGCTGTTCCACTGGAAGGAGGGCCGGGACGTTCCCGACGTGATCACCACCATCTACGAATACGCCAATTTCCGCGCCACGCTGCGGGTGACACTCAACACCAGTGATGACGAGATTTACCGCTTCATGGGCACCCGCGGCATCATGGAAGTCCACGGCATCGAGAACCCCAGCGGGTTCACCATCTGGCCGCAGGACGGCGTGAACCACAGCCCCTGCACGCCCGCCTGGCCGCAGCCCATGTCAGGCGACTATTCCAAAAAGTGGCACGCCGAACACGACACGCCTCCGGGCGAGGCGAAGCCCATTGAAGCCAACGGCTACTACGCTCCGGACAACTACAACGACACGCGCGAGCACCTGTGGAACTTCTTCCAGTCCGTCAAGACACGGCGGCCCTCGGTGGAAGACGCCGTGTTCGGCAACAACGCCGCCATCGCTTGCCACATGGCCAACTACGCTTACTTCAATAACGCCATCGCCGTTTGGAACCACCAGGAACGCAAGCTCACTTCCGCATGAGACAAATGCGGAAGACCGAAGCGTGAGGAGCGGAGCCTAACTACCGACCGGGGACTTGCCGGCAAAAGTTCCATGCAAGTGGCCGGCCGGTCTTCGGCGGAGAGCCATTTTTTTGACCTCTTTCAGGCCGAAATTGTTTGTCTCCGTCTGGTTGTTCAGTCTTAAAAGCACTGACCCGCCGGTCAGTGGCTATGCACCGCCAGCTCAAAGCCCGTTTTGGGCCCCGATTGGTTGTTGGCTTGCCTCTGTAGCGGCGGCTGGAGTTTACCCCGACAACGTCGGCGGCCGCC
>DATLWV010000315.1:0-3372 GCA_035576145.1 Terriglobia bacterium
GATCCCTCGTTGCACTCGGGATTTCGCCTGCGGGGTCCCACGGAGTGGATGCTCAGCGGAAAAGAGAAGCAGATTCTTCGCTCCGCTCAGAATGACAGCGAAGGGCTCACGCCCGCAAAACGGCTCAACCTCACCCATGCCCCCGGCCGCCAGAGGCGAGAGGATTTCATAAGCCCCGAGTCGCGCCCCCACTTGTAATGCCATAAGTTGCAGGCATTATACACCGCAAGGCCGTGAGTCCTAGGGGCTTTTGCGTTTCGGGAGGAAGGATCAAACAGCCGGGGTATTACCAGCCACTTCCTGGGACGAGGATCTACCGCTAAACCGTAGATGTGGAAGTTGGCAAAAACTCAGGAAAGCAAATCCACGACTGAACAACCAGACGGAGACAAATTATTTGACAACGATATTGATGAGTTTTTGGGGCACGATGATGATTTTGACGATCTGGCGGCCGTTGAGGTGCTGGGCAACTTTTTCGTCGGCCTGGGCAAGCCGGCGGATTTCCTCTTCGGTCACATCGATGGTAACTCGAATCCGGGCACGAAGCTTTCCGTTTACCTGGACCGGCAGCTCGAGCTCTTCTTCAGCGGCAAGCGCGGCATCATAGGCCGGCCACGCCACGCGCAACGTCGCCCCCGAATGGCCAAGTCCCTCCCAAAGTTCATCAGCGATATGAGGCGTGAAAAGCGCGAGGATGAGGACCAATACTTCAAGTGTTTCTTTAACTATTTCAGAGCGGATAGTTCCCTCTGAAATCGGCGATTCCATCTCCGCCAGCTCATTCAACAGCTCCATGGTAAGGGCGATGTCGGTATTAAAATGCCAGCGCTCTTCCATGTCGTCGGTGACGTGCCGAAGCACCTGGTGGGCCTTGCGCAGCAGCTGCCTCTCTTCAGGCGTATATTCGGGAGAAGCCGCCGGTCGGGGAGCCTTTCGCAGCAGGGATTCCACCGCGCGCACGTTGTCTGCATGTTTCGAAATCACCCGGTAAACGCGGTTCAGGAAGCGCCAGGCGCCCTCGATGCCGGTATCGCTCCAGTCGAGGTCCTTTTCAGGCGGCGCAGCGAACAGCATGTAGAGGCGTACGGTGTCCGCTCCATACTTCTCAAACATGGCCGTGGGGTCGACCACATTGCCCTTGGACTTGGACATCTTAGCGCCGTCTTTGATCACCATTCCCTGCGTAAAGAGTCGCGCCACGGGCTCGGAAAAGCTGACGAGGCCTATGTCCTCCATCACCTTGGTGAAAAAGCGCATGTAGATCAGGTGCAGAATAGCGTGCTCGATGCCACCGATATACTGGTCCACAGGAAACCAGTAATCCACCGCCTCCTTGCTGATGGGCGCCGTATCGATTTTGGAGTCGGTGTAACGGTAGAAATACCACGATGAATCGACAAAAGTGTCCATCGTGTCGGTCTCGCGCCTGGCCGGGCCGCCGCATTTTGGGCAGGTTGTGCGCACAAACTCCGGCGCGCCCGCCAGCGGTGATTGCCCTGTTCCTGTCAGCTTGATGTCAGCAGGCAGCAGCACCGGGAGATCCTTCTCGGGCACAGGGACCACACCACATCCATTGCAGTAAACCATGGGAATAGGAGTTCCCCAGTACCGCTGGCGCGAAATGCCCCAGTCCTTGATGCGATATTGAATGGTTCCCTTGCCGAACCCGTCGGACTCGGCATCTTGTGTCATGCGCTCGATGGCCCTCTCGGAGCTAAGGCCGGTGTAGGGGCCGGAGTTCACAAGTTTTCCGTAGTCCGTGAAAGCAGCTTCAAGTTTTACTTGAGGTTCTTCGCCTTTCGGCACAATAACATTGCGGATAGGAAGATCAAACGCGGTGCAGAACTCAAAGTCGCGCTGGTCGTGCGCGGGAACAGCCATCACCGCGCCAGTGCCGTATTCCGTCAAAACAAAGTTGGCAACCCAGACGGGAACAGCTTCCCCGTTGTAAGGATTGCGGGCTGTGAAGCCAGTTGCCACACCGTCCTTTTCAAGATTAACTTCAGCCCGCTGCCGGATCGCAGATTGCTTGATCCGTTCAACCTCGCTGCGGAGTTTTTGCGGGTTCTTGGAGGCGGCGATCATCTTTTCGAGCAGGGGATGTTCCGCCGCCACAAAGACTACCGTGCAGCCGAAAATCGTGTCCACGCGCGTAGTAAAGACGCGAAGGGGAAGGTCAAGCTCCACAACCTTGAAGTCAACTTCCGTCCCTTTCGACTTTCCGATCCAGTTCTGCTGCATGGTCAATACGCGTTCCGGCCACCGGACCAGTTCTTTCATGTCATCCAGCAACCGCTCGGCATAGTCCGTGATCTTCAGGAACCACTGTTCGAGTTCCTTTTCAACCACCGGCGTCTCTTCATGCCGCCAGCAGCAGCCGTCCACCACCTGTTCATTGGCCAGAACCGTTTCGCATTGCGGGCACCAGTTCACCCGACTCTTCTTGCGATAGGCCAGGCCACGCTCATACATCTTGAGGAAGAACCACTGATTCCAGCGGTAATATTCAGGCACGCAAGTAGTTACTTCGCGGCGCCAGTCGTAGCTCACGCCCAGCCGCTTCAATTGCTGGCGCATGCGGTCAATGTAGGCGAAAGTGAATTCAGCCGGCGGCCGCTGGTGCTTGATGGCTGCGTTCTCTGCCGGCAATCCGAAGGAATCCCATCCGATGGGATGAAGGACGTTGAAGCCCTTCATTGACATGTAGCGCGCCAGTGCGTCGCCAATCGAATAGTTGCGTACGTGCCCCATGTGGATGTCGCCGGAAGGATACGGCAGCATCTCGAGCACGTAATACTTCTTGCGGCCGGGCGCGACGTCGGCGTCAAACAGATTCTGTTTTTCCCAGAGCTCCTGCCATTTCACTTCAATTTTCTGCGGGTCGTAGTTGGTGTCCATCGCTCAACTCATCATGATATTTCAGCGCCATGTTTGGGAAGACGATTTACAGCATTCATCCCCTTGTCCGTGACGTAATACCATAGCACGCTGGCCCTGTTCTGGGAGAAATTTACCGGGAAGAATTGTTTCGTCACAGGGTCATAATTGCAGGCTTGCGCAAAGCCCTCCTGCGTCAATTCCCGCAAAGCCTTGATAACCTCAGGACGAGAGACCGGTACCGCCTCGAGCGCCTTCCAACTACTGAGACCTGATTCAGACCGATACAGTCCATTGACCGTCTTCAGAATGATCTCAAGATTCTCATAGTCGTCGGCGGTCGCATCAAGCACAAGCTCCAGGACCGCTGAGAAGCGGTCTCGTGTCAGGTCGTCCCACCAATGGTCAGTGCCTGCCACGAGATTTCTCTCCTGCCAGTTTGCGCATCATTGCAACATTCCGCCTGTCATCATCCGGTTCGTCCAATGGCGT
>DATLWV010000316.1:0-13199 GCA_035576145.1 Terriglobia bacterium
CGGGCCCGGAACGAAGGGGAAAACTGGAAAGCTCGCTCTATGTCTTCACTCTCATCCTTGTTCTCAGCGTGACTTTTTTCGGAGCTTATCTGGTGTGGCGCGACGTGCGCCGCGAGTTGCGGCTCGCCGCCTTGCGTTCTCAGTTTGTTTCAAGCGTTTCCCACGAACTTCGGACGCCCCTGGCCGCCATTCGGATGTTCGCGGAGACCCTGCGCATGGGCCGGACCTCCGGTCCCGAGGCCGAGGGCGAATATCTCGACACCATTGTGAATGAGAGCGAACGCCTCACTCGCCTGCTCGACAACGTGCTCGACTTTTCCAACATCGAGCGGGGAGAACGGAGTTACAAACGCGCACCTATCAATACGACTCGCTGTCGCGCCTGACATCTGCCACAACCCCGGAGGCGGGCACAACAACTTATTCCTACACGGACACCCAAGGCCATGCCTGTGCGGGTGACATGAGTGCCATTTGCAGCCGCACTGACCCCAGCGGAGTCAAGACAACCTATTCCTATGACGCCCTCAGCCGTCTCAAGTCCCGACTATATTCCGACAGCACACCCACAGCCTACTATTACTATGATGAGCTGAGTTTCACGTCTGGAAAGACGGTATACACTCTGGCCAACACGAAAGGTCGGCTCAGTCATACTTCTACGGGCAGCGGTGCTACCTTGACCTTGCAGAGTTATGATGCCATGGGCCATGTCACGAGTTATTGGCAGAGCTGTGCATCTGGAGATATATGCGCTCCCATGCAAAACAGCCTGTACTCCTATGACCTCGCCGGCGATGAGATCAGTTTCACCCACCCATGGGGGTATACGATCACGCAAACCTTTAATGGAGCTCAACGGATTACCGGGATAACGAGCACGGACGGAGGGACCCTCGCCACGATGAGCTACACCCCGTTTGGGGCAGCTGCTGTCATTACGGGACTTGCGTGCCCTTCCTGCGCTGCCCCCGTCCAGACGTTCGATTACAACAACCGCCTGCAAATGGTTCGTGAACAGTTCGGAAGCCCGAGCCAGCCAAATGCTATCTCCTGCATCGTCTATAATTACTATTCGAACCAGCCAATCCCCGGAGGTTGCGACGTTCCTGCCCAGGGTGCAGGAAACAACGGACAACTCCGGAGCGATTACGACAATGACGAAGCCAGCGGTAATCCGAATCGAGTAGCGTACCCTTCGAGTCACACCGATACATACACTTACGACAGTCTGGGGCGATTGACGCAGGCGGTAGCCACGCCATTTGACTCGGGCTACTTCAGTGAAAACCTGACTTATTCTTATGACGACTTTGGAAACATGACCTGCGTGCAGAACCCATACACCAACGGAAATTGCCCCCAGATTACTTCCGATCCGGCAACCAACCGCATGACGCTCGTTGGCACAGCTGCTCCCACCTACGACACAAATGGAAACCTCCTCACGGATGCGACTACTCTGAACACGTACAGTTACGATGCCGAAGGCCGGCTCACGAAGATCAATAACTCCCAGCACGTTTCTATTACGTACACCTACAATGCCCTGGGACAGCTTGTCGAAGATGATAGGTCGAATTGGGGAGGCACCGACAACGAAATCCTCTACGATGCCTTCGGCCGTCGCATCGGTGATTATGCGAACGGTACTCGTGGTTATGGATTCTGGCAGAATGAATATGTTCCTTCCCGCAAGCCAGACGTTACCTACACGAATGCACCCGATGCCGGCGACTCATGGCAGTCAGAAAACGCTTCTCCTCAGGACGCAATCGGCAATTACAGGGGTGATGCAAGTACTTCAAGCAGCAGCGAATGGACGCAATACCGAAACCAGATGGGCTCGAAGCGCTGGGGGACAGCAAATGGAGAGCACCCCGCTGCGGACTCACTATACGATCCGCATGGAAACGAATGGTATGTGTGCAGCATCTACGGCTCGGGAGCTTCGAGCTACGCCGACTTCGGTATCTACTGCGTATGTTATGGGCCAACAATTGACGCCAATGGGCGCCCGTATTTTTCAAGGCTTGGCATCTATATGGGTCCATTGTCCCAGTTGGTGGCGTATCTCCTCAATCCCAACAGCCTTAACGGCTACGGGCGCGACGACGGCGACCCGATCAATAAGTCAGCAGCAAGTAATGATAATCCCATCTGGATAAAGCTTGGCGACACATGGGTCAAGATCAACCCTCTCAAGGGGGAAGATTTTGGCCAGGGCCAACACGGGGTGGACCTACAAGCTTTTCCTCAAGGTTGCGACAATTGCTCTTGGGCCCAGACTGTTAAGAGGACGGGATATGGAGCCGAGCCAGAACATACAGATAGGGTCAAACAAGAACAGCCTATGTACCCATCCAACGGGTTGCCAACTAACAAGCTCTGGGATGACCCTGCCTCCACTGTCGGCCAGGCGGGAACATTCCGGGCCGTGAGCACGCTTGGTGTTCCAAACTACGAAGAGAGGACCTTTACCTACAAAGGATCAATGACGTGGGGGTACCAAATCGACGAGTATGGCAACGTGACGCCGTATCAACCGCGTTTAGCGACCCCGGCAGAACAGCAGCGATCTATACAAATACTCCAGCGCGAAAGTCCTGGGTGGACCATAATTCATTAGATTGTTGATGAAGGAGATTTTCATCATGGCTCTTAAGACCTTAGTCGTTGGCATTATAGCCTTGGCCTTCGCTATGGCAGCCTCAGTCAGTGGAGGGCCCAACGCCCAACCGGCGGTTGAAGCCTGGCTACTCGGCTGCCCGGTGGACCAAGCAACCGCAGTCCGCTTCTTCTATAACCCGGAGGGGACGAACTACCTTCATGGTCCGCTTGTCTTGCGTGTGGTTCCCGCCGGCGACCCCCGGTTGAACACAGCGCCTATGACCAATCAAGGTCGGACGGCCTACGTTTCGCCCGCCGACATGAAAGGTATGCTTCGGGCGCTCGCGCATTCAGGTGCTTCCTGGACGGTCTCATCGAGAGTCGAGCCGTTGGGTGACATCGGTAGCCTCATCAGAGAACCCTTCCCCCTCCACATTCTTGCCGTATGTTCTAGGGGAACCGCACGGGCGAAGGTTTACCCCCCGAAAATCTGTAGTACTCTAGCCCCCTTGGATTCTGCATTGAAGACCCCACGAGCGCTGTGGGAATTTCAACTTCTACGCACAGGGTATAAATGTAATGTCCCAGGGTTCAACTGGGACCTCTACCCCGAACGCGGGCCATAAGAGCGGGTAGCGCAGAGTTGTTCTGTAACTCTGCGGCTCTTTAATTCGATAAAAGAACCGCATCCCGCACGGCGGGACAACTTTGCGCAGCCTCTCCCTGCGGGTTTTGATTGCGACGGGGACTGGAAACGACTAATCTTGCCGCATGTCACGACTGCGACGGCTGGTGCTGAGCGATCGTTATTTCTTTGTGACCTGCAACGTGCAGCGGACGCGCAAGGAGTTGGAGGACCGCGATTTCAGGATTCTGGCGCGGGCCGTAGCTGCGCGGCGGATTGAGTACGAATTTCTGCTGACGGCGTGGGTTTTCCTCCCGGACCACTGGCATGCTGTGATCGGCGTGCGATATCCGAAAACAATTTCGGCGGTGATGGGGACAATCAAAGTAAGCTCTACGCGGCAGATCAACAGCAGGCGCAAGAAGACCGGAAAGCTCTGGCAGGGCCGATTCTTTGACCGTGCGTTGAGGACGGTGAGGGAATACAACAGGGCGGTGGAATACATCCATATGAATCCGGTGCGGCGGGGTTTGGTTGCGAAGCCCGAAGATTGGTTCTGGTCCAGTGTGCGGGAATATTCTGGGTCGCTCCAGGATAAGGCCACGCGGCATCCCTTTCTGCCCATTGACCGCGTCCTGCTGCCATCGGATGAGCGAACGCGAATCTGACAAAAGCCGCAGAGTTACAGAACAACTCTGCGCTACCCGCTTTGGGCCAGCCATACACCCCAACGGTCGGCCGTATTTTCCGCGTTATGGTCGCTTCTTGACGCCGGACTCACCGTTGCGACAATACCTACTCGACCCCAACAACCTAAACGCTTACGGGAACCAAAATGGCGATCCAATCAATAACCAAGGGCAGGAGCGGGGTGACTCAACTTCCAGTTCGATGACCGAAGCAGAAAGGGAAAAACATCAGTACGATCTTGTCGTTGACAGGGCCAATAAACTTCTTAACGGGGTAACCGACAACGATGGCAATCCACTGGATGCACGCGATCATCTGGATCCGACTTGCACTCTGGTCAATGGCAACTGCGAATTTGCGATAGAACACAACAACGAAAAGGACGCCGCCTTCAGTAACGCCCTCAATAAGGCTCTGGGTGAAGCCCAGGGAGATCAAGGTGCCCATGGCGGCCTGCTTCCTCCTACTCATCGAGAAGGATTCTCCCCGTCGCTGCATCACGACAACGACGCACTTCACGTCGACCATTTCAACGGAGCAGACTTTCCGGTCGGCACTGCTCTGCACGCGATAATCGACATGTTTGGAGGATGGCTATTTTATGGATCACATCGAGCCTTCTCTTACGGGGGTGTACAATAATGAAAATGAGGAGCCTACTTGTCATTTTTTTTGCGGGAACCATGCTCGGGGTGGGGCAAGTTCCGGAGCCGGCTCTGCAGATCGACCTGCAAAGTCATGGCTGGCGTGCTGACCATGGTGCACTGAATGGAACGATGCTCCCATACAGGATTGATTTCGCAAACGATGGGTCCCTATGGGTGGCCTTTCCAAGCGGGCCTTCCAACGCGCTCCAAACTCGGGAAGCGTCCGGTCGATACGGCGGGAAAGTCCTGCACATCGCAGCAAGCGGTGAAATCGCTGGAGACTGTGACACCGGCCCCCAGAGGTGGGAATTTCTGAGGCTCTTTGCCCAGCGGGCCGGTGGGTTTACTCTAGAGACAGCGGGCAAGCTCGTTGCGTATGACGCTCATTGCAAAGAGCGGGCAACTTTCCCGACGGATGAATGGACCGAGATTTCTCCTTCCCCCGACCGTGCGCTCATCTATGCCAGAACGAGGGACAATCACGTCCGCGTCCTCAACAGCAACAATCTGCAGGTCACCAAAGAACTGGATTTACCGGAGAGCGTGCAACGAAATCATGTGCTTTTCGGCGATCAATCGGTAATCTTCCCGGTGAGGGTGCGGACGAGAGGTTGCTGGCAGAGCAATTTCTCAAGAATTGAGATCAACACGGGCCGGATAACCCCATGGTTGACCCTCGAGTGTGCCCGCTTCAATCTGCTGGGAGACGGGCATGTCATCTATACCAAGCTGAGGGGCGATAACCCGTTGGAGATTACTGGGGAAAGTGGTGTTCCAACCGCCACCTACAAACCTCCGCATGGTGCGTATATCGATCGGAAGGTTTTGGTCATTACTCCGGTCGTATCTCCACGATCTTTGCGTGTTGTCGAGGAGCTGATCAAGGCGAAAGGCAGGCATCCGGCCCTGGACGTCTCTGGAAAGTTCGTCGGCAGGGAAATCGTGCTTCTCGACATGCACACGGGGACCGCGTTGCTGAGCATCAGAGTCCCCATGGACACGCATACCTATTCGTACGCTCTGTCGAGAGACGGGAAGAAACTCGCCGTTCTGCGCGACTCAAGAATAACAGTGTATTCCGGTCCATGAGGGTGGCTGGCGCGTCTACGTATGAACGGGTCGGCGAGATTAAAGGAAATTCCTTGACGGTTTGTTTTGCGTGGCCGAGTAAGCAAGCTGGCACCGTGTTGGATGCACCGGGGACACGAACCGCTCTGGCCCTTGTTGCGAAGGGTTTGCTATGTCGGGAATTAAAGGTCACGACTACACCTGGAGCAAGTCGTGGATCGAATTCAAAGCTCCTGACGCGCCAGGTGTCTATTGCCTCCGTGACAAGGAAGGCAAAGTGCTTTTCATCGGCAAAGGCAAAGTGCGCGAGCGCCTCCTGAGCCATTGGAACCGGGAAAATTCCACCGACGAGGCAATTTGGGATCACTGTCCCGATACCTTCTGTTTCGAGCTGACCAACCGCCCCGAGGAGCGCGAAGCCGAACTCATTCAAGAGTTAAAACCTTCCTGCAATCCGGTCGCCCACTCCCGCTTCCCCAAGTTCTGGTGAACCCAACGGCTGCCGTGAAGCCCAAGAGAGCCTCCCGCGTCGCGAGGCCGCCCCGATAGATCGGGACGCCAAGTGCGCAGACGCCACACGGCGAGGATCTACGGCAGCCACGAAAGCGCCGCCCGGAGCGTCTGTAAGCCGGTTGGCCCGCCGAATCGCCCCGTTCCACAGAATGTGCTATCCAGAAATTGACGGCTCAGTCATACTGATAGAAAACCTGACACTGGAACGCGGCGCCGGCTGGCAATCGTTTTTTTGCCGGAGCGCTGCCAGGGGCGCAGGAACCAAACAGAAGGGGAATGAGAATGCAGCCATTGTATGATCCGGAAGCCGTACGACCGATGTGGGAGGAACTCGCGCAGTGCGGAGTGAAGCCGCTGCGGGCGGCCGCGGAAGTGGATGCCGCTGTGGCCCAGCCTGGGACGACGCTGATTGTGGTGAACTCCATCTGTGGCTGTGCCGCCGGCGGCGCGCGGCCCGGAGTGACCGAAGCGCTGCAGGGCGCGGTGATCCCGGACCACTTGACCACCGTTTTTGCCGGAGTGGACATGGAGGCGACCGCGCGCGCCCGCGAACTGATGCCCGAGGTGCCACCCTCCTCGCCGTCTGTCGCGCTTTTCAAGGACGGCGTGCTCGTGTACGCCTTGCAGCGGCGGCAGATTGAAGGGGTCAGCCCGCAGGCGATTGCCGCGGAACTGATGAAGGCTTTCAGCCAGCATTGCACGCGTCCGGGGCCGTCCGTGCCTCCCGAGGTTTACGGGCAGGTGGTCCACGCGCGGCGGTGCGGGTCCACCATCCCCAGCTTCAGAGGCTGATGCGGCCGGCGGGCGGCGCAGATTTTGACTTTTAAAGTGGGTAGCGCACAGTTGTCCCGCCCTGCGGGATTACTGTGCGGTTTTTCCCCGTGATCAAAGGCTACCGGCTTTTTTGTTTAGGGTTGAAGAGAATTATGAATTCCGAAGGATGAAACGAAGGCCGCCGCGGATATAATCGAAGGTCCTACCAACGCTTCGGGGGTGGGTGGTGGCAAGACACGCTGTGCGAGGGCAAGTTCTGACGGTCCTGCTGGATGTGTCGTTCTTCTTCACCGCCTTCTTCGCGCAAAGTTCCGTTTCCAAGCCGGCAGTTCCAACTCCCACAGCACAAGGAATTCCGCAGAATTCGCAAGAGGCCGCAGGCGCGTCACAAAGCGCGTTGGGCCAGAGCGATCCCGAGATGGATGCGATCGAGCAGGCCATAAGCGATGACAAGCTGGTCGAAGCCCAAAAGCTTCTGGCCGCTGCTATCCGGAAAGCCGAGTCGACACCGGGCTCGGAGAAGCGATTGGGCCTGCTTTTCAACCTCCTTTCCTCGGTGGATATGCGCCAGGGCGCCTGCGACGACGCTATTGCCGCACTCGAGCGCACGCTGGCGCTCGACAAGAAGTTATTCGGCGCGGAAAGCACGAAAGTCGGGCGCGACCTGAACAATCTCGCGATGTTCAGGCTGGCAAGCCAGAAGGCAGGTGAAAGTGCGACGGCAGAGCAGGAATATCAACAAGCGCTGGCCATTGCGCGGCAGAATCCGGACCCTCATTCCTGGTTATTGATGATGGTGGCAAACAACCTGGCGCAGTACTACCTGAGGCATAACCGTGCCGCCAGCGCCGAACCGCTCATCAATGAGGCGCTGCTGACCTGTCAGGCGAATCCAGCGGCCGACCAGCTGAAGTGCAGGTCCCTCCGCAGCCTTCTGGCGCATGTCTACCGCGCCGAAGGCCACGCGAACGCAGCGGTGGGGATGTCTTTCGAGGCGGCCGCCGCGGACGCCACTTCCCAGCGCCCCTGGCCGGAGAAATTGCGGGACCTCGAATCTCTGGCGCGGCAGTACGAGCAAGACAGGAGTTACGACCTTGCAGAAACCACATATCGCCAGGCTTTGGAACTTGCGGAGGCAAATACCAGGCCGGACGATCCGGGCCCGCTTCCGGATGTGATGAATGCCCTCGGCAACGTGCTGGTCAAAGAAGGTCAAAATGCCAATGGCGAGGCCCTGTTTAAGCAGGCGCTCAATTTGCAGGAGCAGGCTGCCTCCAGCAAGGCGCGCAAATCCCCGTTGTGGCTCAACTTTGCTGATCTGGCGAACCTCTACCGTACGGAAGGCCGTCTGGCCGAAATTGAACCGATCATCCTGCACGGGATCGCGGTCCAGGAGCAGATTTCAGGCTCCGGCAGCGAAGCGCTGGCGGAGTCGCTCCTGGCGCTGGCCCGTGTTTACAACGAAGAGAAGAAATACTCTGACGCAGAGCCCATCTGTGAACGTGCGCTCAAGATAAAGGAAACTGACTACGGCCCGGAAAGCCCGCAGCTGCTCGGGGCGATCGAAGCTTACGCCGAAGTTCTGCACCGACTCGGCAAGACGGACCAAGCCAGGGCGCTGGTGGAGCGCGCCATTGCGATACGCGACAAATACCCCGCGCAACAAAGTCATTAAGGAGCATACCTTTGGGCTGGCGCAGAGGCGGTTTCTGTCTCGGCGTTCAGGGAAGCACGGGCCAAATGTGGCATGGCCATCCTGGCCATGTTCTTCACGGGCAAGATGCCCGTGCCATGCGGTCATCTTTCGCCCCTCGGGGGCTGGGCCTGCTTGTCGTTGCCTGCTATCCCATCCCGCGAGGCGGGATGCGGCTCTTTTCTTCAAAATCAAAGGCTACCCGCTCAAGGGAAGAACTTCAAAAGCTCAAGGAAGCGCCGACGTTGATGAGGCGATTCGCCACGGGGTTTCCGACCTGGGCGGAGAAGGGCCCACCAGCGATGGCGATAGACTGACCGAAGAGCGGGGAGCCGAGGACATTGATCGGCGAGGCGAGGTTAACATTGTTCAATGCGTTCAGGACGGACAGACTGAGTGTGAGCGCATACTTGTGCTTTGTGGCGCCGCCCAATCCTCCGCCACCGCCACCACTGAGGCCGCGTCCACCCAGCCCTCCACGATCCCTGCGGCCTCCTCCCTCTGGCGACATACCTCCATCTCCACCATGGCGGTCGGAGCCCTCGTGACCGAATCCAAAGGTCCGGCTGAGCTGGAAATTCAGCATGAAGTTGAAAGGCGAGGTTTCGGTGTTCGGAGGGATTGGAGCGTCCCCCGGCCCGGGAGCGGTATTGAACGCGCCGTATTTCGTCACCACCAGATTGGCCGGCGGGGTTGAGGCGGTCGCATACGCCGGTCGCGCAGCGTGGACTCCGGTACCGTAAATGTCCTGGGGCAGCAGGATGCTGTAAGGTTGTCCCGAATTTGCCATGAGCATCGGGCTCAGGCGGATGCCAAGGGGCACCGCGAAGCTCCCGCCGAATACCGCGCGATGGCGGATGTCGAAAGCGGATCGCCCATTATCCTCGGAAAGATTATAAGGATTCGTTTGGAAGCTGAAGCGTCCGTCTCCGGCTGGACTGATCTGGACGCTCGATCCAAAGTTGCCGTGGGCGTCATCAAAGACGTAGTAGCCGAAGAGAGAGACTCCATTGGCATTGACATGGATGTTGGCAATCAATTGCGTCTGCCGGTAAATGCCGGCTGACTGGTAATCGTAAATATTTCCCGCGGCGTTGCCGAGAGGGCGCACTCCGCTTGCCGGGTCGCTGGGATTGAAAGTTCCAGGCAGAGGCGCGTTGATATCATTGGCTAAGAACTGGTGAACGCCGCGAGAGTTCACATAAGTCAGCGAGACCGTCGCGCTGCGTGCAATTTGGCGTTCCAGGCTCACTGCTGTATCCATATCGTAAGGCAGAAGAAGATTTGGGGAAATTCGAAAGATCGTCGGCGTTGACGTTGCGATACCAGTCAGGTCAGTGAGAGAAGGAACGCCTGGAAAAAAAGCCGGGCTATTGACGATGTAGGTCCGCTGGTTTTGCCCGTTCAGGCGACCCGCAATCATCATGGGGCCATCATCAAGGCGCTGATAGAAGATGCCCCACCCCGCTCGAAGCACCGTCTTGACGTTCGAGCCGTGGCCCAGGCCCCAGGCAATTCCTATCCGGGGAGCCCAGAAGGCGTGTGCGCTGACATAGTTTTCGGTTTCAAACCTCAGGCCGGTACTGAGCGTGAAGTGGGGCCGCAGGCTCCAATCATCATTGATGAAGAATGCACCATCAACGCGGGCGATGGAAGCCTGAGGCTCGCCCGCCGTGATGTTGAACTGGCTGGGACCGTACCCCGCAGCCTGGATCTGGTCCATCGTCAGGCCATTTTGCAGCCCCTGCTCCGTCTGCTGATAATCGGAAAGCGAATTGAACGTAAAAGTCCCGTTGAAACCACCATTCGTGGACTCGCTGCGAGGCAGATCGAGCAGTGTGCCGCCGAAGCGCACCACGTGGTGGCCAAGGGTCATGGTCGTATAGTTCTGGAAGGTATAGTGAGTTTCGTAGCGGTTGAAGGCACCGGAGCCGTTGCCGCCGCCCGTGAACGCTCCAAGGACGTCGATCGTGGGTGAAAAGTCTTGCGGCGACTGCGCGTCGTTGAAGTGGAGGTATTGGAAGCTGGTCTGATTGACCACTCGTGAACCCAGGACCTGAGTGTCGATAATCTGAATATTGTGGTGATGGAAGATCCGGTCGAAGGCCTGCGAGGGAAGCGACTGGGTGTCCACGCCGTCGTTGCGCTCGTTGATTTCAAAATAGCGGTGGCTGACGCTGAGCGTATTGTTCGGACTCAGCTGGAAATCCGCCCGAGGGCTGAGGTTGGTCAGGACGCGAGGGTTGGGGACGGAAGCAACATAAGGCACGACATTCAGGCTGGGATCGAGCACAACCGTGTTGACGAGACTGGCGCGGTTGATGTTGCGGCGCTGGAAATCGAAGAAAAAGGAAGCCTTCTTGCCCAGCGGACCGCCGATATCTGCGCCCCAGAGCCAGGTGTGGTACGAGGGAGGCTTTTCTTCGGAGGCAGCCAGAAACGGGCTGAGGGCATTCATATTGGAGTCGTTGTATTCACTCGAAACATCTCCGTGGTAGGCTGCGCTTCCCGGCTTGGTAAAGATATCAACACGACCGTAACCGAGCCGATCGTTTTCCGCTGAGAAGGGATTGGCATTGACGCGAATCTCCCGAATCGCGGATTTCGGAGGCATATCGCCACCGGTCATGCCGTTGATATAGATATTGGCTCCGCCCGCTCCAACTGAGGGGCCGGCAAGAGCCCCAATCTGGCTCTGCAACTCGTCAGGGTCGTTCGATAGCGCGTTAAGGTTTTCACCGGAAACAACCACGGCGCTGGTATTACTGTCGGGGGCAACCTGAAGGTGGACCGCCTGGCCGCGAACTTCTACCCGCTGTGCCTGCAATGCGATCGTCAGGTGGATGTCGAGCGTGAGCGTTTGGCCGGCTGCCAATGTGAAGCTTTTGCTGGAGGGTGCAAAGCCTTGAGCATTGGCCGTAACAGTGTAACGGCCTGGCGCGAGCCCACTAATCTTATAGACACCCCGGCCATTTGAGGTCGCTACCTGCGACGACCCGTTCGGCTTGGCCATCACACTCACTGAGGCATGGGGTACGACAGCGCCTGAGGGATCTGTCAAAGTCCCTTGCAAGCTTCCGGCGGTCTGACCTGCGAGCGGGGCGGGTCGAAACAAGAGAATTCCGCATATTAAGATCAACGGTCCTGCCGCCATTCGCCCGCCCCAGGTTCGCCTCATTCCCATTCTCAGAAACTTCATCGCCGTCTACGGATTGCAGGTCGCCAATACAATTCAGTATAGCGGACGACCCTGAAAATCAAATGAAGGAATCATTAGGGTCTTCGATTTCGGGGCTGGTGCATCTATAAAGGGGGCGGCGGGGGCAAAGAGAATTATGAATTCTGAATGATGAAGGATGAAAAAGGCAGCTCCGATTCTTATATGATCTAAACTGAAAGCGCCATGACAAGACAAACGAAATATTTTCCCCTGGGGACTCTGATAGCAGGACTTGTTCTGCTGATGATCAGTTCTGCAGGACTACAGAGCTTCCAAAGCAAAACGCCGGTGGCGGCCATCTCTCAATCCGGACCGGATTTATCTGCCAATATTAAATTATCCAATGACCCGGCGTGGGCAAGTGATATTCGGGACGAACGATTCACCTATGGACTGAATGTTCAGTCGCCCTGGAAAGACGGAGGCAAGCTATTCCTTCTTTTTCCCGAGCACCTTGAATATAACCCTGTTGGCAATACGATCCTGAGACATTACGACAAGCTCCCTCTTCCCTGGATTTTCTCAGCCGGCGGGAAAATGGCTTCTTACCGGGTGGAAAGTCTTGCTCTGAACAATGTATTTGTCGAATCGACAGCCCGCGTTTTAACCGGACATGACCTCCCCTTTGGTGCCGCCGGGTTGAGGCTTTCCATGCGGATTATTAATAACGGGACAAAAACTCTCCCTGTTATTCGCCCGCTGATCTGCATGCAATATAAAGGATTGACCGGCTTTCCCGGTGCGCTTCAGGATAATTTCAAACACAATTTTATTATTGTCGACGGGAAAATCACTTCCCTTGCCGATCTGCCCACTAAAAATGCAAATGCAACTTTTAAAGGTTGTGTTGTAAAAGGCTGTCCACAAAATGATACCCGCTCGGAGAAAGAAGGCGGGCTGATCGAAAAAAACATGGACCTGGCCCTTTCCATTGTGACTTCAGAAGATAACAAACGAAAAGTGATCATCTGGTGGACTCCGGGGAAAAGTATGATAGCCAATGCACGAATCCCATGCTTACATGCTGATCCTTACTTTGGGACTTTAAAACCCGGTGAGGAAGCCTCTGCCCAGGGCTACATTGTTTTCACAGAGGGAAATGTCGAGCCAATTGTTTCTTTTCTGGAAAAAATGGACAAAAAGGTCTATTAATTTTCAAGCCGGGGCTGGCGCAAAGGTCCAAATTGCCGTGAGCACAAACAGAAACGTCCCGCTTCGCGGGATCGCCCCGATAGATCGGGACGCCAATTGCGCACACACGACAAGGCGCGTATCTGATGTCATGAAGGGGGCGGCTCGATTCGAGTAGGATTTGGTTGTGTGACTAAATCTTACCTTCGAAAGGAGAGCCCCCCATGG